>CAJXBG010000008.1 GCA_913050215.1 uncultured Gammaproteobacteria bacterium
ACCTTGACGTGCGGCGCATTTATCCGAAAGTCCGTGACCAGTGCCTCAGTAAACCCCTTCACGGCAAATTTTGCGGCACTGTACGCGGTGTGTGTTGAGCCTGGCCCTAGTGATGCCCAAAACCCATTCACACTGCTGGTGTTTATCATATGTGCTTCGTCGGCAGCAACGAGATGTGGAATGAAGGCGCGGGCACAGTAGTAAACGCCGTACCAGCAAATGTTAAAGGTGCGCTCCCATTCAGTTCGGTCGCCATCAACAAAGCTGACCCCGGAGCCGATACCAGCGTTGTTAAACAAAAGATTGACCGAATCCCGGCCGTGTTGTTCCAGAACATCGTCTCGAAACCGTTTGACTTCATCTTCGTTTGAGACGTCACATTTGTGCGCTGTGATGCGGATACCTTGCGGCGCTTCTGACTCGCAGAGACGGAGTGTTTCCGCCATGTTTTCCTCAATGACGTCACATATCGCAACATCGCAACCCTCTGCAATCAACTGTTTTGCCAGTTCACGACCCATGCCTGTGCCGCCACCGGTAATGACCGCGAGCTTTCCTGAGAAATCTTTCATAAGTTACCTTTTGGTTTGATTGTTATGTGTTCGGCTGTGTATTCGCGTTTGACAAGAAGTATAAACCGCAAAGCCAATCGATAGCGACCTGCGCAAACACTGAGGACCTAAGTTAGAAAGCCGTCGATAATCTTTGATACGGAGGTTGTTAGTGATGGCGTCACCGCGCATTCGCAAGGGAATATAGATCAACAGAGCCGTGGGGTGGTTGAGATTTTAGTGCAGTTTTTCCTGATCTCCGGTTTGGAAACCCGATTTTTCCGGTAGATTCAGCGCGGGTTCTGTAAACAGATATTCGCCGTTAAATACCTCTCGTTCGCCGCCCGGTGCCCACCAGAACCAGATCGTCTTAACTGGCTCGTCGGTCAGGTTTACCATTTTGTGAATTTTTCCTGGACGTGTATAAATTGCCGTACCGGCCGAAACTTTTCTTGTTATGCCGCCCACCGTCCATTCCGCCTGCCCGGAGAGAATATAATAAACCTCAGGCGCTGTGTGTTTATGGCTGTGATAAGTCTGACCCGGCGCCAACTGCCAAAGACCAAACTGGATGTCAGGGTTATCCAACTGGCCACCCTCGGATCCTCCAATTAGCGTCTTCCAGCGAGCCACGTTGAAATCGTTAACCTTCCAGGTGATGTCTGATTCGTCGATAAATGCCGGTGGTTCAACAGGATCAGTTTTTGCTGACTGACCCAGAGTAAACTCGCAGCAGAGCAGTGTGCCTATCACAATGGCTAACATGTGCTTGCCAAGTTGGTGCTTGTCTCGGCTCATCGGAATAATCTCAAACTGAAAAATGAAGTTGTGAACTTACGTTTAACAAAAGGTTTGATCAAGAGATTTTTGACGGGTTTTGATAGTTGGAAGCGCACTTTTTACGCTGGATATTTAGGCTAACAGGGCAAGCTATCGATATTGCTGCCAGAGTTTTTCTCGATACTTCAATGGGTCCGCGAGTATGTTTTGTCTTGATTTTGCCACTTCTTTTTCAGTGATTGGTGTGAAGTCTTTTGCCAGAACATCGCCATTGAAATTCAGTAGGATATAGTTGAGCACCTCGCTCAATTCAAGGTCGGAAATGGGTGCTTGAGATGCGCCAGGTACTCTGGCCAGATAGTCTCTGCCCGCTGGTATGGCAGCTAGTTTCCCCGAGTCATTAATTAGTGACGGCACAGCGGGCGGTGAACCACGCCCGTCGGGAAGATGGCATCCACTGCAGTGCAGGAGATAGTTGACTCTTGGACTGCCCTGTATTGTGACGCTAGCGGAAAATAGCGAGGCGACGATAAAAAGGCGAGTCAAACTTTTCATGCAATCAGCAACTTATGATCAGCGGCGCTAGGCTTTGCCGATGACCAACGCAACGGTGCAATGATAGGCCTGACTTTCCGTACCAAAACACCAAAGAATGTCGTTTGCTTTAGCGGGGAAATAAACCGGCTTATCTCGTTCAGTACGGTGACAAAAGCACCGGTCGCATACCGGTTTGCCACAACAGTCATTGTAAGAAATGAGATAATCAAGATCATCAACGGGGTTTCTGCAAGTGCCGACCCAGGTGATGGGTGAAGGTTCAGCGCCAGGAGGACAAGAAGTCATGCTGCCGCCACAGCACGAACATAGCATGCCACCCAGTGCGCAATATCGCCAGTAGTCGCAGCTCTGTGGGTCACCAATTTCCTTTAGACCCTCAGCGCCAAAGGCGCGGGCGACCGGTAATAGCGGTAGTACACTAGCGCCAAGAAGTGCGGTGCTGACTTTGCCCAGAAAACCTCGTCTGGAACTTCTCTGTGCCAGTACACGTGTCTTCTTGTTCGTGGTCTGGTCTAGCCAGTTCAGGCTCTTTTCGATTAATTTCACGGGCTGTACTCCTTGACAGGTTCGTTAGCGTCGTTTTCCATTTCAAGCGCATAGTCTTGCAGGGTTGCGACTCCGGTCCGCATGGATTCAAACAAACTCTCCAGATGCTCTCGAGTATTCACAAGTCCTTTGCTGGCGAGGGTGCCGTCTTCGGCGATTAATACAGCAAAAGGTAACTTGCTCACGCCATAGCCAAGCCCAAGTTCCTGCGACAAGACATAGGCATTAAAATCTATCTCCAGGTCGTTGGCATAATTTTGGTGGCTCTCGAGTGAATCTCCGTCGCTGGCAAAAATTAGATTTACGTCCTCATAATTTGCCAATGATTTTGCGGTGGGCACTAGATTGCGACAGACCGGGCATGTGGGCGAAACGAAAAAGACGAGGGATGCGCCCTCAGATGCGCCACCAATGGTCAGTTTTCCCCCGGCAAGATTACTTGTGGCAAGCGCCGTGGTTGATTCGCCAATTTTGGGGCCGCTAGTCGGTGTTAAGGCACCTGCCGGCGCTACACGCTCGTGGAGGACACCAACTTGCCGGGTTAACGCAAAAACAAGTACCGATAATCCTATGACTGTGAGCCACAGGATAAAGTTTGAAATAATTAGCGCACTTTGCATCAATATCTCCAGGTGGCGATCGCCGTCTTGTTCGCTAAAAGTTGCGAAGTGCTGATGTAGAAGATGACGGCGACGAGTGTGGTGACGACAATAGTCGCGTAGTCCAGCCACACCAACTCTCTTGGTGCCGTGGGGAGCAAGGTGCCGAGAATAGCGAGAATGAGTAAACTATTGCGCAGTAGTAATGCCGGGGATATCAGTGAACCGGTTTCACCCACGGCTGAAAAATTACACCCGCAGTCTATATGGGTTCGGCCTCGTGCAAGATTGATGGCGATGGCCAGCGTATAGATAGATAGTAATGACGCACTAATAATAGCTGTTAGCGGCTGTAGTAACTGAAAAATCCAGAACAGCGCCAGACAAGCTTCTAAAATCGGTACAATGAACGACAGCATTGGTGTGATCGACGGGGGTACTAATCTATAGTCGTTCAATGTTGCTAGAAATGTCTGCCTGTCGTTGAGTTTGTGTATACCTGCAGTAGCGAATAGAACAAACATGCAGCAGGCGATGACGATAGAGACAACTTCATCGAACACGACTTCGCCGATCATCTTTGAAAGCCTTGTATAAAGGTCACAAAACTACCCACTTGTTTGATTGTTCTAACGGGCTTGGTCTTGGCGACGTCATAGACTCGTAAGGTCGAATCGACAGCGGTAACAGTCAATAAAGCCTCGTTGCTCTGTCCAACATGAATACTGGTTCCCTGAGTCTCAAGCTTAATTCTCGATATGCGTCTTTTGGTCTCTTTGTTAAAAACCCAGACTTCAGTTCCCGCATCCTCATGAGTATCTTTGCCACCTTGATGCATGAGGGTAAAAATCAGGTCGAGGTTTTTGTGATAGGCAAGAATTTGGCCTCCACCGGGTTTCCAACGCGCCTTTTTATCTTCTTTCGTCAAAATCGACCAAGGCTCAGTTAATGCAATTTTTTCCTCGTTGTAGGTCGCCTCGAATACCTCTCCCTCGAATGAAAGCAGAAGCCAGCCATCCTGTGTTGGCACAGGCTTATCGTATACCGGGTCCTCATCTATATCGAAGATAGATTTGGAACGTGTTCTGGCAGACTCTTTACCCTTGGTATCAAGCGTAATCAATTGGAGTGTGCCATCGCCGCAAATTTGCATAAATGAACGATTTTCAGATGGCATGATCAAGGAACAACCAGGGGTCGAAATCTCCCCAACAAAGACCCTGTCCTCGACATCGACAATGCTGACTGACTGAGCCGGCGTCAGATTGAATACACCCAAGTATTTATCTTCATTGAGCAAGCCAATGTATTGCCTGAAAGGTAATGCGGCGACTTTATTGGGTATTTTGATTTCTGCGGTCGGGCTGAGTGTTTTGCTGTCATAGACAGTCACGACGTCGGTTCTTTCTCCGCGGTCTACCCGCGAATAGTACGATTCAGCGGCATATATTTCATTGCGACCGAGGTGTGGTTGTACGGAAGGCGTAAATTTTGTTAACGACAACATACCGTGCATATCACCGGTTGCTGCATCAAAAATATAGTGGGGTCCGAATGATGATTTCACCATCACCCACGTGTCGCTAGGCTCTGACATGGTCTCTCTGGTGATCGTTTCAGGACTTATTTGGGCCAGAGCAAATGGCGCGTGAAAACACAAAGCAGACAGGAGTAACAGGTAGATTCGCATTTATTATTCCTCAAAGGATGTTTTGCGCGAATCCTGAGCGTATCACAGCAAAAACTAACTTGCATGCATCGTCAAATTAGAGCGACAGAGACTGACGTTCGTCCCGTGAAAGTATGGTTGTTGCGGCGACGTTTGCGGTGACGTTAGCGACAGTGATAAACATATCTACAACAAGGTCTACGGCGATCAATATACCAATGCCGGCCACGGGTAAACCCAGCGAAACATATACTGGCGCCATTATCAGCAACCCACCACTGGGTATGCCTGGCGAGTAGACGCTTAGAAAGCCGATTGCCGCAACGATAATAAACAACTCGATAACGCCTAGTTCAATCCCATAGAGGTTGGCAACAAAATAGGTGCCTGTCGTGCGCGCAATGGGCGATGCAAATTTGAACAGGGTGACCGCAATAGGCAGGACCAGACCTGATACTCGCTCTGAAATACCGAGCGCCTTGGTTGCAACAAAAGTCGCTGGTAGAGATGCTAACGATGAACGCGTGCCAAAGCCGACAATCTGTACAGGTGCGACTGCTTTTGCGAATTGTCGCATAGTCACGCGACCGAAAATTGCGGTGGTGGGGTATAACAATAGCGTCACCACGACAAGTAGACCGCAGGCAATAATGATGAACGTGCCAAGCACATTGAGCACCGTCATGCCCAGCGTCGCGGCCAATGGGAACACCAGTGCAAATATCCCTATAGGCGCCAACAACATGACCCAGCGAATTAACACAAACATCGCACTTTTTACTGCACTAAAAAAATCAACGAAAAGTTGTCTCTGGGCCTCTTCAATATAAAGCAACGATGCGGAGAACAAACCGGTGAATATCATTAGTGACAACATTGCGTTATCCACCATTGCCTTGAATGGATTGGTTGGCACAAGATTGACAAACCAGTCCCGAAAAGGAGGCAGACTAGCACTGCTAGCCTCGGTGGCATTTGTTGCGGCGAGTAGGGCTGCGCTGTCGGCGGAATCGATATCAATAAACGACAGTAAAACCGGTGCCACCAGTAACGTATAAAGGCACGAGAACACCAGCATAACAATAAACAGGCCGATCGTTCTGGAGCCCAGTTGGGCGATCATGCCTGAGTTTTTCTGCCCTGCGATCGCTGTGACGACCAGCGACATGAGAAGCGGAATGATCGTCATACGAATAGCGTTAACCCATAGTGCACCTATTGGTTCGATCATTGCTGGCAAAAAGCCTAGGCTCGGCGGTGCAACAAGAGAGTAGAGAATGCCGCTTGCTAGTCCGAGACCAAGGCTGATGAGGATGCGGGTAGAAAGGCTCATATGTGAGTTCAATTGTTGGCTGAGCAAACCAGTGTAAATAATATTCTCTGGATAATCGCGTTTTTTCTACCCAGTCTTATCGGCGTCATCAAAGGCTATGTGCTGGTAGCGAGAATCCCTCCGACGCCTTTCAGTCGGTTATAATAATTTCGATTCCCCGATGTTGTTTGCGGCGATAGCAGAAGTATCCGATGACACTAGCTATCACGCTATTCTGCGGTAAATTGCTGTCTGAATTTAGCGAACGTTATTTTTTTCAGATTGTGCCAGCTTCTCGAGATACTCCGCGAGGTTTTTGTGCAAGTGGCCTATTGCTGACTCAAACCGGCCAAACAAGTAGTGCGTGTTAGCCCCGGAACCAATCGCGGCCTGAATATCGCTGACGACTTTGGCATCTTCTTTATTACCCGTATCAGAAAGAAATGACACATCTTTTCTAGCGCGCGCCAGCGCTTCGTCGGTAGCGACGCCACCCTCAGGATTCGGCAGTGTAAGCCGATAACTGAAATACCGCGTTCGAGTCGGAGACTCGGGTTCCGCGAAAGTCACACTATAGTGCTGGGCAAGTCTCGTGACTGATGCAAACGGAAATATGCGATTGACCAGCGTAACCATGCGATCCAGTGACAGGTTTTCGCGAGGCACATCACGTAATTTTTCTATGCGTCTGAAGGGAAAACAGACTCTGACATTCGGCCCCTGCATTTCAATGACATTTAGGTTGTCATACCCATAGGGATAGAATGACTCCGGATGTGTAGGCTTGATGTGGTAGCCTTCAAGGGTGCCCTCAGCCGTTAACTTCCAGTTGATATCATCGTGTGATTCGTCCGAATCAAACACAATTTGGTCATCTGTCAGCAGATCAGGTAATGATTCCAGTGCGCCCGGGCCAATGGGTTCGTCCTGCGTGACGAAGACAAGACCACTCTGAATATGCACGCCGTGAACGGGCACCAGGCCATTCTGATCTTTGTTGATGTTAGGAAAGCCCTGTTCATGCGGTATATATTCAAGCTGGCCGTCCAGTCGATATGCCCAACCGTGATAAGTACAGCGGAATATCTTTGTACAACCCGATCCTTCTGCAAGTTGCATCCCGCGGTGACGACAGGCGTTTCGAAATGCTCTGATCGTGCCATCCAGTCCACGGACCACGACCAGAGGCACGCCGGCAGAACTTCTCGCAACATAAGAGCCTGGCTCTGGTAAGGCTGCAACGGGACAAAATGGAATGGGTAGCCGCCGCATAAGGCGCAGTTCTGCGTCAAATCGATCTTGAGACGCGTAGTTTTCTACCGGCTCATACCAATCTTCATCACCCAGATCAGTCGTGCCGTTGTCAATATGATTGAGGATATGATCTAGAAGTTCAGCGTCATTTCGCATGATGTGTTGCTCGGACCGATAATGTCGAATGGTCAATGTAAAATTTGGCTCGGTCAGCGTCAAGACGAAATTGTGTTGGGTTGTGCCGCGGATGCCGACGAGGCGCCTCGTTAGGGCAATGTGGAATACTGAGCGTAAGCGGTTTTTTGATAATTCAGACCTTTACGGTGTAAAGCCATTGAGAGATGGTGGTGCTACGTGTACTGTATTGCGTGATCGTGACACCGCAGAATTTTCTTGTGGTGAAGTTACGGTAAACCCGCCCTCCATGAATATTTTTGATCCAGTATTCTATCTACACATTAAAATCTGTTGGAAAAACAATGACAAGACAATCAATTTTTATCACTGGTGCAGCCAGTGGTATTGGCAGAGCGACCGCAGTTCAGTTCCACGACCGCGGATGGTTTGTCGGCGCTACAGATGTTGACGAGGCAGGGCTGGCTTCGCTTTCTGATCAATTCGAAGGTGACTGCTTTATTTCTAGGCTCGATGTCAGTGACAAACCTGCCTACGATGAAGTGATCAGTGAGTTTGCTCAATCCTCAGGCGATCGTTTGGATATCCTTTTCAACAATGCAGGGATCGCTATTTTTGGCAAAATTGAGGACTTACCTTTTCAAAAGGTCATAGACACAGTCAATATTAATTTTGTGGGGGTGCTAAATGGCGTCCATGCGGCCATGGCACTGCTCAAACAAACACCCAATAGTTTGTGCTTCAGCACGGCCTCTTCAGCGGCATCCTTTGGGACCGCAGGTCTGGCGACATATGGAGCGACCAAGGCGGCGGTCAAGAGTTTGAGTGAAGCGTTGAGTGTCGAACTTGCGCGCCATGACATTAGAGCAGCAGATGTGTCTCCCGGTATTATCGACACGCCACTCTGGGAAACCCGCGGATACGTGAAGGGCGAGATGAAGCCTATCGCCAATGCAGCAAAAACCAATGTAAACAGAACAGATGCAGGGAGAACACTTTCCCCTGATGAAGTAGCAAGTTGTGTGTGGGAAGCCTATCAGGGAGATAAGCTTCACTATTATGTTCCCCCTGAAGTGGCTGACCACGAAAAGGCGAAGGTAGCCGATCCGGAAAAGATGAGAGATGCGCAGATTGGACGGCGAAAAAAATGAGTGGTTTTAAAGAAGGTTACTTTGATAACGGCAAAATCAGGCTTCATTACGCTGAAGCAGGTGAAGGTCCGCTGGTTATTTTTTACCATGGTTTTCCGCTGTTTTGGTTTTCATTTCATCATCAGATGACCGCGCTTCAGGAAAAGTATCGGGTCGTTGCTGTTGATGGTTTGGGTATTAATTTGTCTTCAAAACCTGAGGACCTTTCATTATATAAATTGGAAAATCTCGCTGCGCTGCTTGACCAATTCGCAAGACATCTGGCCGGTGATGATAAATTTTATCTGGTAGGTCACGATTGGGGCGGTGCGCTGGCTTGGTCATATGCTCAAAATTACTCAAACCGGCTGTTAAAGGTCGTCGGTATTAATGCGCCACCGACCAACCAATTGTTGGGTCTGTTGGAAGTGAACAAGGACCAGCAGAAAAGATCCTCCTACATGTGGTCCATGCGAAGCGGAAAGGTCCATCAGCAAATGACTGAGAATGGTGCCAACCTGCTGTGGCAAAACGCCTTTGCAAATTTGCGAAAACTGTCACATTTTACCGAGGAACACGATGAGACTTTTAGAGTGGGGCTAGCTCAACCGGGTGCTGTTGATGGCGGTATCAATTGGTACAGGGCTAATATCCCAGCGCTTGGCAATATCACAGAGGAAGACTATTGGCCTTCTCGTCACGCCAGCACTTCTGTTCCCGGTTTATTAATTTGGGGAGAAACCGATCAGACCTTTGTCTCCTCGTTTATCGATGATCTACCCGATTTTGTGACAAACCTTGAAGTTTTCAGAATCGCTGAAGCAGGTCATTCTCCAATGCTGGAAACGCCAGCGCTGGTCAATGACAAACTCTTGGCATTCTTTTCCCAGTAATAGATGTCCAGTAATAGATGCCCGGTGATCTGTGCCGGGTAATTATTTGCCGGCTGTTGGGTTCGACGGAGAAGGAAGCCATCGTATGTGCTCTAGGTTCGCAACGCCGGCTTCGGCACTGGGGTTGGGTTTGAGCAAACTGATAAGGTTGCCATCAGGGTCTCTGAAGTAAACCTCGGTTATGCCGTTTATTTCTTCTGGTTCATTTAAACATTCAACGCCCATACGCTTTAAGCGCGAAAGTTCTGCCTCGAGATCATCGACCTCCAGCGCGATTTTGTTATAGCCTATTTTACTAAAGGGTAACGGCTCGCCAGGATGCGGTGTTTTTGGATTAACATATTCCCAAATTTCGAGCACCATATTGCCCGTATTAAACCAAGCAACGCGAATTCGGACGTTCTCTATTCCCGTGACTTCATCAAATCGCTCGCCCATGACTTTGTTGACAAGTCCGTACGTTTCGACGCCTAAAAGGTTGCGATAAAACGCCACCGATTGATCAAGGTCTGGCGTCACAAGGGCGATATGTGCGATCCATATCGAGCCCTCGAACCGGGGTTGATCAAGCTGCTCAATTTCAAACATGATGTTATCTGCATCTCTGGCATAACCGTAACGTACGCCCTGACCATTCAAGTCAATCGGTTGATCCCCCTTGCTTACCGGTTTTGCACCGTTGTTAATAAACTTGTTGAATAGCGCATCTTCGGCAGGTGACTGCAGACAAAGATGTGTAACGCCGGGACCGGCAACCGGGACTTCAGAAAGATCTGTGGGTCCGGCAAATTGCATGAGCTGAAGATATCCGTTCGGACCCTTAAGCACAGCGGATTTTTCGCAGGGTTCCGGTAGATATCCGGCGATATTATCGTGGTCAATTCTCTTTAGGGCCGTGACCGATTGATAGAATTCTACTGATTTTTCGACGTCGCTTACCGCGATACCCACATGATGCATGCCTTTGATCGTGGATGCGACTAGGGTGGTTGAATTGTCCATATAATGAGTACCTATTATAAATTTCAATGTCTGCTTCGACGTTCCGAGAATCAAAGCGTCGCTCAGTGCGTGGAAATTATATTCCTCGCAAGCGCCTGTTATCTTTTCTAGCCTAAGAGCGTAGTCGCCCTTTTTTGACGGGTTTGCCTGTGCTTGGCTGGGCGTTAACGAGCGGTTTCAACATGCCCTCTAGCCCGTTTAGCTTGATTTCATACATCAAGCCCATTTGCTGTCCAAGTTTTCCATTCGGAAAACCTTCCTTGTGAAACCAGACCAGATAGGGTTCGGGTAAGTTGATCAACTTTTCACCCGCATATTTTCCAAATGGCATGGTCTGATTGACCGCGTCAATCAGCGCCTGCTGATGCTCGTCGGCACCAGTTTGCGGTTGCGCATCCTGACTAAAAAGGAGTAATGGTTTACTGTCTTCCGGTGCGCGGATCATACGATCAAAATTCAAGCCGATTTTTTTCAACAAACCAATCGAAGCCTGATTGTTCTCATCGGTTATCGCGACGACGGTGTTAAAGCCTAAATTTTTGTTTGCATACTCAAGGGTAGCAGAGGCTGCTTCGAAACCCAGGCCGACGCCGGCGTGTTCCGGTGACATCGCAAACCCTATATCCACATCGTCAAGATAATTACGTTTGACTAATCCACACATGCCGATGGCTTTGTTAGTGTGTTTGGATTCAATGCACCAGAGCCCAAACCCATGTGTTTCGTAGGCGTCGATTAATGTATCAATATAGCTTGCAGCATCATGCAGGGTCTGGATTTTTCTGTCGCCGATAAATTGTATCCAGCCTGATGAATTGACGAGTGCAAAGATAAAAGACTGATCCGCCTGAGTGAAGCAGCGGAGTCTGAGTCTTTGGGTTTCGAGGATAATGTCAGGATTCATCGACGGAAAGCACGCGGGCTTTGAGTGATCCTGATCTGAGCCGAGCGTGGATCTCGTCACCTTCTTTCAGACTCGAAGCGTCTCGCAACACATGGGAAGCATGTGCATCAGTGCCGGGTGCTTCCGAGGATTGACTCACGATCGCGTATCCCCGCTCGAGCGTCGCCAGTGGACTGAGTGCATTCAGTTTTCCTGTGGCGGTTGTGAACCTGCTTTTTAGACGCTCAACTTGTGTGGATGAGCCTTGACTGAGTTTTGTACTCAGCCTTTCGAGCTGACTAGTGAGCGCCTGAATTTTTCGGTCTGGACGCTCTAGCTTGCCCGTGGTGATCGCCAGTTGACCATTCGCGCGTTCCAGTGTGCGCTGCATGGCCTGATTGAGTCGCGCGCGAGTAGCATCGAATTGGAATTGGCCGACGTAGCGTTCAAAGGCCCGCCGTTGTCTGAGTTCGAGCTCATCAAGCTTTTGGCTGAGATCCTGCAACCTTTGCCCCGGATGCCTGAGTCTGCGTCGCAGGTGATCGAGGTTTTTTTGTTCTGTGTCAATCTGGTTCTGAAAAATGGTTGCCAGCAGATGCTCATATCTTACAAAGGTTTGTAACCATTCCTGTTGGTCTGGGCTGATCATCTCTGCGGCAGCAGATGGTGTGGGTGCACGCAGGTCTGCGACAAAGTCGGCGATCGAAATGTCTGTTTCATGGCCAACGGCACTGACGGTAGGGATACCGCTGTCAAAAATGGCGCGAGCCACAGGCTCTGTGTTAAACGACCAGAGATCTTCGAGCGAACCGCCGCCGCGGGTGACCAATAGGATGTCCATTGGAGTATTGTTGTACTCGGCCGCAAGTGCCGGATGATAATAGTTGTTCGCTAATCCGATGGCATTGACTATTTGCTGGGGTGAATCCTCACCCTGAACGGCGACTGGCAAAATTGATACTTCTATGCCTGGAAAGCGCCGCTCCAGTACATTTAATACGTCGCGTATCGCTGCACCCGTTGGCGAGGTAATTACGCCAATGTGCTTTGGCATGGCAGGTATCGTTTGCTTGTGTTGCTCGGCAAACAAGCCTTCTGCTTCTAGCTGCATTTTTAATTTGTCGAACGCGCGGCGCAGTGCGCCATCTCCGGCTTCCTCCATAAACTCAGCAATGAGCTGAAATTCACCTCGGCCCTCGTACAGACTGATCTTTCCTCGCACAACAATTTGGTTGCCATTCGCCGGGTTGAACCGGATCGCCTGATTCCGATTGCGAAACATGGCACATCGAATTTGGGCTTTTTCATCCTTAAGCGTGAAATACCAGTGGCCAGAAGAAGGTTTTGCCAGATTGGATATCTCACCTTCGACAAAAATCATGGGGAATTCGCCCTCAAGTAACCTGCGGGCAGATCGATTGAGGTCAGTGACGGAGAGTATGTCTCTATTTTCGGGGGAACGGGCCATAGACAGATACTAACGTAAAAAGTGCGCTGCCGTCTTGGCATACTCCTGCGTACCAGAGGATAATGTGTGATTCAAAAAGGGCGATGACGTTAAGGAGTATCAATTTGGCAGGTGCGGTGGTGATAGCGGTTGCTGGTGGCAGCTGTTCAGGGAAAACAACGTTGGTCGAAAAGGTGAGAACCACAATTGGTGATGAGCACTGCACGGTTGTGTACCAGGATGATTACTATCGTCCTAATTTAGGCGATCCGGTCCTTGTGAATTTTGATCATCCGGATGCGCTGGATTTTATGTTAATGGGCGAGCATATAGGCGCTCTGAAACAGGGTCATAGTATTGAAACCCCTATCTATGATTTTTCGACCCATACAAGAATAGCTGAAACCAAAACCCTGACGCCCAAGGCGCTTGTTATCATCGAGGGTATCCTTGTGCTGCATGCTCCAGCCATAAGAGCCTGGACAGACTATGGTGTTTTCGTTGGGTGTGAAGAGGGCGTCAGGTACGCGCGCAGAAGCCAGCGCGATATTGTCGAAAGAGGTAGAACACCTGATGACATTAAACGTCAGTTTTTTACGCAGGTGGTGCCGATGCACAGTGAGTTTGTCGAACCCTCTAGTGAACATGCGGATATGATCATCACAGACGCTGAACACGGTCTGCGCGATGCGGATGTAGACAGTTTTGTTGAGCTGTGTGTTCGCCTTAAGGCTGGCGTCTAACGAGCCGGGTATTCATGACGGTAGATCGCGGCGCCGGTTCAAAGTCTGGTTCGAGGGATTTTGATACCGGTGGTTCGGTAATCTCAACATCATATTCAGTATAAATTAAAGCCAAAGTGAGCGGCATATAGACCCGGGTAACACCCATGCCCAGACACATATGTTTACCACCGCCGAAAGCATTGGGCTTGCTCAGGTCTTCGCTTAGCCATCGTTCCGGTTTGAACTTTAGCGGGTCCGGATAGCGTGCTGCTTCAAAATGTGACATAACATGCAGATGGCTGACCAGCGTGTTGGCTGGAATGTTTTTACCCAAAATTTCAATATCCACTGCCGTGCGTTTGGGGACGATTTCTGTCGGCGCAAAACATCTTTCTGCTTCGGTGATCAGGGCTCGCATGATCGGAAAGTCTTTCATGCCCGTGAGTTTTTGCGGCGTGAACCCTTTGAGTTCATCTTGGAGCCGGGGTATCCATTCTGTACCCTGAATCGCCCACATCAGAGGACAAAGTAGATTCGCGACATTGCCGACGCCGGCGACCGAGAGAAAGTAAACCGCCTGCGCCAGCTCATGATCCATTAATGGTGCGGACCCGTCGGGGAGTTTTCGGCCCAACAGGATGGCTAGCGAATCATTCTTGGGTTCTCCGGACTTGCGCGCCAGAACGACACGATTGAAGTAGTCAAAAGCCTCTTTTCTCAACTGCTGATATTTGTCTCGTTGAAACCACTTAGCTTGATCTGCCAGTGACAATTGTAAGCCGTTGATGAACTCTTCCTCAAAACGATTTAACACCGCGAGTTGTGCTTCGCTGATGTCCACTTTGATCTGGGTTTTTGTAAATGACTGCGCATAGAGTCGACACAGTGTTTCATGGATATTGGTAGACTGACCCGCAAGGTCTGCGAAACCTGAGGTGATCGTGTCTGCGGCAATTTTAATGTCCCGCTGCAATGCTGCTGCGCCAAAACCAGGAAGCACAAGCTTGCGAAGTCGTCGGTGGGGTTCACCATCGAGCGCAGAAATGTGGTCGTTACCCATCTGATTGCGAAAAAAGGTGCCGGCGTCTGTCGGCCGGTATGCCCATCCGGATGGCGTTTTCCATGCCTGAGCGTTAGCCTGAGCAGTTGCAATGACGACACTGTCATTACCATCTAGGTTTGCCTGAAAAACGGGTCCTAAGCGATCTACCTGCTTCAACCATGAATTCACGGAGTAACCCAATATCTTGAAGTCAGTTGGCTCAGGGTTGTTGTTCTGCTCAAGTAAATTCAGGTCAAGCTTTGGAATGTGTGCAAGGTTCACGATGGTTCTAGCTTGCCTCGGGGTTTGTGCCAGCGGTTGTTTGTGCTACTGGTTTGCTCAGGAACTCGCTAATGCCCAGGGTGAAAACAACCAGCACGAGAATGCCTAAGCAAAACAGTAAGGCATCTGCTATATCTCCTGTCAGGTCAACTGCCATGCTGCTGGATACCGGGGCAAGTGAGGAACCCAGCGCAGACATCACAAGCATGTAGGCGATATTGCGGTGAGTGGGTATTGCAACGAAGCTAAGTGCGTATGCCATATAAGCGTTGAAGGTTGCAGAAATGGATATGCCATAGGCAAAGGCAAGCAACAACATCAGCTCAATATCATCGGTTGACGTCAGCAGCCAGACAGAAACCGTAGAAACCAATACAAATATGTAGAGCAAGTATTTCACATTCATGCGTGATGCAAGCCAAGTGCCTGCTAACGAACCGATGAGTGCCGCGGTGAAGACGTTCGACATAAACTCGCCAGAAACTGCACCGCCCACCTCAAATTTTTGTTCAACAAATTGTGGTGCCCAGATAAACATGGCGATTTTTGCGAGCATGAATAGCATCAAACTGATGCCGACCATGATGATGCCGAGGTTCCACTGCGTCTTGATGAGTTCGGCCTCAGGGGTGTTAACCTGTGACGAGCCAGACTCGGTAGAAATAATTTCTCGGTCAAAATTTGCAGTGAATATCATGCCAAGTGTGCAGATGATGATACCTGCGACGACGAGATAGGTGCTGCTAAACTGAAACATACCCGCGGCAAACCAGGTCGCTGTCATTGAGAAAATGACGCCGCCGCCATTAAATAGCGCGTCCTGTGCGACAAGTACCGTTTGCCGGGCTTTGCCTTCCCAGATTTGCGTTATCAGGGTGCTGGAGCCGCAGGCAACCAGGCTTATTGCGACACCAAACACGGCAAACCAGACAGCAAGCATGGTGAAGTCCTGAGTAAAGTGGATCAGCAGAATAGCGGCGATACAGGTGATATAGGCTGTGATAAGCACTTGTTTGATGGAGAACTTGTCGAAAACGACAAAGGACAGGATATACCCAACAAACACTGCCCCGGTGAACCAGGTGAACTGCGAGGCCATCGCTGTGATTTCCACATCGAAGTGCGTCGCGGCGCTGGGAATAATTAACCCCATTGTGGTCACCAGACCAGAGATAATGAACGTTGCAAGCAGGCAAATGGCGAGTAGCTGGGTTCTGTTCAGAGTGATGGTGATTTCCCCGTCTTTAAGCGTTATGAGTGAAACAGTTTACCTATTTATGGGTAATAATGCGGGAGAATAAAGCCGCACAGTTAGCCCTGTCGTCGACCTAAGCGGCGAACCTTCGGTTACCAGTGGCTCGTCGCGCTCATGCCGCCATCAACGACCAGATTCTCGCCAGTAATCCAGGCCGCAGCAGGTGACAAGAGGTATTGAACTGCGTAGGCGATATCGAGCGGTTTGCCCATGCTGGCGCTTGGTGCTTTTGCCTCCCAACGTTCGACCCCTTCGGGCCATTGGTCGCGTATGCCCTCGCGCTCGACCAGTCCCGGTGAAACTGAGTTTGCCCTGACACCGGAAGCGCCGAGTTCCAGAGCGGTTGCTTTGGTGAACATCAGCATCGCGGCTTTGCTGGTCGCATAATGGCTGTGACCCTGTGCCGGGTCTAGACCCTCAATTGAAGCGATATTAACGATCGCCCGCATTGCACTTTGACCGTCGATAATTTTTGGCTGCGCTGCAAATAATTGTGTTGTCAAAAAGGCGCTATCCATATTCGTCTGATTCATTTGTTGCCATTGTTCCAAGCTCATATCTTGCAGGTCGCAGACATCCATACTAGCCGCGTTGTTCACAAGCCCGTTTAGGTGGTACCCGCTTGCGGCCAACTTTTCGAAGAGACCGCGGGTTTCGTTCTCCTGTGACAGGTCTGCCTGCATGGTCAGGGCCAGATGACCCTCATCCAGAATGTCGGCGACGACTTGCTCGGCGTTTTCTGCTGAGTGACGATAATGCACGATGACGGTCGCCCCTGCGCGTGCAAGCTGACGAGCGATATCTGCACCGATACCACCACCGCCGCCGGTGACAAGAATGGTTTGATCGATGAGTGTAAATGGATCGGACATGCTGTTGGACATAGGCTTTGACCTGAGTGAATGTTAAAGGATAGCGAAATATTCAGGTTTTGCTGGTTTAAATGAAAGCAGCACTGATCATCAGTACGTCAGCATCTGCCGGGATTAATAAAATTACGCTCATGACGGGTGGTGCAATTTTATGATGATCGACTGTCATCGGTCATGTTTTTCTTCGTCATCTGAAGTCTGCATGATTAGAGTCTTTTAACTTCAGGCGGTTCGCCTGTTGATCCTTTGGTAATACCGGACACTCTGGCGTTTCTTCCGGAGGTTTTGGGCATTTTGCGTGAAAGTTCAGGACCGGCTGCTGTCAGGCCGCCGTCGACAACGATCTCCTCTCCCGTGACAAATTCTGAATCATCGCTGGCAAGAAACAATGCTGCACCGGCGATGTGTTCGCCTCTGCCGTAGTCTGGCCAGGGTTGAGACGTTGCGAATTTTGCTTGAGTCGCCTCAGGATTGCCTCCGTCTGCAAGTGGGGTCGCGATGAACCCAGGACATATTGCATTCACTTTGATTTTGTCAGGCGCGAGTTCAACGGCGGAGGACCTTGTTAACGATATCACTGCTGCTTTTGCTGCAGAGTAAACAAGGGGGCCCGCGTCGCCACTTAATCCAGCGATTGACGCAGTGTTGATGATAGATCCCCCTTTGCCTGCGGCGCGCATCGCGATAGCGGCATGTTTGATGCCGAGAAATACACCTTTAGCCAACACGTCGAAAGTGTAATCCCAAGACGCTACCGTGGTCTCTGTCAGGGGTCCGATCGCACCACCGACGCCGGCGTTGTTGAACATAATGTCCAGCTGGCCGAACCGGCTCAATGTGTGGTCTACCAGATTGGCAATATCATCTTCGCTTGCGACGTCTGTTCTGAAAAATGAGACCTGGTCGGCATACCCCTTTGCCGTTGCTGCGGCTATCGCTGCTGCACCTGTTGTCTCGTTAAAGTCGGCGACAACCACGCAGGCCCCCTCGTCTAGATATCGAAACACACTGGCCAGACCCATGCCGCTTGCACCGCCTGTAATAATTGCAACCCGATTAGCTAATCTCATAGTGAGCGATTCCTTTCTTGTTTGTTGGTTTTGATGATTGTTTGTTGAACCCTCGTTCTAGCTTTCCTGTTCTATTTACGTGTTCTATTTACATGTTCTATTCGCATGTTCTATTGATAGGGTCTATTTAGCTGCCAGGCCTTCTAGGTCAGATGCTTTTTCAAAGAATCGCATGACGGTTGAGCAGGGTTCATGTTCTTGTATATTCAGCCCAATAATCCAAATAAGCAAGATGCGAGACTTTTTCTATCAGTCAGTGCATCATCCGAACGTTGAAAAGATGCTAAACCTGCCAATGAGTCTTCGAGGAAAATATGGCTTTAACAGATAATATGTTTGCTGACACGTTGTTGGCTTTGCTAAAAAAAGAGATGACCAGCGAAGTGTTTTCGGCTGGCTCTTCCAGCAGCAGAAATGAACCCCAAGCGCCATTGTTGGAAGAGCTCACCAGTGAAAGATTGCACGTGACTGAATACCTTAATCATCAAAGCAATCCTGCTTTCTCTTTAGCACGGTGTCGGGTGCCGCAGGGTATAACCACTGAAAAGCACCGTTTAACGGTAGCGGAATGGTATGTAGTGGAAAGCGGACAGGGACTTATGTTTTTGGGTGACAGCGAAATTCAGGTGAACGCCGGCGACACGGTTCAAATACCAGTGGGTACGCCGCAGAATATTACCAATGATGGTCATGAAGACCTGGTGTTTTTTAGTGTCTGCATGCCGCGATTTGAATGGGAGACCTATCAGTCGTTGGAATAATTCTATGGCCCTACGGTAGGCGGGGGCCCGCAATTTTTTTGACCAGGCGATACATAAACTCCTGCGCTTCGAAGTACTGTTTTACCCCGATACGTTCATCTTTGCCGTGCTGCCGGTTGTCGTCAACATCAGTAAATATGCCGCTTACGCCGAATGTCGGTATGCCCTCGGCACGCAGGAATGTGCCGTCTGTGCCTCCGGTGGACATCACAGGCACGACGATAACCCCTGGCCACATGCTAGTCGTCACCGCTTCGACGTCTGGCATCACCAGACTGAGATCAGAGGGTGATGACCAGATCGTGTCCCAGACTGAGGTGATCTCGATTTCCGGGTTAGCAATAACTTTCTTCAGTTGCGCTTTGACCGCGGAAGGCTCAACGCCTGGAATAATGCGGCAGTTTATCGTCGCCTCAGCGGTCTGTGGCAGTGCATTTTCAGCGTGCCCAGCACTCAGCATGGTGGCAACGCAGGTCGTACGTAGCAGTGCATTGTAATAGGGCTGCGCGCTCAATCGCTTAATCGCACGTTTTGAAGGGCGCTTTTTTGTGATTGCAGTTAAGTCTTCCCTTAGTTGGCGTTGATCTACAATCTTTGCGGTTTGTGTAAAAAAACCATGAGTCACTTCATTAATTTGCAACGGAAACTCATATTTTCGAATGGCGCCCACTGCATCGATAAGATCATAGATAGCGTTTTCATTAGCGGGTCGGGAACTATGTCCCCCGGCATTCCTGGCCGTTAATTTGTAGGTCTGATAGGTCTTTTCGCTTGCTTGTAAATTGTTGGTTCTGTAACGACCATTGATGATGAGTCCTGTACCGCCCTCATTAATTGCTAGCGCGGCATCGATTTTTTCCCTGTGATGTTTTAGTAGCCAACGGACGCCATTGTGGTTGCCGCCTTCCTCGTCTGCCGTTAGGGCGACGATAATATCTCGTTCCGGTTGCCAGCCTTCACGTGTGTATTCGATCATATTGGTGACAAAGTGTGCCGCCATTGACTTGTCATCCATGGTACCTCTGCCGTAGAAATAACCGTCTTTCTCGGTGAGCTGAAATGGTGCAATGGTCCAGTCAGCGTCAAGCGCTTCAACAACATCGAGGTGCGCCAATAGCAGAATTGGATCCAAGGAAGATTTTCCCGGCATTCTCATCACGAGATTTTGTTTATCCGGTGCTGAGCCACCAAGCCAGAGGTTCTGTTCGGAAATACCTGCGGCTAACAAGCGGTTTTTCATTGCTTGCGCTGCCCGCGTGGTATTTCCGTGTTCGTTGGTGGTATCGATGCTGATCAGTTCCGCGAAAATAGATCTGGATAATTCGCGGTCCAACGCAAAGGCATCTGCCGACAGGGACAACAGAAACAACAGGGGAAATATTTTTGATCGGGTCATAGTGGCTATATCATTTCAACGTTGAGAAGTTTGCTAAAAATAGCATGAGTATATCGACGATCGAAAAGCGTTGGATAACAATGGAAATAAATTTACCCGACGCGTAAAAGACCGACCTAAGAGGCCAGAGCGACCGCAACGGCGCGTTGTTTTTCTATTAGTGAAGTCAAATCCCCGCTCACCAGTTCTCCGTGACTGACTCGCCATTCACCGTTAACCATGACGTGCTCGGCCCTGTGTGCGCCGCAGAGAACCAGTGCAGCCAATGGATCACCGGCACCCGCAAATCGAGCTTCATCCAGACTAAACATGGCGATGTCCGCTTGTTTGCCGACAGCCAACTCGCCGATGTCTGTCCTGCGCATTAATTCAGCGCCGCCTTTTGTGCCAAGGTGAAGTGCATCTGTGTGTGTGAATTCGGACGAACCATATTTTAGGCGCTGTAGCATGAATGCTTGGCGAACCTCTTGCATCAGATTTGAACAATCATTTGATGCAGAACCGTCGACACCAAGTCCAACGGGGCTGCCTGCCCGCTGCAGGTCTTTTGCAGGGCATAGCCCTGAAGCTAGCACCATATTTGAACTTGGACAGTGGGATATCGCAGTTTTGGCCTTGCCTAATCTGGCAATTTCTTGATCATTAAAGTGGATGCCATGAGCGAGCCAGACATCATCGGAAAGCCAGCCAACTGACTCCAAATAATCCAGCGGACGTAGTCCGAACATGTCGAGACAAAATGCATTTTCGTCTTCAGTCTCTGCGAGGTGGGTGTGTAGCTGTACGCCATGTTTGCGTGCTAGTGAGGCGCTGTCTCTCATCAAGTCGGTCGTGACAGAAAAGGGTGAGCAGGGTGCAAGCGCTATTTGCACCATCGCGCCAGCATGCTGTTGGTGATATGCATTGATGAGTCGTTCGCTATCCTGCAGAATTTTATCGGCAGTTTGCACAACCTCGTTCGGTGGCAAGCCGCCCTCATCTTTCCCAAGGCTCATAGAACCCCGGGTTAGCAAGACCCGCATACCAACTTTTTCGGCAGCTTCGACTTGCCGGTCAATTGCGTTTTGTGTTTTGTCGCTAAACACATAGTGGTGATCAGCAGCGGTTGTGCAGCCGGATAGCAGCATTTCGGTCAACGCCAGCTCCGAGGAAATCGAGATTGCCTCCTCGGTGAGATTCGCCCAGACGGGATAGAGACTCACCAGCCAATCGAACAGTTCTTTATTGAGTGCGCTGGGGAATGCGCGTGTCAGCGTTTGATAAAAATGGTGATGGCAGTTGATGAGTCCCGGCATCACAACACATCCCGATGCGTCCAGGGTGTTGTGGATGTTGCGCGTGGGCGTGGCGCCCTGAGGCACGAGTTCAACAATGCGGTCGCCCGATACCACAATGCCGCCATCAGCGCTGTGTGTCGAGCCCAGTTGATTTCCGGTCCAGACCTTAAGCGGATTCTTAATCCAAGTGCTTTTTTCAGCTTTGTCCATCGCCGAATTATACTTTACCCGGGGCTGGCCCTGACACAGGTATATAACTATTTTTTACGGCTGAATGTTTGCTGTTGCATCAATTTGTTTGCAGCAATGCGCCCATCAGCGGCTTGATCGACATTTGTCTTGGATCCAAATGGTTTACTCGTAGGCCTGACTTAGGCTTGTACTATTCATCTAGTGAGACTCACTTTGATTTGCCGGTGCGGGCAGCCACCTCATGGCAATCGCCGCTGGCACAAGCAGTACGAAAAATGTCCAGAATGCGAAGTCGTAGCTTTGCATGGTGTCGAACATCCAACCACTGAAGAGAGACCCAAAGCTGCCTATCATAAGAAACAGATTAACGAATCCTAGAACCTTGCCAAATGACAGGGTACCAAACCGGCTAGCGTACATAATGCCCATCATAGGCAGCATGCCGCCTGTTGCGAGACCCTGGAGCGCTGCAGCGAGCGTGAGTTCGATCCTGCCAGGCGCGCCCTGATATAAAAAGAGTGAGAGCCCGAGCGACACTGACATCAGCCAGTAGAGTTTTCGATGATCAACTTTGTCACCCAGGCTGCCAAAAATGAATTTGCCGGCAATCATGCTAATTGACGTAATAGAGATGAGTTGTGCCGCTATTTGCTGCTCGAATCCCAGATCTCCGACGTAGGCACCTAAATTGAACTGAACCCCGCCGAAGGCCGCATTTACTGGTATGAAACCGAGTACTGGAATCCAAAATGTGCGCGTTGTCAGAATCGCTGAACTTGTCCAGTTTTTTGTGTCCAGACTCGCAATATTTTCTGCTGGCTCCGGTGCGGCGGGGGGTTGAACCCTCAGCACGACTAAGTTCAGGGGGACCAATATGGCAAACGACAATATGGCGAGCACAATGAGTGTCGTCTCAACATCATAGCTGTCAAAAAGCCAGACGGTGACAAAGGGTAAAATGAAGCCCCCGATGGACGTACCCATTGCCGAGATACCGAGCGCCATGCTGCGGTCAGAAGAAAACCATTTACTCACGAGCGATTGAGAGGCGAGGGTGCCGGAAAGTACCATGCCTATCGGTAGCAGTGTGGCGTAACAAAGTGCAACCTGCCAAAAATGGGTTGCCTGTGACAGCGACAGCAACCCTGCGCTTATGCAGGTTGCGCCAATAATGACCAAATTTTTTATGGGATACTGATCGAGTAGTCGACCGAGCAACGGGCTAGAAAGCCCAGCGACAAGTTGCAACGAGAAAATAGCCAGCATTGCAGTACCGCGACTGACGGAATATTGCTCCAGCCAGGGTACGGCAAATAGCGCAAAGCAGTAAATGAGAATGCCGACACTGATCGCTTGGTTCACAAGGGTTGTAGCGACAATGTACCAACGATAACTCATATGCTTGCGGTCAGACGCCCTTAAGAGACGTTTCAGGGTAGCCTATTATGATTCAGAGTCCCAGAGATTTGACGCTGCGATCGCAGGCGCTGGTGAGTCTGATGCCTAGTCTGCCAAGCCGGCTTCTGCCAACAAGGTTAAAATGCCGATCTGAACCGAAACATAGGCGTTCTCATCTTGCCACCACTCATCGAGTGCGTGCGCGCGCCCGCTGATGCCGCCGCGACTCATAGTCACAGCGGGTATTCCGATTGATATTGGCAGGTTTGCATCCGTTGACGCTATTGCCAAGGATGGTTCTACCCCCATCGCCAGGGTGGCGGCGATGGCGCGCTGCACCAGCGCTGCATTTTTATTTCCCTGTGCGGCGGGGCGTTTTCCTACGCGTTCAATATCAACCGTGAGATCATCGCCACCTAGCTTAGCTTTGTTTTCCTGATCAAGGGCTTGCTGAACGGCAGCCTGAAATACCTTGTCAATCTCGTCAAGCTTCGTCTGATCTCCGGAGCGCATGTCAACTTCCATCCAAGATTCAAACGCGATGGAGTTGATTGAGGTGCCACCACCAATGCGTCCCACGCTGTAACTTGTTTTTGAACCACTAGATAGTACTTGTGGTGCCGTTTTTGCAAAATTATTAATGGCACGGCCCAGTGCATGGTGAGGGTTGGGTAGACCAAAGTGGCCCCATGAATGCCCGCCCGGCCCTTTGAAGGTGACCTTGTAGCGATGTGATCCTACCCCGCCATATACGATTCGTTGTGCATTGCCGCCATCAATTGCAATCAGCGAATCAATTTTTGAAGCACCTTCCCTAAACAGATGTTTTACGCCGCGTAAATCTCCGAGCCCTTCTTCGCCGACATTGCCAATAATCAAGATGTCTGCCTCTGTCTTGATTTTTGCATGCTGAATGCCGCGTAGTACATCGAGCACAGCAATGAGTCCGCGGGCGTTGTCGCCGATACCCGGAGCATACATCTTGCCATCCCTATATTTAACGGTGACGTCGGTGCCTTCGGGAAATACGGTGTCAAGATGGCCGCTATAGGCAACCGTCCGTTTCCCCAGCGTGCCAGCGCGGCGCCCGACGACATTACCTGCTTCGTCAATCACAACGTCGGTAAGACCCGCCTCTCTCAGCATTTCGGCAAACCGCTGTGCCCGAGCAGTCTCTTTGAAAGGGGGGGCTGGGATCTCAGTAATTTCAATGAGTTCTCTTTCCGCGCGTTCGACAACGGTTGCGACATAGGCGAGCGCTTTGCTGACTTTTTCATCTGATTTGATTTTCTGAATTTCTTGCTTGTAGCCCGCTTGTAACTCAAAGGATTTCTTTGTGCTCGTGTCGTTGGCTGCGAAAGTTGCTGTTGAAAACGCGAGTTGTAGGCACATCAATGAAGTAATCATCGCGGCGCCCAGCGCTGACACGCGTATCGCACACGCTGTATTGTTGGTGTTCCGAATTGGGATAAAGATAAGACGGTTCATTTTAATTCCCGTTGCAAAGTGCGGAATAATTGTCTGGCTCCAGTGTTAAAAGTCACCATTACCTATCGAGCAGTTGATTGCAATTTAATCTCTCAGACCGCAGCCTTTCAATATGACTTGGCAAAGGAACTCGGCGATGGCATCGATCATCTCTTCTTCGTATTCTGCACGATTGAGAATCGTGAGCACCTGTGTTTCGAAGTCAGCATAGTGCTGCGTTGAGGACCAGATGAGGAATATCAGGTGCGCCGGATCGACTGGGTCCATCTTGCCGCTGTCGATCCAGGATTGAATAATGCTGACCTTGTTCTTTACCCATTGACGCTGCGTGTGACGAAGATAATTTCCAAGGTGAACTGCGCCCTGTAAAATTTCGTTTGCAAACAGCCGTGAAGCGCTGGCGTGGGTGTATGAAAGTCGCACTTTTGCTCTGATCATACGCTCAAGGGCAACCGCAGGTTCCTCATCTGCCCGAATCTGGTCGAATGATGAGTTCCAGAGGATAACGATGTGGTCCAGCACCTTGCTATACAAGGTTTCTTTATTCTTGAAGTAATAGTGAACGTTAGCTTTTGAAGTGCCAACCCGATCTGAAATTGCCTGAACGCTTGTTGCGCGGAATCCGTGGCGACTGAATTCTTCGATCGCTGCATCGATAATCGCCTGATATTGACGATCTCGAATCGTGCCGGATTTTTGAGGTTCGGTTTCAGTCATAGAGGACGTTTAAGGGTGCAATATTATTAATTCTGACTAATGAGACAGTAAAGTATCTCCGAATAAAGTGCAAATAGTGTCGAAATAATGCGAAAACATGCAAATATTCCTTCGGATGCCAAAAAACTGTCGACATAGACAGTAAATTATATAAATATAAAAATCTTCATTAAGTATGAGGAATTCCCCGTGGAATTCATGTTAAACAACAAGCCTGTCAGCTTCGATATTGTTGACTCAGCAGGGTCCGATCATCTTGAGACTATGCCGGCACCGGATACAACCATTTTAAAAATGTTGCGCAAACGGGGTTTGGTCGGCACCAAAGAGGGGTGTGCATCCGGTGATTGTGGTGCTTGCACCGTGATGATTGGGGAAGCGAATAATGATGGAGTCTTGGAGTATCGTGCAATAAATGCCTGCATTAGTCTCGTCGGGTCACTTGCAAACAAGCATTTGGTGACCGTTGAAGGGCTCGCAAAGAAAACGACTGAAAATGAACAACAACTTCATCCTGTTCAACGCGCGATGGTCGATTGTCATGGCTCTCAGTGTGGGTTCTGTACGCCGGGCTTTGTTATGTCGCTAGCAGCCGTGGCTGAGCAGGCGAGCGGGCGCAAAGCGCAACTTGAGCTAGATGAAGCGAGAATGAAGGTGCTCGATGCAATTTCAGGCAATCTTTGCCGTTGCACAGGATATCGACCTATTATCGAAGCGGGCGTCAGTGTGCTAACCGGCAGCGACATTAACGCTGTCGGTGACACGGTTGATGACGAAGTCTCAAATGAAATTTTGAGGCGACCGCATCCTATCAGCTCGGAAGCAGAAGCAGCTGGAGAGGCTAATTATTATCGACCACGTTCGCTTGCAGCGCTTGATGCACTGGTTGGTCGTCTGGGTAACAAAGCAATAGTTGCCGGATGTACTGACTTTGCGCTGGAAATTACACAGCGATGGCGGGCGTATCAAAATCTGATTGATGTCACGAGGGTGCCTGAGTTGTTGGCGATGACCGAAGCTGACGGTAAATTGACTATTGGCGCGGCGGTGACTTATACGGATATCGAACAGCAGTTCAAAGATCTGTCACCGGGATTTGTTCACCTGTTAAGCAGGCTTGGATCAAGGCAAATCAGAAACTGTGGCACGCTCGGAGGGAATATTGGTACTGCCTCTCCGATCGCTGACACACCGCCTGTTCTGTTAGCTTGGGATGCCGATGTCGTGATTAGATCATGTGCTCCTGAAGCGATTGCAACTGAGCGTCATATCGCGCTGTCAGATTTCTATCTGGATTATCGTAAAACGCGGTTGCAGGCACATCAGTACATCTCGGAGATTAGGATACCCACGCAATCAATACACCGATTTCATCGTTTCTATAAACATTCGAAACGTTTGGAAGACGACATTTCATCAGTCATGGGTGCTTTTTGTTTTGATGGAAACGAGGGTCAACTTATCCATGCGCGCGTTGCTTTTGGCGGCATGGCTGCCATTCCTCTTCGAGTACCGATTGTCGAAGCACTCCTGGTCGCTGAAAAATTATCTGAGGATCTGGTCAACCAAGCATGTCGCATATTAACTGAAACGCTGACACCGATGACGGATGTTCGTGCGAGTGCCGCATTCAGGGCGGATATGGCTTCGGAAATGTTGTCGAGAGCCCTGTTTGAGTATCTTGGTCAATCTTTGCCAAGGGTTGATGAGCTGAAAGATTTTGGTTTGAGAGGTGTCGATGATGTCTAACGCCAATCCAGAAAGTCGTCTCAATCAGCAACACGAATCAGCAGTGAAACATGTCACTGGGCAGGCGGAATATATCGACGATTTACCTGAGTGGCCGAATCAACTTCATGTGGCCACGGGCAAGTCCATACACGCGCATGCGCGCTTAAAAAAGTTGTCGCTGGATAAGGTACGTAGCTTCCCCGGCGTGGTTGATGTGATCACTTACGCGGATATACCCGGCGATGGTGACGTTGGTGCTGTCTACAAGGGCGATCCATTGCTAGCGAATGGCGTTGTTGAGTTTGTAGGTCAACCGATTTTTGCCGTCGCCGCGATTTCTTTAGAGATTGCCCAGCGGTCAGTCGACGCTGCGGTGATTGAGTACGAAGTGCTTGAAGCGACTATCACTCCGCAGGATGCGATGACAAAAACGTTATTCGTATTGCCAGAGAAACGTTTTGTACAGGGTGACGCCCGAGCAGCGATCGAACAAGCGCCTCATCGCATTCAGGGAGAGCAATATGTACGTGGCCAGGAGCATTTCTACTTGGAAGGTCAGATATGTCACTGTATGCCAACCGAAGACCGAGGCGTTCACATTATTAGCTCGTCCCAACATCCGACCGAGGTTCAAAAACTGGTTGCTAAAGTACTGGCGATAGAGTTCAACCAGGTTCAGGTTGAAGTACGTAGAATGGGCGGTGGTTTTGGCGGCAAAGAGTCGCAGGCTGCGGCGCTGGCTTGTACCGCAGCAATATTTGCCCGGAGGAATCAGCGGCCGGTTAAATTTCGGATGCCTCGTCAGGACGATATGGTACAAACCGGCAAACGTCATGATTTCTGGAATCAATATGAAGTGGGCTTTGATGATGATGGACTTATCCATGGCGTGACGATGGATCTGGCGGCGATGTGTGGTTATTCCCCTGATTTATCTGAAGGCATTGTTGATCGAGCAATGTTTCATGCTGATAACAGCTATTTCTACGAAAATGTTTCGATTACAGGCTTTCGCTGTAAGACCAATACTGTCTCAAATACGGCATTCAGAGGATTTGGCGGCCCGAAGGGTATGATGGCCGCGGAGGCAATGATTGAAGATATTGCGAGAAAGACGGGTAAAGATCCGCTGGATGTTCGCAAGAAGAATCTTTACCGCGAGGGAAGGGATCGAACGCCCTATGGCCAGATCGTTAAACAGCATGTGCTTGGACGATTAGTGGGTCAGCTTGAAGATACGTCTGATTATCGATCACGACGTGATGATGTCGTCAGCTATAACCGGGTGGCGGCAAACAACGGTACGCATTTTAGAAAAGGCCTGGCGCTCACGCCGGTGAAATTCGGAATTTCGTTTACGGCTAATCATTTGAATCAGGCTGGTGCGCTGGTGCACGTCTATACCGATGGCAGTATTCATTTGAACCATGGTGGTACAGAGATGGGGCAAGGGCTATACACCAAAGTGGCGCAGATAGCTGCCAGAGCGATGGGTGTTTCTCTTGACCGAATTCAGGTGTCGGCAACGCGGACAGACAAGGTGCCTAACACCTCGCCTACGGCTGCTTCTTCAGGTACTGACCTCAATGGCATGGCTGTGCTTGATGCTGTTAACCAAATTAGGTTTCGGTTAACAAAATTTTGTAGCGAGCATTTTGGATGTGAACAGTCCGAGGTTTCAATCTCGGATGATATCGTGAGTGTGAAGGGTGAGCCCTATGCCTTTGCTGAAATTGTGAAGCTCGCTTATATGTCCAGAGTCCAATTGTCCGCAGCGGGGTTCTATAAAACGCCGAAAATTTCCTTCGACTTTGGTACCCAGTCCGGTCAGCCGTTCTTCTATTTTGCCAATGGAGCAGCGGCCACCGAAGTGATTGTTGATATCAGGACCGGTGAATATCGAATCACGCAGGTTGACATACTCCATGATGTTGGGGAATCCCTCAACCCGGCCCTCGACATCGGGCAAATTGAGGGAGGGTATATCCAGGGTATGGGATGGTTAACCACCGAGGAATTGAAGTGGGACGAGCAGGGGCACTTGATATCAAATAGCCCGGCGAATTATAAAATTCCCACGGCCTATGATGTACCGCCAATATTCAACGTGTCGCTCTATGATGAAGCGAACACTGAAGACACAATTTATCGCTCGAAGGCCGTTGGTGAACCGCCGTTGATGTTAGGAATTTCTGCCTGGTGTGCATTAAGAGATGCTTGCGCAAGTATTGCTGACTACAAGCTCAGTCCGACGATGAATGCCCCGGCGACGAGCGAAGAGGTTTATCGTTGCATTCGTGAGATTCAAAATGCGCAGGGCGCTGAATGTGCTCTCGCGCAAGGAGAAGAAAATGCTAAAACATAACTGGCAACAAGCATTGGCCAAGTGTCATGAGCGCGCCGAGGCGTTTACCCTTGTGACGGTTGTAGGTGCCACGGGTTCAACTCCGCGAGAAGGAGGGAGCAAGATGGTTGTGACTGATGAACAGGCGTTCGATACTATCGGAGGCGGTAAACTCGAATATTTGGCGCTTCAGAGAGCGCGTGAATTGCTGGCACAAAAAAAGCAGATTCAGCAGGTTCATCATTTTCCTTTAGCGGCCGAAGCAAGTCAGTGTTGCGGCGGAAGCATGACGGTCTTGTTTGAAGTGTTTCCTCGGGCAGCGATGAATCTTGTAATTTTTGGTGCGGGTCACGTCGCGAGCTCGCTGGTCGATATTGTCTCTGGCCTCGATATGCATGTGACTTGGGTTGATAGCCGCGAGGAACTTTTTCCAGTGACTTGCGCGCCGAGTATCAAGCCGGTTGTGATGGAAAACCCGGTTGAGTATTTGGAACAGATTGAACCTGACGCATATGTTGTCATTATCACCCATGATCATACGCTAGACTATGCGCTGACCCGCGCGTTGCTCGACGAGGGAAACTTCCAGTTTTTGGGACTTATAGGCTCTGAGACGAAAGCAGCCAGGTTCAAAAAAAGATTGAAACATGACGGCTTCGATGACCAGGCTATTGCAAGGGTTCACTGTCCGATTGGTGATTTGAGGCTCAATGGAAAACTGCCAATGGAAGTGGCTGTTTCAATAGCTGCACAATTGTTGTCACTGCCGGAGACAACAGACCGGTTGGCAAAAAGAGGCCTAAGTTGGGGAGACATCAAACACGTCATCCAGCAAGGAGCCCCGGCCATTGGCGAAGGTAAGCAACCTTGAGTGGTTTGTCTGGCGTATCTGCGCTCAATGCGATGAGTGACGATGAAGCTCGCGCGGCTTTTCTGTCCTGTTGTCATTGCGAGCGCTGGGCTTCAGACATGAATCGGGCGAGACCCTATGTTTCAGAGGTGGCAATCTACGCCGCAGCCAGTGATTGCTGGCGACTGGCGTCTGAACCTGAGAAGCTTGAAGCTTTCGGGGGTCATCCTCAGATAGGCGATATGGACGCCCTGAGAAACAAATACGCTGTAAGCGCCAATCGTGAACAGGGGCAGATCACCAACGCTGATGACGTCACACTGACAGAGCTGGCCGAATTGAACCAGCAATATCTGGCGGATCACGGGTTTATCTTTATCGTTTGTGCGACGGGTAAATCTGCGTTGGAAATGCTCGGTTTGCTTAAAAGTAGAATTGACAATACCCGTGAACAGGAAATTGAAAATGCAGCTAGGGAGCAAGGTGAAATTACGCTGCTCCGAATTGAGAAATTGCTGCGTCAATAAATAGCCAACGGTAGAAACGCTAAAGGTACAAAAATGAGACCTATGATTACAACGCATATCCTCGATACCAGCCGCGGTAGGCCAGCGGAAGGTGTATCAGTGAAACTGTTTATAGTCGGTAACGAAGCGCCGATTGCCATTGGGTGCACGAACGCCGACGGACGCGTCGCGGAGTGGAGCGAAACGATAAAACCAAGCGCCGGTAACTATCGATTGGAGTTTGACGTGGCTGCCTATTTCTCCGGCATGGATGAGACGAGCTTCTATTCAGATATTCAAATAGCGTTTGTTGTGCTTGATGAAACGGAACATTACCACGTGCCATTGCTCCTCAATCCCTTTGGTTATTCTACGTATCGGGGAAGTTGATGGCTGGCGATCGAGAGAACGCCTTTGCACTGCGGGGGCGAATAGCACACTTTTTAGGTGACCCCGGGATGAGCCCGGAAAATCTTGTTTACTTTGAAGACGGTGTGTTGGTTGTCGAAGATGGAAAAATTTTGCTCTGTGATGATGCGCGGTCTTTGGCAGGTGCGGGTTTTGATTTGGCGCAATGCGAATGGCTACCGAACCAGCTCATTCTTCCGGGGTTTATTGATACTCACGTTCACTCGCCACAAATAGATGTTATCGCGTCTTACGGAACACAATTGTTGGACTGGTTGAATGACTATACTTTTCCAGCGGAATCTCGTTACGCGCAAAGATCTTTTGCAGAAGCTTCGGCGAACGACTTTCTTGATTACACCCTGTCCGTCGGTACGACCACGTCATTTGTCTACACAACCAGTTATAAACAATCCACCGAGGCATTGTTTGAGGCTGCGTTAGCGAAAGACATGAGACTAGTTGCTGGTAAAATATTGATGGATCAGAATGCCTTGCCTGAACTTCAAGACACGGCAGCATCCGGATACCAAGACAGCGTTGACCTGATTAATGAATGGCATGGCAAGGGACGACTGGGTTATGCGGTGACCCCGAGATTTTCTGGTACCAGCAGTGTTGAGCAATTGACCCTTGCCGGGCAGTTACTGAAAGAGTTTCCCGATGTATGGATGCAAACGCATATGTCAGAGAATTTGGAAGAGATACGCTGGTTGAAAACAGTGCACCCGCATACTGCGGATTATCTTGATTCCTATGAGCAATACGGACTCAATACCGACAGGTCCATTTTTGGCCATTGTATACACCTCAGTGATGATGAAATTTTACGGCTTGCTGGTAGTGGCGGCAGGGTGGCTTTTTGTCCAACCTCCAATTTGTTTTTGGGTAGTGGTCTGATGCCGTTGGAAAAACTGAAAAAAGCTGGGGTGCCTGTGTCTATTGCGACAGATGTTGGCGGTGGCACAAGTCTCTCAATGCTCACAACGCTGGGCGAAGCCTATAAGGTTTGCCAAATGCAGGGGTATTCATTACACCCGCTTGAAGCGTTCTACATGATGACCTTGGGGAACGCGAAGGCCACCCACCTTGATCACTGCATAGGTAATTTTGAACGTGGCAAAGAAGCGGATATTGTTGTGCTAGATAACAAACCCACGCCCATGATGGCGCGTAGAATAACGCAGTGTCGCGAGCTCGATGAAGAACTGTTTGTTTATATGATGATGGGAGACGACCGTTCCGTCGCGCGAACCTATTGCCATGGAGTACAACAATATGACAAAGGCGAGAATAATTGATCATGGAAGCTTATATCACAGACTGGTTTAGCCTGATTGTTCGCTGGATTCACCTCATCACCGGTATTGCCTGGATTGGGGCTTCTCTGCATTTTATTTGGTTGGATAACAGTCTTCAGGAGCCACCCAAATGGAAGAAAGATAAAGGTATCAAGGGCGACAACTGGTCGATTCACGGTGGAGGTATTTATGAATTCAATAAGTACGCACTTGCGCCGCCAGCGTGGCCCGCAACGCTGCACTGGTCTAAATGGGAAGCCTATTCAACCTGGTTAAGCGGCACGCTTCTAATGGTGGCGGTTTATTACATACAGGCGCAATCGTACCTCGTTGGCCCGGACAACTGGATATCTGATCCTAGCCTTGCAGTTGGCGCCAGCATTGGTTTCCTTGCGTTAGGCCTTGGCTTCTATGAACTGGCGGTTCGCTCTCCGCTGAAACACCAACCCATGTTGTTTGCCTTTGTCATCGTGATTTATCTCACCTTCCTCTCGTGGTTGGCGACGAAGTTGTTTTCTGATCGCGCGGCGTATCTACATGTCGGTGCCGTGATGGGGACAATCATGGCCGGCAATGTGTTCCTCGGCATCATTCCTGCGCAAAAATCCTTCGTTGCAGCGGTCGAGAAGGGTTTGGAGCCCGATGCTGATCTGGCTGCTTTCGCAAAGTTACGCTCAACCCATAACAACTACTTCACCCTACCGGTGTTGTTTTGCATGATCAGTAATCATTATCCCTTCTTGTACGGCCATGAGTACAACTGGCTTGTGCTTGCCTATGTGATGGCATTGATGGCGTATGCGCGACACTTTTTTAACCTGAGACATCGAGGCATCATTAAACCCTCGATCTTGGTGCAAGCGTTTATTGCTTTTCTGGTCGCTGCCGTTTATCTGGGTTACGACAAATTGCCAGCGACAATGGACGTCGCCGACTTGGGTGATAGTGCAGGAGGTGCGAGCGTTCCTGAGCCTGTTGTGGACGATGAGCGGGCAACCTACATACTGGCGCAGCACTGCGTTGTTTGCCATGCGGCCACACCTACATTTGCGGGTTTTGCGGCGCCTCCGGCGGGGGTATTGATGGATGAGCTAGCCAATGTTGTGGGCAGTGCTGCCAGAATAAGAACCGCGGTTGCTACCAATTACATGCCGCTCGGCAATGTGACAGGCATGACAGAGGTCGAGCGGAAGGATCTGCTAAACTGGCTTGATAACGTATCGCCTTAAAAAAGGTGTCGATTGGAAGGTGAAAGATGAAGCTGCCGAATATTGATTTCTCAGACTATGATGAAGCTGAACCAGAGACGATCAGAACAATCGCGCGAGACATGGAGCGTGCACTGACCACGCTGGGATTCATGTCCATCAGTAATCTTGATGTTACTCGTGAGCAATTAGCGGAAATATTCACGCTGAGTGAAGCCTTTTTTACCCAAAGCAAAGAGGCCAAACAAAAATCTCTGTATCGAAGTGCCGAAGAGAATTTTGGTTACCAGGGGCTAGGCGTTGAATACCTTGACCCAACAAAACCCGCTGATGTGAAAGAGACATTCACTATGCGGAATCTGCAACACCATAACCCCGCGGATGAACGTTGGCCCAGTGATTTCTTCAGAGACAAGATGACGCGCTTTTATGCTGATTGTTTGTCCAGTGCCCATAAGGTTCAACGGGTGCTTGCAAAAATACTGGAAACTGAATCTGATTTTTTCGTGAGATACCACAACGGTGAAAATGTGAGTTTGCGTTTGCTGCATTACCCACCGACCGACGCTTCGAGTATCTCTGACGGTCAATTGGGTGCTGGTGCACATACTGACTATGGCATGATCACGCTATTGTTTCAGAGCGGCGTCGGTGGGTTACAGGTGCTAGACGGAGGTGAATGGGTCGATGCTGACCCTGTGGATAACACAATAGTTGTCAACACCGGTGACCTGATGGAGCGATGGACAAATGGCCGATTTAAGTCAACCCTTCACAGGGTGCAACCACTTACAGGTCAGCGATCAAGGTCTTCAATAGCGATGTTTGTGGATCCCGATACCGAGACGCCGGTTGAAGTGCTGAAAAGTTGCATCGACGACGAACATCCGGCTCAGTATGAGAAAATCACGGCGGGGGAGCACATACAACAAAAAATTCAGGCGACGCATCTTTAACGAAACAAGCGTTTCGTAATTCTCGCTATTCGGAGATAGAGTCCTCCTTTTGACGTACGCCCAAATAATAGAATAACCTGCGGCAGTGGGGCCGCTAACGATTGAAGACCAAAAACTTTTTTGAGCGTTCCTGAATGAGAGGGCTGCATGAGTAATTTAGCGACCATAGAAATCAAAGCATTTGTACCCGCGGTAGATTTTGATAGGTCCAAAAAATTTTATCAGGATGTTGGCTTCACGATGGTATCTGATGAAGGCGGGATAGCGTACTTTCATCACGGCAACGGCAGTTTTTTGCTGCAGGACTTTTACGAACCTGTCCACGCGCAAAATTTCATGATGCATATGTTAGTCGAAGATATTCACGATTGGCATCAACAGATTGCCGATGCAGGCGTGGCCGAAAGATACGAGGTTCTTTTTACAAAAATTGAAAAGCAACCATGGGGTATGCTCGATTTTGTACTTAAAGACCCAACAGGTGTCTTGTGGCGTTTCGGACAAAACCAGAAATAGGCGGTGTGATGATCAAAGGTGTACACACGATGTTCTATTCATCCGAGGTTGAGGCGTTACGCGTCTTTATCAGAGATAAATTGGGCTTTAAAGCCACGGACGTTGGCGGGGGCTGGTTAATTTTCGATATCCCTGAAGCGGATATGGGGTGCCATCCCGTACAGGTATTGAAGGGTCCCAATCCAGATGAGCCAAAGTCGGGAGACCATTACATTTCTTTTTTTTGTGAAAATATCGAAACAACAGTGAAGGAACTGACACTGAAAGGTGTAGAGTTTACTGACGAGATCTCAGATGTGGGGTATGGTCTGGCGATTCATTTTGTTATGCCGGGTGATGTATCCGTCGAACTGTATCAACCGGCCTATTAAATGGAAATTATCGTTGATGACCTGACTGGTCCCGAAATAGCAAAGCTACTTAATGACCATGCGAAAGATATGTTTCGACATACGCCTCCGGAAAGCGTTCATACACTGGATATTGAAGCGCTCCGCGGACCTGATATTACTTTTTGGAGTGTCTGGAGTGAGAATGAGTTGATGGGTTGTGGCGCATTGAAAGATCTGGGTGGGGGACATGGTGAACTTAAGTCTATGAGAACCGCCGATGATCACATACGAAAAGGTGTAGCCGCAAAAATTTTGAACCACATCGAAGCCGTGGCGCATGAAATGGGCATGACGCGACTAAGCCTCGAGACAGGTTCGATGTCGGCATTTGAACCTGCCAGACAACTGTATTTACGATTTGGTTTTACAGAATGTGCCCCTTTTGCCGATTATGAAGAAGATCCAAATAGTATTCATATGACAAAAGAGCTTGGTGTTAACTAAATCTTACAAGCTCATTGATTTAACCGTATTGTTTCACGAGGTGCTCGGCGTAGATGTCCATCAGTGCTTGTGAGTTTGCTCGTGTACAAAGCGTGTGTTTCCCATGCTGATTTTCACTGAAGGTTGTTCTGCCCCTTTGCTCTCCTGTTAGAACAACCGCTAAGTCGCCTGTTTTTGTTTCGTAGATTGAAGGGTCTTCGGCATATGCTACAGCCGATGAATCGTGACATGCGAAACCATTTTCACCTGTTCTGCCCCGGTAAAAGTTCAGGTAATAGGGTGTGATTTCATTTAGCAGTTTGCCCGCGTCTCCACAACGACCAGCAAGCTCTGCGATGTATTCTTCACTCATCAGAGACTTCATGGTGACGTCAAGCCCAACTTGGGTTGTGGGTATGCCTGAAGTGAAGACGACATCCGTCGCCTCAGGATCGCCAATAATATTTGCTTCTGCCCATTGTGTCACATTACCCGGTACATCTACTGCGCCACCCATCAAGACAATTTCCTTTACGTTGGTAGTAAAACTGTTGTCAGCCTGAATCGCATGGGCGAGGTTAGTGAGTCTTCCAACCGCGATAATGGTGAGTTCTCCCGGATGCGCGCGAGCCGTCTCGATCAGGTACTCGTGAGCCGGTAAAGCCTCTTGTGTTTTGGCGCTGGGTGTTACATGCATGTTGGCGAGGCCGTCTGCGCCATGTACAAAGTCAGGATAATCGTCCTCAGCTGTACCTAGCAGAGTTAAACCTGCCCCCGCGTATACCGGTGCGGGTATATTAAATCGCTCGCAAAGATATAAAGCGTTGTTGGTGCAATGTTCAATAGATGCATTTCCGAATACGGTCGTAATGCCTTTCAGGGCAAGGTTGTTGCAGGCATGTAAAAATATTATTGCCATCGCATCATCTATGCCTGGGTCTGTATCAAATATTACGGGTACGGTTTTCAATGGTATTCCTGTCGTTGTGTCGGCTCGGAACCGACGGTTAAATTTTTCAGAGCTTCCGGCTTGCGGTGTGATAAGCAAATACTACGAGCAATATGACCAGGAGGAAACAGCCTGTTCCCATTTTTAGTGCAATTGAGGGTGCCGTAGCAGCGACTAACATGCTGCTTAGAGAAGGACTGATGGCGGTGCCGGTTGTCGCCGCCATCAGCAGCACTGAAACCAGGCGCGGGCTTGGCACCTCAACCATTTCTGTTGCAAGAGAAAGGATAAGTTTTAGCAATCCCAAGGTGACAAAGCCCCAGCAGAAAGTCAGATATGGCATGTAATTGGGATTATTTACAGACCAGAGCGGAATTGTTGAAAAGGCCGTAAGTATTGCGGCTAGTAGCGTCATTGTTCGGGTATCGGCTTTGATGAGTATCGCTGCTGCAATGAGTTGTCCGCCGAGCATACCTGCCCAAAAATTGCTGATGAGACCACCCGCATCGGAAGCTGACATTGAGATCGCTTGCTGAGCGTAGTTAGGCAGCCAGATGAGGATAAAATTCTGACCGGTGAGGTAAATCAGCAGCGCGAGCATGCAAAAATAGATACCTATTGGCCAAGAAGATAATTCTTGTTTGATTGTCTGCTGATCTTCATGGGGTACTTCTGGAAATGTTGAGAAAGCGGTCAGGACAAGTGTAACTAACGCAAGGGCCGCGACCGTGCTGTAGCCACTGCTCCAGTGCAATCCGTTGGCGAGATAAACGACGACAAGTGCTGTGCAAAAAGTGCCAGATAAACTAAATGAAGCATCGGTGATCACAAGCATGGTTGCCCGTCGCGCAGGCGTGTAAACCCTTGATATGACGATTGCTGCAGCGGGCAGGGCGATACCGCATGCTGTCCCTATGATGCCCAGCAGAATCGAGTTAACCCAATATAGATCTACGGCATAGAAACCGACTATCGCCAGGGTGATAGCCGTGAACACCAATAAGTTAAGCGTTTTTATCCTGACATAGTCGAAGATAAACAGACTAATCACCGAGCCGACCAGGATACCCACCGTCAACCAACTGAACTGATTCGAGACGATGGTTGTTTCTTCGCCAAAGTGTTGCGAGATGGGGCCGATCAAAATGCCAATTTGTGCGAGCATGCCCGACATGACCGCATAGGCTAGGAAGCTAATCAGAGTGACACGGATTAAATTGCTCATAAGGTCAGGCAACTAATGTGACGGATCAGGAATGCTCGTCTGAATCAAAGAGAGTATGCGTGTCCTCAGATAAAAATGACTTCCCTTCACTTAGCTCGTCTTTCGAAAGCCCGACTAATTCGTGGGGGAAAACCAGCCATCTGTCTGTTGGGTGTAGAAAGTAATCAGGTTCGATATCCGTAATATTTTTTTCTGGCTTGTACCAGGGGCAGGCGATCTTCACTGTTTGTGGCATGTTGAGTCTGGATTTTGCTTTTAGCTCATCAAGGATTGCTACGATGCTGCGGCCAGAATCAAAAACATCGTCAACCAGTAACAATTCGTCATCAGCATTGATGTTGTCGATAATATATTGAAGCCCATGGACCTTAACGACCTTATCCCTTTGACCAATGCCGTAGTAGGAGGACGTTCGAATAGCAATGTGATCAGCTTCAATCCCTTTGTACTCGAGGTACTCTTGAACAGCGATACCGACCGGGGTGCCCCCACGCCAGACGCCAACGATAAAATGTGGACGAAATCCGCTTTCAAAAATCATCTTGCCGAGATTAAAAGAATCTTCCAGCAGTTGATTCGGTGTAATAAATAGCTTTTCCATAAGTTCTCGTTCTCGCTCGCTTTTTGTCTTTATGGGTTTTGATCGGGCGCTTCTTTTTGCTTTTTCGATGCCATTTCAATTCATGCAAAGGCGATTTCAGTTGGCGCTTCGGAAGTCCGCTGAAGACTCACGAGAGTACCATTCAGACGGCCATACTGTCATGGTTAATAATGCCTTTGATGGCTTGGCTTGTGCGTGGATTACATTTATCCTCAAGCTTCCCAGTCAGTAAACACTGACCTCTCAACACGAGTCACCTTTAATGGAATCTCTCTCTCGCTATTTTGACTTGAAGCGCCACAACACGGATATTAAAACTGAAGTGGTCGCCGGACTGACCACGTTCCTGGCGATGGCATATATCACCGTGGTTAATCCCGCGATCCTGTCTGATGCTGGTATGGATTTCGGTGCGGTATTTGTCGCGACCTGTATTGCCGCGGCGTTTGGGTCGATAGCCATGGGCATCTTAGGAAACTATCCGATTGCCATGGCGCCGGGCATGGGGCAAAACGCTTTTTTTGCCTACGGTATCGTGCTGGGGTTAGGCCATACCTGGCAGACCGCACTCGGTGCTGTGTTTCTCTCAGGTATCATTTTTATTGTCATGAGTGTTTTGCCAATTCGTGAATGGCTTATCAACGCCATACCTAAAAATTTGAAGCTTGGTATTGCCGCAGGTATTGGTTTTTTTCTTGGCTTTATCGCACTTAAAAATGCGGGCATTGTTATTGATAATCCCGCAACCCTGGTCTCATTTGGTGCTCTGACTGATATTGGTCCGCTGCTTTGTATGGTGGGTTTTGCATTGATCGCGACCTTGACCGTGAGGAAAATTACCGGCGCTGTTATCCTGGGTATGCTCGTTGCCGCGATGCTGGGTTGGATCTTTGGCGGTGCTGAATTTAAGGGTGTGTTATCCGTCCCGCCATCTATCGCGCCTGTATTCCTCGAACTTGATATAGCAGCGGCATTTGATCTTTCGATGATCACTGTCATTTTGACGTTGCTGTTGGTCGATGTGTTTGACACCGCAGGAACCATGGTGGGTGTTGCAAATCGGGCCAATCTCACTGACGAGCATGGAAAAATGCCCCGGCTTGGAAGGGCACTATTATCCGATTCCGGTGCAACAGTCGTTGGGTCGTTGGCAGGTACGTCCTCAACAACGAGTTTTATTGAAAGTGCTGCCGGTGTTGAAGCTGGTGGACGTACTGGGTTAACGGCGGTGACCACGGGCGTGTTATTTCTTTTGTGTCTGTTTTTCGCACCGCTCGCCCAGAGTATTCCAAGTTATGCTTCTGCAGCAGCGTTACTTTTTGTTGCCTGCCTAATGCTCAGAAGTCTTTCGGATATTGACTGGGATGACTACACCGAGTCTGCGCCCGCGGTGGTTTGTGCGCTTGCAATGCCGCTGTCGTTTTCTATTGCTGACGGCATCGGGCTCGGTTTTGTGACCTATGTTGCGATTAAGTTATTAAGTGGACGACCCGGTGATTGTCCTATCGCCGTTTATGTTATCGCTGCCGTATTCGCTGGCAAGTTTGCATTTTTGTCATAGCGCATCGGCGATCGGACATCGTCTGTCGTCCGTCGTCTTCATGAGAAGTTATTGACCTGCTCAAGGTAATGCTTCTTTCGCGCGGCACTTAACCAGCTGGTTTCGAACGCATTTGCATTGAGTTGGCGAATCTCATCTTGTGAAAATTCAGCTTCCTCAATGAGGGCGAGAAAATTATCGGTCAGGTACGCTCGAAAATAGCCCGGGTCATCAGAGTTAATGGTAGCTTTCATGCCTCTCTGCAACATTGATTTGATCTCTTTTGTTGTCAGCGATTGCACAACAAAGCGATTTGAAACCGGGCAAACGGTCAAGCCGAGACCTCGTTTTGCGATTTCTGCGCAGAGGCGCTCGTCTTCGAGAGCGTTTATTCCATGATCAATACGATCAACCTGAATGTCATCGAGACACTGCCAAATATGATCGACAATATCGGTCTGATTCACATCACAGTGCATCGTCAATTTGAAACCTTCGTTTCTTGCGCGGGCAAAAACCTCGGTGAACTTGATCGGTGGGTTGTCCTTTTCGTCTGAGTCGAGTCCTACACCAATGATCCAGTCCTTAAAGGGCAGACACATCTCAAGGTGTGCCATGGCAGATTCCGCACTCATGTCACGTAGGAAACACATGATGAGGTTTGACTCAATGCCAAGGTTCTTCTCGGCATCTAACTGCGCGCGATGTATACCTTTGATGATGGTTTCAAAAGCAATGCCTCTCGTTGTGTGTCCCTGTGGATCAAAGAAAGGTTCGACGTAAACAATATTGTCCTCATGTGCGCGCTGAAAATAATGATATGCCAGCTCGTAAAAGTCCTGCTCGGTCTGCAACACAGACATTGCTGCATAGTAAATTGTGAGAAATGAGGGGAGGTCATGAAAATCATAAGCCGCGATGACTTGCGCTGGCGTTTTGTAGGCTAGGGCTACGTTATTCCGTTCTGCCAGTGCGAAAATGTGCTCGGGTTCGAGGGTACCTTCCAGATGAACGTGCAATTCTGCTTTCGGTATGCCGCGAATAAAATCTTCCATGGGTTCTCCCGTTTGCTTGTCGAATTAGAGTGCTAACAAGGATATAGTAAAAATAAGTGCAAGCAGAATAAGCGTAGAAATAATTTGCAGAACTCTGAATCTCCAATGCTATTTGGACTTGAAGACCGCCCGCCGATTGGCACAGGGCTGATGGTAGGGTTGCAACACCTCTTGGCCGTATTTGGGGGGCTGTTAGTGGCACCTCTGATTATTGCTGGAGGCATGAATCTCTCGTTACAGGATACCAGCTACCTAGTGAGTGCTGCGTTGGTGATTTCAGGTGCAGCGACCTTTATACAAATTCAGCGATTTGGGCCGGTGGGTTCCGGGTTGTTGAGTATTCAGGGCACCAGCTTCGCGTTCATCGGTCCCTTGATCGCCGCCTTTTACGCACTTAACGGTGGCGACGATAACGCAACAGCATTGGGTACATTATTTGGTTCTGCTGCTGTCTGTTCGGTGTTGATGATGGGGTTGAGTTTCGCGCTTCCGGCACTGCAACGCGTGATAACACCCAACGTAACAGGCACGACGGTGATATTGCTGGGTGCTACATTGGTTTGGACAACCCTGACCAATATCCAGCGGGCCTATGTAGATGCGGCGAATGGCGGCTGGACCGTTTTATTGCTCGCCTCTCTGGTATTTCTGACAATTGTCGGTGCCACGCGCTTTGGCAATCCCTGGGTGCGTCTCAGCAGCATTTCTATTGGCCTGGTAGTGGGGCTTATGGCGGCGCAATTTCTCGGATTAACTGACTTCTCGCGATTGTCGGAACTTGATCCTCTCTTCGTTCCAGAAGTCGCGCGGTTTCCCCTCAGTGTTGACTGGGTCATTGTGGCTTCTCTTTTGCCAATCTTCTTGATTTCGATGATGGAATCCGTTGGCGACCTGACCGCAACCAGCAATCTATCCGGGCTAGCCACAACCGGTGAGAAGTATTGGCAGCGCATTCGGGGTGGCATCCTAGGCGATGCCGCTAACTCGTTGATGGCCTCAATCTTTTGTACTTTCCCTAACACCACATTCAGCCAGAACAATGGTGTCATTCAACTCACAGGTGTTTGTAGTCGTTATGTGGGGTTTATTGTCGCGGGGTTACTGGTCTTGCTGGGCATTTTTCCAATTGTTGGCGGTGTTTTTCAGCTCATCCCTGATGCTGTACTTTACGGTGCTACGCTATTGTTGTTTGGTATGGTTGGGTATGCTGGAGTCAGGATAGTCGGCGCCGGTTCTGGGCAGCGTGACGACTGGCTATTGGTAGGTTGTTCGGTTGCGATAGGATGGTGGTTATCGATTTACATTAATGTGTTTGATTTTCTCCCGCCGGGCGTTATTACTGTGATTCAGTTTCCCGTCACAACGGGTACATTTATCGCTATTTTTGTAGAAGTTTTCAGGGTGTTATTTGGTCTTAGGTCCTCGGTTGAGTCGCAAGGGTGACCAAGCCCGAGTAAAAACATTGGGACAAAATCTAATCAGGTGAATGATGAGTGAAGTAGTGGTTGTTGGCAGTACTAACTGGGACATTGCAATGTATCTGCCGAGTTTGCCCTTGCCCGGCGAAACCGTGGCGGGAGGCACATTACAGAGTGGTCTGGGAGGCAAGGGGGCAAATCAAGCGGTTGCGGCTTTCAGGGCGGGGGGCGCAACGACCTGCTTTATTAGTTGCATTGGAGATGACGACATTGCGAACTCGGTCAGGCAGGTGTTTTCCGAGCTTCAGATGCCGATACCCGAAGTCAGGGTGATTGATGGCATTGGCACAGGCTCTGCCTGTATTTTTGTGAATGCTGAGGCTGAAAACTGTATTGGCATCGCCAGTGGTGCAAATGCCTGTGTGTTACCTGCCATGATCGACGAACAGGCCGCGAGAATTAGCAGTGCGGGTGCCGTGTTAGTGCAGCTTGAGATCCCATTCGAAACTATTGAACGCATCGCGGTAATTTGCGCAGAAAACCAGACGCCTTTTGTATTGAACCCAGCACCAGCAAGAGACATACCAGAAGCCCTGCTGCCAATGATTGATATATTAACGCCTAATGAAGTCGAGCTAAGTCAAATTAGCGGTATGCCATCGGGTACAATTGAAGAGGTGACAATCGCTGCACAAAGTTTGTGCAATCAGGGTGTAGGTACCGTGGTCACGACCCTCGGCTCCCGTGGTTGCTTAATCGTGGCGAAAACGTCCACCGAATTTATAGAGAGCTTCAAGGTGGCTGCAGTAGATACCACAGCCGCAGGCGATGTTTTCAACGGTGCGCTGGTGGCGGAGCTTGTCCGGGGTGAGGCCATCAGTGATGCGGCAAAAGTCGCATGCGCCGCTGCCGCGATTGCCGTCACTGAAAAAGGGGCAATAGCCTCGATTCCGGATCGGGATGCCGTGCTTGCATTCATGTCGGAGAGGCTCTGAACGATGACGGTTAGGTTGGTGCGTGATGTGCGTGCCAATGGCGCGCAATGTCTATCCGACGACAAACCCAGACATCGGGTTTATCTGAGATGTAAGTAAGGAATTTTCTTAGTGCGGCGGCTCTGCCCGGTTTTCCAACGATGCGGCAGTGTAAACCGACACTCATCATTTTCGGCGTTTCGGCGCCTTCCGCGTACAGCTCGTCAAACGTATCCGTCAGGTAATTGAGAAATTGATCCCCGGCGTTGAATCCCTGGGGAGCGGCAAATCGCATGTCGTTAACGTCAAGCGTGTATGGCACAACGAGATGGGGTGACTCAAAATCTTCGCACCAATACGGCAGATCATCGGCATAGGAGTCACTGTCGTAGAGAAAGCCGCCATATTCGTTGACCAGCCGGCGGGTATTTGGGCTGTCTCGACCGGTGTACCATCCAAGCGGTCGTTCACCGGTCACTTGCTTGTGTATCTCGATCGCCTCTGCCATGTGAGCGCGCTCAACTTCCTCAGATATAAACTGGTAGTCGATCCAGCGAAGCCCATGGCTGGCTATTTCCCAATCGGACTTGAGTATGGCTTCGACAACGTCGGGGTTCCTTTGTAGTGCCATCGCGACGCCATAAACGGTCACTGGCATCGCAAATTCGTTGAAAAGCCGGTGCAAGCGCCAAAAACCGGCTCGGCTGCCATACTCGTAAAGGCTTTCCATACTCATATGGCGGTCCGGGTAGGAAGCAGCGCCAATAATTTCAGAGAGAAATGTCTCTGAACCGGCATCTCCATGCAATATGTTGTTTTCCGCCCCCTCTTCATAGTTGATCACAAACTGCACGGCGATTCTTGCGTGATTGGGCCAGTTTGCATTGGGCGGTTGCGCCCCGTAGCCAACCATATCTCTCGGATATTTTTCAGAGTTCGACATGCTTTTCGACGAGCGCACTTCCTGTTTTTTAGTAAGATCTGACTCTGTCATAATTCTCTCGTGCTGAATGTATTTGGCTCAAATATTGCCGGTCATGGGACCGCCAACTTTGAGGCTGTATTGTCTTGTCGTTCGGAGCATGTTATCCGACGATTAATGTTAGCGCCATTTGCAACTGTGGTAATATGCGCGCCTCGAATGCTTGACGTTTAACTACAGGAGTTAACTTTTGATCAGAATCCTGGCCTTGATATCCAGTCTGTTTATGACCCAATTCGTACTCGCCAATGAAGACATGAATCAGTGGTTCGAAGAGTTGAAAGCCTCGGGTAATAAGCAGGATCTATACAAAGTGCTTTACGCCATGCCTAAAGGCGGAGACCTGCACGCGCACAACACAGGTTCCATCTTTTCAGAGTGGATGTTTGAACTCGCGCTCGAACAGAAAGCAAACGGTTACGTCTACTACACCAAAACAAAAATCAACAATTGCCGTCCCTACGGTGGCAACGAACATTATCAGCCATACCTGATGTACTTCAAAACCATTCAAGCGTCGAATTGGCAAATGCTCGATGATTGTGAAAAGGCTGAATACAAACTCCTCACGGATCTGAACAAGCAAGAAAAAGCAGCATGGCAAAATAGCATTCGGTTGGATAAACCACACGAGGGTCGAGAAGAGTTCTTCAGTATGCACTGGCAGCGAATGGCCGATCTTGTCTCTAATCCCTATCTGGTGGCAGAAAGTGTCGTCAGAAACATCAAGGCTTTCAGTGCCGAAGGTCTGATGTATATGGAGCCCGACTATTCTGTCACGGGTTACCTGAACGCAGACGGTAGCGCTACCCCGAGGGAAACGGTCATCAAGATTGTGCGTGAGAGATTAAGTCAGAGCGACGTAATAGAAACAGGGATGATAGTCCGATTCCAGATGGCTATCTTGCGCTTTTTACCGAGTAGTCTTGATCAGCTAAAAATGGCTTATCAGTTTGTGGCCGCAAACAGGGATCTGTGGGTGGGTCTCGACATGGTTGGTCGTGAAGATGATGATAAAGGGCATCCGGCGCGATTCCTCAGCACGATGCGGGAACTGAGGCGCCAGTATCACAGTGTAAATCTGTCGATTCATGGCGGCGAGGTAGATGAACCTAATAGTCATGTCAGAGATACTTTGACCTTGGGCGCCCGCAGGATAGGTCATGGGGTCAATCTGATTACTGACCCCGATTTGATGCTAATTATGCGAGACGGGCCGGCGCTCATTGAGATCAACCTGATTAGTAACCTTTTGTTGGATTATGTGGATGACTATAGCCAGCATCCATTCCCGGAATATTTGAGAACCGGCATCCCCGTGGCGCTTTCGACGGATGACAGGGGGATGTGGGACTCAACGATGACTGATGAGTTTTTTGTCGCAACGACCGAGTTCAACCTGTCCTGGGATGAAATCAAACAACTCAATGTTAATTCACTGAAATACTCGTTTGTTGATGAAGATACTAAACAAAAGCTCCTAACCCATTATGATAAAAGGGTAATCAGTTTTGAGGAAACAATGACTCGTGAAGGGATGAAATCATTGCGTGCGGTTGATCCCGACATTCGGTCATTTATTTGTAAAGAATATCAACTATGCACTTTAAAATAGGGCATAATGCGGCGCTGAAACGTCGGGGTAATTTGCGACGTTCAAGACTTAATATCTGGTGCCGTGATTATATCTTTAACTGTAAGATCAGATTACAAACTCAATTGGGGAGTACAAACACACGATGATTAACAAAACTAGAAGAATCAGAAAGCTAGCCGCAGGGGTGGTAGCTGCGACACTAGCTTTAAGTGCGCTGCCGTCAGTGGCCGCAGAAATGGAAGAAATCGTTGTTAAGGGAGACCTTGGCAGCCTTCCGGGAGAAAACGTTGAGTCGGTTTTCGGATTCGGTAAATCGATCCTTGAAACATCGCGTTCAGTCTCAACCATTAGCGCCGAGCAGATCGAGCGGTTTAGCATCACAGATATTGATGACCTCGTGACACTTGCGCCAGGTTCATTTACTCAGTCTTTCTTTGGCGTAGCGGGTTCACTGGATGTCCGTGGTACACCGGGTGAGACTTATTTCCGCGGTGTTCGCCGATTGGATAACCCCGGAAACTACCCCACACCGATCGGTGCTTCTGATCGAATCGACATCGTGAGAGGGCCAGCCTCACCTATCTACGGTCCAGCAAAGATTGGTGGTTACCTTAACTTTAACCCCAAGTCAGCTCGCGCCGAAGACGGCAAGTTTATGGCTGATGATGAAGGTAAGCTGACTTACACGACGGGTAGTTGGAATAAAAGCGTACTCTCCGCCGAGGTTGGAGGTCCAACTGAGATAGGCGGTCAGGAATATGGCTACTACATGTATGGTGAGGTCGAAAACTCTGGCAGTTACTATGATAACGGCGGCACAGACCAGACGCTGATCCAAGTTTCCTTCGAAACTGACGTCAGTGACAAACTCACGCTCCAATTCGGCGGTATGTATCACGAATATGAAGGTAATCAGAACGCCGGTTGGAATCGTCTGACTCAGGACCTGATTGACAACGGCACTTATGTCACGGGTAGCCCCGCGCCATTGGACACCAATGGGGATGGCTCAATTTCCCACCAAGAATATGATGTAAACGGTGACGGCTTTTATGAAGGTAATCCGTTCTTGTTCCTGCCTGCATTCGGCACGCCAGGGTCGGATGGTTTCATAGCGGCAGTGGAAGGAAATCTTTCACCCCAAATGTCGCTGTTGCCAGGCGGTGGTACGGTTCAACTGCAAGGTAATCAGACGCTAATCGCTGCTGATGATTTGCTTGAAAACGACGTCACGACTTTGTACTTCGATATCATCTACAACGGTGACGACTGGACGATTAAAAACCAGATGTTTTACGAGTCATATGAGAACTTGAATGAAAACGCCTATGGCTTCTCTCAGTTTCATGATTCCTACGTGTTTGAAGACAAGCTGGTTTTCTCCAGAATATTCGAAGGCGATAACCTAACGACGTCTGTACAGCTTTCGCCTTCTCTCAGGTACACAGACTTCAGTCATGGTGATGACTACACGAATGAGTACTTTGACCGTCGTGATCTAACAGGACCATCAACCGCGCTTGACCGTCGACTACTTGCTACACGTATAGATGATGATTACACCGAATATTACGTGGGTGATTACATGAACTTCGGTCTAGCCGCACTTGTCGATTTCACCTTCGAAAATGGTTTTAGCGCACTCTTCGGGGTTCGTTGGGACACAGTTGATATGGAATCAAGTCAGCCGCTGGATAAGTTATTGTTCTCATCATCTAATAACTTTTGCCTTGATGGCAGTTGCGCGAACTTGAACGCTTCTGACGATCAGGACGGCATTTCTTGGACTGCGAGCTTAAGCTATAACTCGGAAATCGGTCTCGTGCCTTATATCACAGTTTCTGAGCAGACCACTGTGATTGCGGGCCAGGGCGCAGAAATCCAGACATCAAATATCGCAAGTGGAGGCGCGTTCGACGGGTCAGAGCTGATGGAAATTGGTGTTAAAGGCAGCCTGATCGATAACTCATTGTATTTTGCCCTCTCTTTTTACGAGCAGGAGCGTACAGACTTTAACGCGCAGGCAATTGTGACTAACTCGACAGATAGAACTGAAGGTGTCGAGCTGGAACTTCGTTGGGTTGTTAACGAAAACCTATTGTTGACAGCGGGTTACTCGAAGATCGAAGTTGTTAATCTCAATACGCTTGAAAATGGCGGTCGTTTCAGCTTCCTCGGAGCAGGAGATCTGCTTGGTGTTGATCCAAGATTGCTCTACGGCGGTGCGCCTGGCGGATTCGTTGGTGCGGCAAGTGAAGAATCATCACGTAAAGCGGGTATCCCAGAGAATATTTTTTCTGTCACCGCAACTTACGACTTCTTCAACGGGGTAGCAGTTAACGCCAGTGTCGTGAATGTTGATTCAACGTCTTCGGGTTTTTCACAGTCAGTGACATTGCCAGGCTACACATTGGTTAATGCCGGCGTTATCTATGAAACTGAGAATTGGTTGTTCAGTTTGAACGGTAAAAACCTGACTGACGAGCGCTATTTCCGGGCTAATTTCCCGAACCTGTTCGGTGGTACTATCGTGCTTCCTGAACTGCCCCGTCATTTCCAGGCAAGGGCTGAATACCGGTTCTAGAAACGTTCCGAAGCTAAAAATAAAAAGGCAGTCGCTCGCAAGCACTGCCTTTTTTTTTGATAAGATTTTGTCAAATTTAAGGAAACCAATTTGTGAAAGCTAAATCGTTATTCGCACTGATATTTGCCGCAAGCGTTTTGATTTTAGCGGCCTGTAGTGGCCCGGTTAATCAGGCAGACCAAACGATCACTGGTAAACAGCTTCAGTTAACGAAGGTTAATGAAGCGCCCATTGCAGTGAAGGTTGTCATTGTTACGATGTTTGAGATTGGCGAACTCAGCGGTGATAAAGCAGGAGAGTTTCAGCTTTGGAAAGAACGCAGAAACCTTAACCAAAAATTCCCCTTCCATGGTTACAGGGATCTTTATTACAACGAAGAGAGCGGCATACTGGGTATTGTGACGGGTATTGGCACAGCGCGTTCTGCTGCTGCGATTATGGCGCTGGGTATGGATCCGAGATTTGATTTGAGCAAAAGCTACTGGCTGGTTGCCGGTATTGCGGGGTTTGATCCTGAAGATGCATCGGTGGGGTCAGCCTCATGGTCGGAGTATCAGATTGATGGAGATCTGTCCCACGAAATTGATGCCAGAGAAATTCCTGACGACTGGGAGTTTGGCTACTTTGCGCGTTATACAAAAATGCCCTTTGATCCAGATAAACCATCGCCCACAGGTGAGATGTATCAGTTAAATTCTGGCCTAACGAATTGGGCTTACCAGCTAACGAAGGATATGGACCTGGGAGACGATGAGTCGCTGGTGGAGGTTCGCGAAAAATATACCGAGCATCCAATGGCGCGTAAGCCTCCGTTTGTTCTTAAAGGTGCCAATATGTCTTCCTACACCTTCTGGCACGGCGCTATTCTTAACGACTGGGCGAACAAGTGGACTGATTACTGGACCGAAGGAAAAGGCAATTTTGTTTCATCTGGTATGGAAGATACAGGCTCGTATCTGTCTCTTTCTTGGTTGGACAAGATTGGCAGGGCTGACAAAAACAGGATGATGGTCTTGCGAACAGCCAGCAACTACACGATGCAGCCACCTGGTTTGACCGCAGCCGAAAACCTGCTCAACGAGAACAAGGGTTACGGTGGACTGAAAGTGGCGATTGAATCCGCTTATGTTGTCGGCTCCAAGGTTGTAGACGAGTTGTTAAGTAACTGGTCTCACTATCGAGACAATATTCCTCAAGCCGAATCAGTGTCGGAAAATTCCGCTCAATAAAGCGTTAGGTTTACAGTGCGGGCTCGAGCAGCTCAGAGGTTTTTATGACGATAGCGAATGCCGAATTTATCAAAGCGTTACCCAAAGCAGAATTACATTTGCATATTGAAGGTTCGTTGGAACCCGAACTAATGCTCTCGTTAGCAGAAAAAAACGGGATTACATTGCCTTATGCTACGCTGGCAGATATCGAAGCCGCTTATCACTTTGACGATTTGCAAAGTTTTCTTGATCTTTATTACCTGGGTGCAGGGGTGTTGATTGACGAGCAGGACTTCTATGACTTGATGTGGCGATACATGCTGCGCTGTAAAGCCGAAAACATTGTTCATACCGAAATGATGTTTGATCCCCAAACGCATACTGATAGAGGTGTCTCATTTGCAACAGTGCTTAATGGGTTTTGCCGCGCAATGGATGATGCCAAGGAGCAATGGGGGCAAAGCAGTTATCTTATTATGTGTTTTTTGCGTCATCTGTCGGAGGAGGACGCCATTGAAACGCTTCAATTGGCGCTACCGTTTAAAAACAGGATCAAGGCCGTCGGACTGGATAGTTCAGAGGTAGGTCATCCGCCCGAGAAGTTTCAGCGTGTATTCAAAATGGCAGCAGATGCCGGCTTCCTTCGAGTTGCGCATGCCGGTGAAGAAGGACCTGCGCAATATATTCATGATGCAATTGCATTGCTTGATGTTCAGCGAATCGATCATGGCGTGCGTTGTGTGGATGATGAGGTGCTGGTTGCGAGATTAGCTGCGTCTCGCATGCCATTGACGGTGTGTCCTTTATCGAATGTTCGACTCTGCGTGTATGATTCGATGACAGAACATCCGATTTTAGACCTGTTGTCTCAGGGAGTATGCGTGACGGTGAATTCCGATGATCCATCGTATTTTGGTGGATACCTTTGTGAAAATTTTGAAGCACTCGCTCAAGCGCTGGATATGACACAGGGCCAAGCGATTGACCTGTGCCGAAACAGTTTTGAGGCGAGTTTTCTGGATACCGTAGACAAAAACCGGTTTACAGCCATGCTCGCTAACGGTTAACGGGTAACAGTTTTTCGATAAGCTGATTTATTCTTGAGTGATCATGCATTTTTTCGATCCAGCTTTCTGGAATGCCGTGCTCTCCCCCGATGCCAAAAGTTGCGCCGGCCACGGCGCCCAACACAATTGCCCTGCCGCAGTTATCTCCGCCTGCATAAATGTTTGCTCTCACTGTGCCAGAGTAAGAAGTTGCATGTTTAAGATTAAATAGCATGCTCGCTGTGCCACTGCCAAGATCACAATGTAGACCATATTTTTTTGTGACCTCAAGTAATTCACCGTTTTCAGCGAGTACGCCGTTCAGGAATTGCATCGTCTTTTCACTGCCTGCATTAACCGCTGCTGCAATGCTGGCTTCAATCGTTTGGCCTTTTAATACATGGTATAAAAGCGTTGTTGCGACTCGACCGTAGTCTATGGCCCGCTCGGCATTATTCGTGACCCGGGTTGCAGACTCACTCAACGCCATCAGGTTGTTGTTCTCAAGATGACAGGCAACCAGCGCTGGAAGTTTGCTGATAGCAGGGAGTTGTTCGTCATTAGCACCGGGATAGTCGCTTGTGCCTGCCAGTGCTTGAACCAAAGCGGAAATGTAGTTCGCAGCGTCTTTGGGGTTGGATGCTGTTTCAGCAAGTTTCGCGACGTGGGTCGTCAGTTCCTGACCCTGATATCGCTTTGACGCAGAAAGTACTTTCGTCAGCAGTACCTGTTTCTCTCGATCCTCTCCGGCGAATGAAATCTCATTAGTACGTGCCAGCGCGTCACTCTCTGTCCTGTAGATCGTGTCCAGGGTGAGGCGAGTGGGCTTGTCTATATAGCCAGAGAACGCACCACCGTAGCCGAAATGATCTCTGAATGATTCCTGATAGTGATGTTTCTCATACCGATTGCCGTTCGCGACAAGAGACTCGAGCATGATGCTTGATTGCTCGCCGTAATGGGAAAACTCCCCGACCTGCTTGTTGCCGTGAGCAAAGTAACCAACGTCAGTGTAGTCGTCCTCGTTTGGCGTCTTAAATTCGGGTTGTTCCGGTGCCAGTTCGGCGATGCGGCGTTGGCTGTAGAGCCAGTGGAAACCCATGGTAGCTGAGTCTGCGACCAGTGCGCCGAGAATACTGTTCCTAGCTCGCATCAATTGATCTTCGTTCACTGCAATCTCCTGTTTTTTTGGTTTTCGTCCCGCTTGCACATGGTTTTGTATGAGGTCATGCACCGAAGACCTTTAGCCCGTGTATGCCCCCGTGCGGGTAGTGCATGTAGTAAATCGCGTTCACTACGCCGGTCTCCTCTATCTCGGTAAACTCGTGCCATGTGTCTGGGTGCAACTGACCAAAGCTCACAAGGGGTTTCCACAATTGATTATTTGGTAAGTGGAGCTTGATTTCAAACTCGGTGAACCCAGACGCCAGGTATCTTTGATCAGCCATGTATGCACGAAAATCTGTTGGAATAATTTCCGTGGCATCTGGTAGGACAATTTTCCAGCCAGGTAACTCCGAAGAAGCTAGATTTTCAATTTGACTCAATGCTTGCGTTGAAAGCTTGGCACCATAAATATGACAGCTAAGGGGTGGGTTTAATCGATGCAGATAGGTATCCACAATGATACTTTCTACGCTTGCCTCTTCTGCCAGTTTGAACAGGGCGTGCTCTCCAAAACCGGTACGTGCTGACTCCCAGCCAAACATATAGTCTTGTTCCCGCCGCCCAATGACAGCATCCGCGGGTCGTCCGTAGTGCTCGTTTGAGATGTGAGAGATTTCGGCGTTCACCAAAATATTTTGTTGTTGGTAGCGTGCTTCACCTTCCTCTCCATAAAGGTTTACACGGGATATACCGCCCTCGTGGAAGCAAAGGATTTTGCAGTCCGTTGCCCAAACGGGGTCAATGTCAAACGTGTGATTTGCGTCTGGGGCCAGTGTTTGTTTCTCGAGGGCCAAAGTGGTGTTGCCAGTTTGCTTATCTGTCAGCAGTGCCGAGATGATGGGCACCTGATTGCCAGTAAACCATTGAGTGCTCACCGTGAGTTGATTGACTTTGGACCTCGAGGTGAGTCCCAGTTCGAACCAATGATGTCCTTCGGCGTTGAACGCAAAGCCGTCACCGGTAGGATTAATGCTTGTTGCAACGTGTCTTTTTGACTCGAACCCCCAGTACTTCGCGCCCATGTGGGTGAAGTCGCCAGTGCAGTCTTTTGGTGAATCTGGCAGAGCGACCTGATGCGGATTAGTAAATGATGAGTCGGAGTAGGCCTTCAGAAAAGCGGATAGTCTTGCCATGGCTAAAGTTGAATCTCGATTGGTTGGCTTAATGTGACCTCATCACAGTTTTCTTCTTCACTATTGGAATCCGCTAGAGGAGACCCTCTGTCCACCACTAAAAAGTCTGACACACCTTCAAGTGCGAGACTGTAGTGATGCCACGTACCTGGATGATAATTCACGCCCTGTTTCGCGGAAGCTTTAAATACCTGAATCCTGGACTCGTCGAGTTCGCCGGGGGGCGCGACGATAACGAGGTAAGGATTGTCCGATAGCGGAATAAATGCCTGACTCGATAGTGGATGTCGCTCCATGATGGACAAATTCAATGGTAACTTCAGAGGCGTTGAACGAAAAATATTAAGTAGTGGTATGCCGCCATCCGCGCCCAGTGACAGTGTTGCGAGGTCGTGAAATCGTAGCGTATGCCCATCGTTGATTGTGCGAGTTTCTCGGGCAGCCTCTGGCTCGATGACATCGCCGTAGGGTGCAAAGGATGCTGAAGTCAGGGGAACGGGTTTTATTTTCATCTGCTGAGTCGACAAATTGTCGCGTATTCCTTTTGATATAGGCGCTATGTTATCAGAGTGGCGCTGTGTTTACGGCGTTGCAAATCCGAGGGATTTTGTTGGGTCTCGATGGAGGACGATTGCTCTGAGTGTGTTTATAGCTCTGATCATGGGCTTGCACGAGGCTTTATGACTGTACACGGTGGTTTTTTGCGCTATTATCGAAAGAAGCCATCAATATCAGCGAGGAAAAGGTTATGGAGTTCAGGTCAATTACACCTCATCTGGGTGCGGAAGTAACCGGTATCGATTTGGCGGAGCCGATGGGTAGCAATACCTTTAACGCGCTTCGCGAAGGCTGGCTGAAGTGGGGTGTGCTGGTATTCAGAGACCAGGATTTGAGTCGTGACCAGCACGTTGCCTTGGGTAGTAAGTTCGGGGAATTGCATGTTCATCCGATGTACAAAGACCAAAAAGAGCATCCAGAGATACTCAAAGTGGCAACGAATGCTGATTCCGCATATACCGCTGGCGATGGTTGGCATACTGATGTGACCTGCGACGAATACCCGCCGATGGGATCAATGTTGTACGTCACGGAAACGCCGGCTTGTGGGGGTGGAGATACGTTATTCGCTGATATGTATCTGGCTTATGAGCTGTTGTCCGACAAAATGAAAAGCATACTTCAGGGTTTGACCGCAGTGCACGATGGCGCGCTACCCTATGTCGGTAGTTACAAGTCAACGCCGCCGGAAGGAGGCTATCCGAGACACGAGCACCCTGTGATCACAAGTCATCCGGATACAGGTAAAAAAGTGCTCTATGTAAATTCCGGTTTTACCTCTCATATTAAAGGTTTGAGACCCAATGAGAGTCGCGCGCTTTTGGACATGCTATTTCGACACATAGAATCGACGCCAAAGCTGGTTGCGCGGGTAGACTGGGAACCCAACACCCTCGCATTCTGGGACAATAGATGCACCCAACACCACGCGGTTTGGGACTATTATCCTGAGAGCAGATATGGTGAACGGGTATCTATTGTGGCGGATACGCGACCGGCCGCCTAGTATTGTCTTGGTAAGTTTGAGCGTCGTAATGGTTTTGGTAAAGGTCGTTCAATAGGCGCTCTTTCTCTTCCCAGCGTGCTTCAAGCCATTGCTTTGAATTGCCCAGTTCGTCGGCGTTTGTGCATTCAGTCCAAACTTCTATGCTGCGAACTGAGCCGCTCAGACAAGTCCAAAAATTATCGCCTCCGGCGGGATATCCAACGGTCACGTCAAGCACCCGAGCATTATCCATTGTATTGAGCATAGTCTTGAATCCGCCGGACTTTGGCGGCAATAAGTATTGGTAGGGAGATTTGAGTTGTGTTCTCTTTTCCTGCGTAAACCGCGTGCCTTCAGCGAAATTCAATAATGCGTCTGAACTGGAACTGGTTTGCTGCGCAACCTGAGAGACAGCTTTAAAATCTTTTCTGTTTTGACTCAGTGAACCACCTCTAGTTAAGCGTGGAAATCTGAGGGCAAGACAAATCCAGCCGACAACAGGCACATAGACCAAAGTCGACTTAATCAAAAATTTTAGGATAGGGCCTCCGGGCACAACCACGGCTTGTAGCAGCAGAATATCGAACCAGGACTTATGGTTGCTAACAATAATAAGGGGTCGCGTTGTGTCACTGGGCAGGTGGCCATGAATCCTGAAGTCTATTCGCAACACCCGGGTTAACCAAAATGTGTTACCGGTGACAGCAAAGCGATAGAAAATTGCCGTGCAGTGATAACAAAGCTGTTGAAATTTTTGAACGGGAATTAAATTAAGTACAGCAAAAAGTACTAGAAAAGGAATCCAGACCAGCAAATTAACAGTAATAGCTGTCAGCGATATGCAGCTTAAGATGTGACCTGAGATTGCACGCAATTGCGATTTACCCTTGGATAATTAGTGGTATAAGTGATCAGGGAATCTGATGTGGAATATGCAGTGTTTGAAGGTCCAAAGCAAATGGGTATGGCAAAAACAATTGGTTTTTGTTTGTTTTATTAACACTTGGGTAAAAACGACACACTCACAAAGCGTGAATAAAGACCGGGACGAAAAACTTCGAGCGAAGCCGCTGTCTCCGCGTCGCCATTCAATTTGTAATAGATTTTCCTGACACAGCTTGCCGCGGTATCGGTTTTGATTGTCAGCATCTGTTGCACTCACGCTTGTTAGCCTGCTCAGTAAAACTTATATTGGCAGCTGTCTACTCACAATAATAAGTGTAAACAGCATGAGTGAAGTATCTAGTAAGCCCCAATCCCGAATAACGACTGCGCCCTGGTACCGCTGGTACGCGCTCGGCATTCTTGTACTTGTTTTTACATCCAGCCACGTTGACCGCCAGATTATGGGCATTTTGTTAGAGCCGATTAAACATGATTTAGGTGCAAGTGATACCCAGATGGGCTTTTTGATCGGGCTGACATTTGCACTTTTCTACGCGACGCTTGGTATGCCCATCGCCATGCTGGCAGACAGGGGCAACCGTCGAAACATTATAGCGCTTGCCATAACTATTTGGAGTGGCATGACAGCGGTGTGCGGCTTTGCACAGTCATTTCTTCAACTGGTTGTTGCACGGATAGGCGTGGGGATTGGTGAAGCCGGTTCAAGTCCGCCTTCGCACTCCATGATCTCAGATATGTTTCCACTAAAACAACGAGGGACTGCGATGGGCATCTATGCCATCGGTGTCAACCTTGGGTTGCTTATCGCTTATCTTGCTGGCGGTTGGATGAGTGAGAATTGGGGCTGGCGAACAACTTTTATTGTCGTGGGTCTTCCTGGGCTGGCCATTGCGTTGCTGGTGCGCTTTACCGTTGCGGAACCTGAAAGGGGCGGTTCTGATAGGATAGATGGCGTCGCGCCAAAGGCCCAGGCTCCCGCGCCGCCTTTTCTTAGCGTGGTAAAATACATGTGGTCAACTCCTGCAACTCGACATGCTGTGTTTGGCAGTTCCCTTGCGGGGTTTGTTGGCTATGGCATGGTGTTGTGGTTGCCTGCTTTTTTTGTTCGCTCTCACGGTCTCTCTCAAACTGAAGTGGGTTTTACGCTCGCGCTCATGTCTGGCGTGGTGGGCGGTACCGGTACATTTGTTGCCGGAAAGCTCGCTGATATTCTGGCACGACGCGATGAACGATGGTTCGGGTGGCTGGTTGGTATCGCTAAAGCCGGCCTGGTTCCTTTTCTAGTGCTCTTTTTTCTCATCGAGGATTTTGTGACGTCTTTGTATGTCTATCTGATACCGGCGTTTTTTGCCGGGTTTTATCTGGCGCCTACATTCGCAATGATTCAAAGTTTGGTGAAACCTGAAATGAGAGCGGTTGCGGCGGCGATATGCCTTTTCATGCTGAACATTATAGGTCTAGGTTTTGGTCCTCAGGCAGTGGGCATTGTCAGTGATTTGTTTGCAGATACTTATGGTCAGGAGTCGCTGAGATATTCTCTGTTAGTCTTTTCATTTGTTAATGTATGGTCTGGCTTTCACTACTTTCTTGCGGGTAACCATCTTAAAGCGGGTATTGATAAGGCTAATTTTTCAGAAAATGGAGTGTAACAATGGACTTTGATTTTTCGAGTGAAGAGAAAATGGTGAGAGATCAGGTAGACAGATACCTGATGAACAATTGCGAGAATGGGGTGTTTCGTTCCGTGCTCGAAGGAGAAGGCGCCTATTCAGAGGATGTCTGGAGAGGTCTGGTCGAAATGGGGGTGCCAGGCACTGCTATCTCGGCAGAATACGGTGGCGTCGGCGCAGGCTATTCGACCTTGTGCTTAGTCGCTGAGCAATTGGGTGCTTATCTTGCCCCCACACCTTTTTCTTCTTCAATTTACCTCGCGGCAGAAGCGATTCAGTTGTTTGGTTCTGAAGATCAAAAGCAGACCTGGTTACCAAAGCTGGCTGCTGGAGAAGTGATTGGAACCTTGGCTGTCACCGAATCGACGCAAGAGAGCACGGAGGACAACATTCAGGTGTCGTGTAGCGATGGCAAGTTGTCCGGTCGTAAATTGATTGTTCCCCACGCGGGTATTGCCGACCTCTGTGTTGTTGTCGCGCGGGATATCAACGCGGGTGTGAACTTATATTTGGTTGATTTGGGTGATGCAATCGGCGCCTCACCCGGCAGCGTTTCAGTGACGCCGATCGATACCGTAGATAACACGATGAATTCCTGTTCAGTTCAATTCGCAAATACGCCCTGCGAATTGTTAGGTGCTCCTGGTGAAGGATGGCATCAGTTGAAGGTGGTCTACGACAGAGCCGCTGTACTAATCGCGTTCGAGCAAATTGGTGGTGCAAGAAAGGCCCTAGACATGGCCGTCGATTATGCGAAAGGCCGGTTTGCGTTTGGTCGCCCCATCGGGTCATTTCAAGCGCTGAAACACATGATGGCAGATATGTATGTCGCGCTTAAGTTGGCTGAATCAAATTGTTACTACGCGGCTTGGGCATTATCGACGGATTCCGCTGAACTGCCGCTAGCAGCGGCTACTGCACGAGTATCAGCTACCCAGGCGTATCAGCTTTGTGCCAGAGATAATATTCAGGTGCACGGTGGTATGGGTTTCACCTGGGAGTTCGACTGTCATCTGTACTATCGACGTTCTAACTATCTGACGTTGATGCTTGGTGGGTTGTCGACCTGGGAAGACAAGCTAATTCATGCACTACCATCCGGCAAAGCGGCATAAGGGGAATCTGATGGACTTTAACGATACAGAACAAGAAGCAACCTTTCGCCAGCAAGTGAAGAGCTGGATTGGTGACAATGCGCCGACTTATTTGCGTGAAGAACTAGAGTTGAGTGGTTTTGGGAGCACGCGGACTGGCAGTTATGATCCGTTAGCCGAGGCTAAAAAGTGGCAGAAGAAAAAAGCTGATGCTGGTTGGGCCTGTATCCAGTGGCCGAAAGAATACGGTGGACGTGGCGCCACACCTATCGAGAGCGTTATCTGGAATCAGGAAGAGGGTGTTTACAACAAGTTAAGCGGTACTTTTATTATTGGTCAGGGGATGTGTGCGCCAACCATGATGTCTTATGCATCGGAAGCGCAATTAAAACGTTACATGCCGACACTGGCAAGTGGGCAGGAAGTCTGGTGTCAGTTGTTTTCAGAACCTCAGGCTGGGTCTGACCTTGCCGGTCTGCGAACCAAAGCTGAAAAAGAGGGTGATGACTGGGTGATCAATGGCCAGAAAATTTGGACTTCAGGCGCACAACATAGTGATTATGGCATCCTGATTACCCGGACCGATCCTGAGGTGCCAAAACATCGTGGGTTGACCATGTTCTTTCTTGACATGAAGTCTGATGGGGTTGATGTCAGACCGATCAAGCAGGCTAATGGAGACAGTGGTTTTAACGAGGTCTATTTCGAGAATGTTCGAATTCCCGATGCGCAACGACTTGGTGAGGTCGGCGAAGGCTGGCGTGTTTCATTGACGACGTTGATGAATGAGCGCATGGCGATAGGCGGGGGTATTGCAACAGGATTTCCAGAAATTCAGGCATTGGTAGAAGAGCTTCATGTTGCGACAGGCACGGCGATTGACAACCCAGCAGTGAAATCGAAACTGGCGGATTGGTATGCCAAGAGTGCTGGGTTAAGAAATACAGCCTCGCGAGCGATCTCTGCACTCTCAAAGGGCGAAATTCCCGGTCCTGAAAACAGTATCGGAAAGCTCGTTGCCGGTGGCATGATGCAGGACATCGCAAAATTCTCACTTGATCTGCAAGGGCTGGGCGGCGCGATAGTTGATCCGGAGATTGCCCGAGGTTCGGCACGCATTCAGGCGATGCTGATGCGATCGCCCGCTGTGCGAATTGAAGGCGGTACTGATCAGATACTGCGTAATATTTTGTCTGAACGTGTGCTTGGGTTGCCGGATGATATGCGCGCCGATAAGGGTATCGGGTTTAACAAGATACCCTCGGGTTCCTGACCTTATAGCCTCAAAGTCTTGTTCGGCTCGGCATATTGTTTTGCAATATGTCGGGCTGTTAGCCAAGGATTTTACTTTTCTTGTCAGCCCAGTATTTGTCCCTCAGCACGCGCTTGTACAGTTTGCCGGTGGGTAGTCTTGGTAACTCAGCTTCGAAGTCGATTGATCTTGGACACTTTTGCGCCGATAGGTTCTCTGCGCAAAACGCCATGATCTCTAGAACTAAGTCTTCATTTTCCTCAATGTCAGGCATTGTCTGTAAAACTGCCTTAACTTCTTCTCCAAAGTCCTCGTTTGGCACGCCAAAAACAGCGGCGTCAGCAATTTTGGGATGAGTGATGAGCAGGTCTTCTGTTTCCTGAGGGTAAATGTTCACGCCACCGGAGATGATCATAAAAGTAGATCTGTCGGTCAGGTAGAGGAAGCCATCGTCGTCCAGATAGCCGACGTCACCCACGGTACTCATCGTGCCATCATTTGACATGACTTCCTTGGTTTTTTCGTCGTCATTGAAGTACGAGAATGCGTTTGCGGTTTTAAACCATATTTCACCTGGTTCTCCCTTGGCCATGGGTTCGCCGTTTTCGTCTAGGATTGAAACTTCACCGAGAATAACTTTTCCGACACTCCCTTTGTGCGCTAACCACTCTTCACTGTTGCAAGCTGCAAATCCAAGACCCTCGGTTGCGCCGTAGTACTCATTGATGATTGGTCCCCACCATTCAATCATCTGCTCCTTCACTTTTGCCGGGCAGGGAGCCGCGGCGTGAATAGCGACCTCGAGTGAAGAAAGATCTGCTTTTGCGCGTATCTCTTCTGGCAATTTCAGCATTCGGCTAAACATCGTTGGTACCAGCTGACTGTGGGTGACACGATACTGACTGATGTACTGAAGGTAGGCTTCGGGATCAAATTTCTCCATGATGACTGCGGTGCCACCCGCGCGAATAGTCAAGCCAACGGCCGCCTGTGGGGCAGAGTGATAAAGCGGTGCTGGAGACAGATAGATCATGTCCTCACGGTATTGCCAAAGGTCTTGCAGGAAGCTCATCATCGGAAGTTGTTCCGAGGGTGACTGTGGTTCCAGTGGGCGCAGAATACCTTTTGGTCGGCCGGTTGTTCCTGAAGAGTAGAGCATAGCTGTACCGAGAAACTCATCAGCAATCGGTGTCGATGGCTGGTCGTTGATGGCATCGTGATAGTTTACGAACATGTCACCGGGTAGTTCCTCGTCTTTGTTGGCGACGACGTAACATTTTTTGATTTTGGGGCATTGCTTAAGTGCTTCCTTCAGGGTGTGGCACTTTGCTGTACTGGTGAAAACCGTCTGAGATTCGCTATTGTTTAATATGTAGGCAAGCTCGTCCGCGGTGAGATAGGAGTTTATGCAGGTATAGTAGAGACCTGAACGTTCTCCAGCACCACAGATCTCGGGGTAGTGAATCGAATTCTCCATAAAGACTGCGTAGTGATCGAGTCGGTTAAGCGCCAATGATCGGAGTAAATGAGCAACTTTGTTCGTCTGTTGATCAAATTGCCGATAGGTAAGGGTTGCGCCAGTGTCCGCCATGATAATGGCGGGCTGATCAGCTTTCTTTTGTGAAAATTGGTCTGCGTACATGGTTGGTGAATCCCCGTTATCGTTTTTATTCTAGGGAGCATCGTAGTACGTAACCCGTTCTCCGGTCTACCGCAACTGCGCTATTTCAAACTGCTGTAATAAGCAGCAATATTTTCCACATCGGTGTCTGTTAAGGACCTTACCATGGGGGCCATCATTGGATCGACACGATCTCCATCTCTGAATGCCTTAATCTGTCTTACAAGGTACGTCTTTTTTTGACCAGCCAGGTTTGGCCAGAGATCATTTGGACTGATACCGGCTGTACCATGGCACGCTGCACAAATAGCGGCTCTAGCCTTGCCAGCAGCGATATCTGCAGCGTTTAGAGCAGGGCTAAGGACCAACATAGCTAAAATTGGAACAATGTATTTCACAAAAATCTCCATATGCAAAAGGTTACTAAAGCGTACTTAAACTCATGAAGATCCACCTTCACGATCGTATCGACATAATATCCTAATTCGCTGACGGTTGATTTGATCTTCGTCACTTTGCGTGAACTTAATCGCAAATAATTGCATGATATCCGTAAAGTCTAGTTTGCTTTGGTGGTGGAAATGAATACAACAGTGATATATGCAATCGTCATGCTACTTGCCGGTCTTGGTATTCCGGTTATGGCGGCGTTGAATGGCAGTTTGGGCGCCAGACTCGAGAGTCCGGCGCTGGCTGCAGCAATACTTTTTGTCGTTGGATTGACGGTTGCGGTCACTTACCTGCTAACGACAGCGGGGATGCCATCTACATTGATCGCACCCGATACGCCTTGGTATTTTTATCTGGGAGGCTTTTTCGTCATGTTCTATATCCTCAGCATCACGTGGGTTGCACCTCGATTTGGCGTTGCCAATGCAGTTTCATTCGTCTTGTTGGGACAACTGGTTGCGATGAGCGTGATTGATCACTACGGACTCTTTGGTTCAAAACAATTTGTCATCAGCTACCAACGAATTGCAGGGCTCATACTCATGGCGGCGGGTGTTTTGACTGTGCTCGCAAAACCTTCTTAGTGATAGAGCCCCACTCGAGGCATGCTTATGCCTCATGACTCATGTGCCCGACGTAGGCGACGGTAAAAGCCGCCTCCTGAAACACTTTCAATCCTGTTTCAGAGAAAAGTACAGGCATCGGATGTTCGGAAAGCGCTGCTTTAATTTTTGTCGGCGTTAACAAGCTGACATCAAGGTGATCGATAAGCTGAATGGCTGCCTCAAGTTTAAAACTGACGGCGCCACCGGCAAACTTCCCTTTTGTCATACGTTCTTTGATGAAAACCTTATCAACGCTGTAGTCCCTCATCAGCTTCGAGAATCCAAACTGAAATTGTTGAAACTCCTTCCGGCTGTATGCCCTGTTGAGCCCCAGCTTCCGCACTCGACAATCAGGTAAATTAAATTGCCCCTGTTCAAGGTTAAGGAGACAGACCACAGCATCACTGCCGGTAAGTTCCACGCCGCAAATTTTCATTTTAATGCCTCATTGGTAATCGTTTTGTTACTTGTTCAATGTCAGAACCGCATCAATGCTGTGTATTTCAAATCAGTCATAGGATAACGATCAGTAAATGATGTGCCTATTTTATATGCCATTTGGCGCTTATTCGTGTTCAATTTCGTGTCAGGGGTGAAGTATGGACATTGCGGCGGATCATTCAAATACCCGTTACGGCGATTTGATAGTTTTTTTCAGTGCGCAGTGCTCGGTGATTGTTATAGCAATGATCTGGAAGGATCCAGAGGGTCGGGTGAAACACATAGCAGATAAGATTGGCCAAAATGCAGCATACAATCGCGCATGCCGTTTCATGACATCCATGTATGTAAGAAAACGTTACAAATTCAAAACATTTCAGCAACAGGATCGGTGTAAGATTCCAACGATGAGATATCACCTGATACCGAGTTCTATTTTGGTCGTTGCCTTAATCGGCTTGCCATATATCTTCGTTGGATGGAGTCTAGCAATCTACTCAGCCAACTTACCTTGGGCGCTATCCAGTATCGTTTCTATTCATGAAATCAACCATGTAATTTTTCTCTTTGATATGGTGCCCGTCTTGCTGGGCTTAGTCCTGATTTTGGCGTTCAGAGTCTATTTCAAAGAGAAAGATGACGACAATTTGTTCGCACAAGAATCAATCCTACAGTCAGTATTAGAAAGAATGGCGGATGGATTTGTCACAATTAGTGATGAAGGAATAATACTTTCTGCAAATGTGGCCATCGAAAAAATGTTTGGTTATTCAGAAAGCGAGATAGTTGGAAAAAATGTCAACATCTTGATGCCTGATGCTTACGCTTCAAATCATGATGCTATTATTAGCAGGCTCAGAACGATCGGCGTGCAGGGTATGGCCGGAAAATCAGGGAGAGAGGTTGAAGGTAAAAAGAGGGATGGCACTATCTTTTCTCTTTCGATTACTGTTAGTGAGATGTACCTCGAAGGAAGACGCAAATTCAACGGTGTAGTGCGTGATGTTACTGATGTTAAACAGGCTCAAGCAGAGGCGTTAAGAATCGCTGACGAGTTGACGCTGTTTGTGGATACAGCGAACGCGCCGATATTTGGGATTGACTCGGGTGGATTAGTGAATGAATGGAACCAGGCATCCGAAAAGATTACCGGTTTTACCAAAGTAGAGGTGCTAGGCAAAGATCTAGTGGCTGAGTTTATCACCGACGAATACAAAACACCGGTGCAGCAAGTGCTTGATAATGCGCTGCATGGCTATGAGACAGCCAACTACGAATTTCCGCTGTATACGAAAACAAGTCAGCGGGTTGATGTGCTTTTGAATGCGACTACTAGGCGCGACGTGAATGGATTGATTACCGGGGTCATCGGTGTTGGGCAGGATATTACTGAGCTTAGGCAAAAACAAATAGCATTAAATCATGCGAGTAAGATGGAAACTGTTGGACAGTTAACCGGAGGAATCGCCCATGACTTCAATAATCTTCTTAGCATTATCGACGGTAATCTAAGATTCCTACAACAAGATGTTGGCAATGTCAGTGACGATATTACGGAGCTTTTCGATGATGCGATGTCGGCTGCAACTGATGGTGCTGAACTCACGGCGCGTCTGCTGGCATTTTCGCGCAATCGAGTTTTAAAGCCAGAGTTAAAAGACGTGAATGAGGCTATCCATAATTTCTCGCGATTCATGTCGCGAACGTTGGGAAAGACAAACGATTTGCAAACCAAACTGTTTGAAGAAGCGCTTTACATCAATGTCGATACCGCACAATTAGAAAATGCCCTACTTAATCTTGCGATAAACGCTAGAGACGCCACGGCAGACGGCGGCAATATTACAATTCGATCTGAACGGTACCACTATTCGGGTCGGGCAGATCTTAAAGAAAATAATGAAGTAGAAGTAATGCATAAACCGGGTGACTACGTCGTAGTCAGTGTAGAGGATACGGGAGTAGGCATAGAGAAAGAGGATCTGGCTCGAGTTTATGAGCCTTTTTTTACAACAAAAGAAATAGGTAAAGGTAGCGGGCTTGGCCTAAGCATGGTTTATGGTTTTATTCAGCAATCTAGCGGGCAATGTGTTATCCGCAGCAATATAGGTGAAGGAACAAAAGTTTCAATGTATTTCCCCGAAGCACAATACACTGAACAAGATCGGTCTAGTGAAGACGACAAAAGAATAGCGCTCGCGGACTCGGAAGTAATACTCGTGGTGGAAGATGAACCGCGTGTTAGAAGAGTAACATTGCGTGACTTGAAAAGGCTAGGCTACCGGACGCTGGAGGCAAATAATGCAAGCATGGCAAAAACGATGATAGATTCGGGACAAAAAATAGATTTAGTGTTTAGTGATGTGTTAATGCCGGGTGATATTGATGGTCAAATGCTGGGGCTATGGATCGAAAAAAATCATCCATTGATAAAAGTGGTTCTTACCTCAGGGTTTACCAAGAGAAAGACAGAGGTAGGGAACAACGATTCTTCTTTCCCCCTGTTAAGAAAGCCCTACACAAT
>CAJXBG010000009.1 GCA_913050215.1 uncultured Gammaproteobacteria bacterium
ACAAAAAGACTTACGACGATATCGTTGAAGAATATAGAGCCTTCTCGCGCGATCTGAGCTTCGAGACGATCACCGAAATACCTATGTCGGCGCTGGAAGGTGATAACGTTATTCAACGATCCAGTCGGACGACCTGGTATACAGGGCCAACATTACTGGGTTTCCTTGAGACTGTAGAGGTTGGACGCTCGCAACTTGGCCATCCATTCCGATTCCCTGTGCAGTGGGTTAACCGACCCAGTCATGAATTTCGCGGATACACGGGCACCATCGTCGCGGGGCAAGTTGAAAAAGGGCAAGCAATCAGAGTCTTGCCGTCGGGTGAGATGGCGAACGTTGATGAAATTATTCTCTATAAAACAAAACTCGACAAGGCAGTTGCCGATCAAGCAGTCACAATTACGCTTGATCGCGAAGTAGATATATCCCGAGGAGATGTGATTGTTGCCGCTGACGAGCCTTGTCAAGCTTCGGATCAATTCGAAGTTTCGTTAGTCTGGATGGACCAAGAGGAAGGTTTCATCGGCCGGAACTACTGGATGATCATTGGTACGACAAAAGTCAACGCGACCATTAGAGACATCAAATTCAAATACAACATTAATACCTTCGAGCATATTTCCAGTCAGTCTCTTGCCCTAAATGAAATCAGCGAAGTGACGTTGAGTCTTGATAAAGATGTGCCCTATGAGTCCTATCAAGCCTGCAAGGCGATGGGGGCTTTTGTACTTATCGACAGGTACTCTCATGCTACGGTGGGCGCGGGGATGATCAACTTCGCACTTCGTCGTGCAGAAAATGTGCATCGTCAGGCATTGGAGATCGATAAGAAAGCGCGAGCTAAGTTGAATGGCCATCCGGGGCGTGCGCTTTGGTTTACTGGCTTAAGCGGCTCGGGAAAGTCTACAGTCGCAAATGCGCTTGAGCAGGCGTTGCATGAGAAAGGTGTGCATACCTATATTCTTGATGGTGACAATGTGCGTCACGGGCTGAATCGTGATTTGGGTTTTACAGACGCGGACCGAATCGAAAATGTCAGGCGCGTCGCTGAAGTCACCAAATTGATGGTGGATGCAGGGATTGTGGTGATTACCTCGTTCATCTCGCCTTTCCGTTCAGAGCGACGAATGGCCAGAGAATTGTTTGATGCGGGTGAGTTTGTTGAGGTGTACGTGAACGTCACGCTTGATCAGGCAGAAGAACGTGATCCTAAAGGTTTGTACAAGAAAGCCAGAAGAGGAGAGCTGCCAAATTTCACGGGGATCGACAGTGCCTATGAGGAGCCTGAAATGCCGGAAATAGAGTTGCAGACCGGTGAGCGGTCAGTGGAAGAGTGCGTCGAACAGATTTTGAAGTACATGTAATGAGTGCTTCAACAACGGAAGGCACGGATCAAAATAAGCGTCGAATAGAAGAGCCTTATAAAGAAAGCCATCTTCGGAGTCTGTTGAAAGCAACTTCTTGGCGAGTTCTTGCGACACTTACGACAACCATCATTGCCTACTTTATCACCGGTGAAGTCGAAACCGCCTTGACGATTGGCGGTATTGAATTTGTGCTTAAGTTTGTCATCTATTATTTACACGAAAGAGCATGGCAATTGGTTCCGCGAGGAGGCATAAGAAGATTAATTTATCGGGTGGTTCCTTCATTTAAATAAAAACGCAGCCATATGCACCAATTCCGGCGAATAGCTTTCGCCTTAAATAAACCTCTCAGTTTTAGAGGAGCCCTGAATGCTCTCGTTTCATCGTATTAAAAATCTTTGCCTAATTTCTGTCGCCCTGTTTTTTCTCAGCGCTTGCGCTGGTGATTCGGAAGAGCCTCAATTAGATATTAGCGTATTCCTTTCTAATTCCTCTGAGTTTCTCGATGTGGGTCAGTTTCAGGCGGCGATCATTGAATCCCGCAATGCAATTCAGTCTGCTCCCGACGATGCTCGCGGACATATTTCGCTGGCGGAGGTCTATATTGAAATTGGTCAGCCGAAAGAGGCGACAAAGTTGCTGGAGCCTCTTAATGCATCATCTGCTGACTTCTATCTCACGTTAGCAAAGGCATACTTGCGCACGGGTAAATTACGCTCAGCGAGTGACATGCTAACAGCAAACGCTGCAGTGTTTGATGCACGTCAAACGGATTACAATCTACTCAAGGCCGAGCTCGAATTTGCTCGCGGCCGGCTTGAAGAAGCTAAAGAGGCATTCGAGGTGGTGCTAGCCAATGACGAGCAAAACACCGACGCCGCTATGGGTCTTGCGCGGGTAGATGTGGCCCAGCGAGAATTTGATGTGGCGGAGACCAAAGTCAACAAGGTGTTGGTTCAGGAGCCTGAAAACCCGACGGCACTCCTTTTTGCCAGCTCACTTCAGGCACGAAAGGGTAATTTGCTCGCAGCGGAAGACCTCCTGATGAATGCGGTTTCGGCGACACCAAACACAGATATTATTACGCCGATTCGCTTTTCGATTTTGACAGCACTCCGCGATAATCTGACGCAGCAGGGCAAAACCAGTGAAGCGATGATCTACTCCGAAATACTTGCAGAATCTACGCCCGGAGTTAGAGAAGTTAATGACCAGCTTCAGCAAGCAATGGAAGCACTCGAGCAGAGTGATTTCGGGCGCGCCAAGTCAGTGCTGGAAGATATTCAAACCACGGTGCCCAGCTCTGAAAGGGCTGGCACTATGCTAGGTATTGTTGAGTTTTTGCAAGGAAACAATGTCGAGGCGGTTAAACATTTCGAGCAATTTGTCGATCCGGAGACAGCCTCTCCAACCGCTTTGCAGATGTTTGCCATGGCGGAACTCAACCTCAACCAACCTCAAAAAGTCCTAAATCAGTTGAGCAAGGATATTGATGGCAGCTCGGATGCTAAGTTAGTGGCGCTCTTTGGTATTGCCTCTGTGAGTGCAAACGAACCCGAGCAGGGCGAAGGGTACCTGAAGAAAGCGATCGAGTTAGACCCTAACGACGGTCGCGTCAGATTGGCTTTAGTAAGATTGTACAACGCGCAGGGTAAGTTCGATGAAGGATTAGCGCAAGCGATAGCCGCATTCAAAAGTCAGCCGGAGGATGCTCTAGTTCAGGCTGCCTATGTCGAGCAACTGATGCGAGTGAAGCAGTTGGCAAAAGCGGCTAACGTGATAAAAGGCATCCAATCCAGCTATCCCAATTCGCAGGAAACGCAATTACTAGTGGGTCGTTTCCACCTGAGTCAGGGCGAAACAAAAGAAGCGATGAGCGTGTTTGAGAAAGTTCTGGCATCGGGCGAGTCCCAATCTGCAAGACACCAGATTGCGCGAATACAATTATCTAATCGGAATTTTGAGAAAGCGGAAGCTAGCTATCGAAAGTTGATTGCGCTAAACCCGGAAGACGACATCGCCTACAAAGGGCTGATCACAGTATTCGAGGTTCAGGGCGCGACAGAAGATGGCATAAAAGAGCTCATCAGGCTCACGGAATCAACAAATGCTGTTGTACCAAAATTGGTGTTGGTCGAATTCTATGGCAGGAACGGCGATTTTGACGATGCTTTCGGTTTGTTCGAACAGATTGAGAAACCTTTATCGGCGGCTGGCGTCCGATTACAGCAAACACTTTATATCGCGCTTGCTGAGCGGCAACTTAATAACCAAAGTTTTGTTGAGAGTCGACAAACAATTCTTGAGGGTTTGTCTCATTCACCGAAAAACCCGAGATTGTTGGCGTTGCTTGTTGGCGTTGAATTGGGAGCGGACAACGCACGAGAAGCAGAGAAAGTTTACATCGAGCTTACCGAGATTGTTCCAAACGCACCTATTCTGGCAATTCTGGCAGGCGATATCGCGGTTGCAAATAACAGCCTTACGAAAGCGGCTGAAAGTTACAAACAAGCTTGGAGCCGCGCGCCTTCGGATCAGGTTGCGGTTAAGTATTTTGCCGCCTTAAGTCGTCAAACACCGTTGAACAACAAGGAAGTGCTGCGTTTCCTGCTTGACTGGGAAGCAAAGGCACCGAATAGCGTGCTAGCCAAATTGAGTAAGGCGGGTTACTACCTTCAAACGGGTGATACAAGCCAGGCTCGACGGGATTATGAATCACTGCTCGCGGCTAACAACAATACCGTCATAGCTCACAATAATCTTGCTTGGATATACGGCGAAAAAGAGTTGGCAAAAGCCTTGGCCGCTGGAAAGAGGGCTCATGAGCTAGCGCCAGAGAACGGCGAAATTCTGGACACTTATGCCTGGTTTCTTTACAAGAGCGGCGAATTGGGCACAGCGAAGGATATGTTAGCGAGGGCCGTTGAGCTTTCCCCTGATAATGAAGAGATCAGGCAACATTTTGAGGAAGTCTCCCGCAAGTAGGCGTAGTCTTGGATGAAATAAACCAAGTATTTGCCAGAAACGTGATGGAGTTCAAATAAACGGCGCGATAAGCCGGCTTATACTGTGGCTTGAGAACATAACCTAGCAAAGTAAGGGACACATCTTGACTTCGATGCGAGACCAAAATGTAAATGCCCGCGCAGAAGGACACGGACCTAATGTGCTGCAGTTTCCAACCCGAAGTGCTGTCACGCAGACTGACAGCAATACTGGAGTAGCTGCGGCTGATGGGCAGAAAGAAGACACAACATCGCTTTACGATAAAATTGCCCGCTTTGATTTCACGAAGAAAGAATGGTCTGCAGGTGAGACTGCGATACTTTATAGGCAGTATTTGGTTAGCGCCGATGTCCCGGACCGTGAAAATCTATACCTCAAAACCCTTGGTGCTGTCATCCAAGGTGTCGTTTCTTCTGCGAGTCTACTGCCCTTCGTCATTTTTGAGCCCAACAGGAAGTTGGTTTCTCAAGCAGTTTGTGATTTCTTGATGCACCGAAATTGTCACCTCGATGATGAGTTTGCAGGTGTTCATGAAGTCGTAGAGATTCTGGTTAGTAACCAAGCAGTGAATAAAGGTGCCATATTGGCAGGGCTTGTCGCTTTAGGCGATCGTCGAGTAAACGCTGTTGCGCGTGCAGCGCGGCACTTGTTGACTGCGGAAGATATTCGTAGTTTTTCAAGATATCACATCAACAGAATTCGCTCTTCTTCGGTTGAGTTTTGTCTGGATTGGCTCATTGAACTCAATCAGGGAGCTGACCGCCTAGTGGTTACAGATCTTGGGTGCGCGCTGATGTTGATGGTATTTCATGATGAACTGGGCCTCGTAGAGGACCTGTCTGAAATCAATTATGTTGGTTTCAAAAACACCAAGGTTTTACAGACCAAGACGTTTGAGCGTTATTTCTCCGAAATTATGCCGACCCTGGAGTATCTCAAGAATTGTGAAGGCTTCGAAACTGTTATCCAAGCGGTGATTGATGCCTGGCGGGATCATGAGAGCAAGGCTGCCAAGCTTAGAGCTCATGCTGAAGCCTAGGTGTACGCTTCACGCTTCAGATCGCAAGGATCTGAAAATTCAAAGCACGCAGACACCTAACCAGGTGGCTGCTTTGCTTGCTGATTCCAGTCCCGGTGCCTGCGACAAAGGGTGCAAGGGGTTTAACGGCGGCTCGTGGTTCTTCTTGCGACTGAACGGCGGCTGAGTTTTCGACGGTTGACATGCGAGCCTAGATTAACAACACGTCTATCACTGGCACGTCGGTCAGAATACTGACGCCGTGTTGCGACCTGCCTTCTGCGTTCAGTCTGGTAGTGGGAACTTCCACTTGGGTCTCTGAATAACTCAATCATGAGATCAAGTGAAGGTATGCGGGCTTTTGATAGCGTCTCGATAATCGGCTGGTACGCTTCCAATGCTTTTTGCAGCGTGACGGTTTTATCCATATTTGCTGTTGAGAAGCCAAACGGGCCAAAGTTGTAGTGAAGATTTTGCACTCTTAAAGTTGGGTCATTGATAACCATTGAAGAAACTGCAGATGCAATTTGAATAGCCACGCTAAACTTTTCTTTCTTAACGAGGTCCACCAGCCAGGTTAAACAGAATTCGATTGTACATTCGTGTAATTGAGAGGTTGAGGCTAGGGCGAATGCCTTTGCCTCCAGCGGAGATATTGAGCTCCTCAGTGGTCTCAGTGCCGTGCAGACTCGCCTGTCTCCAAAACATACCATTGCGCTGATTACAGCGCCATTGTTAGACACGCGGCCGGCATCGAGCAAGTCAAAAAGGTCTTCGGTGGCGCCCAAGGGATGAGTGAAGCTGGCCCTGCGGTTTCTCAGGTATGCCTGTACTGCTGGGGTTGTAATGGTATGTTCTGTCTCAAATCGAATAAGCGGTATCAGCGCAACGGCCTCAAGGCTTACTGCTTCAATGTGTTTCAAAATGTATTGAAAAAGCTGCTGTCTCTGGCTAAGTGTTGTGTCCGCTACCACTTGCGCGTAAATGTACTTGAGGCTGTCAAATTGAAGTTTTGGTGATTGAAGGGTGAGTGGGCGTAGATTGAAGAGAAGGCAATCTACAGCAAGGGGGATTTCGCCGCGAAATACCTCTTCGAGTTGGACTTCTTCGTTTGTCAGTGATCCTTCTTTTAAATACTGTTCTCGACCGGTCGGCAGACTATTCATCGCGTTGACCTCCGATAATTTCTCCACTCTCTCCGCGGGTTTGCCTACAAGGTCGCTCATAAAACCGTGCCCAGGCAACCTGGTCTTGCCGAAGACATGCAACAGGAAAGCGTGCTGGTTGAAACTTTGTGCTCGCTGTTTCACATACTGTGTTTGGTCCAAGGTGTAGAATCATTAATTCGATTACCGCCGTCTGATAGCCAGCAGCCTCAGTCATGCTTTTTGAATAATTTATATTTGCGTACCCTTCCCCGTGGGTCCTTAAGAGCCTAATAAGCTTAGGCAAACTTATAGAGAAATTATTAGCAATAAGCAGGCCATTATAAAATATTGTTAAAAAACAATGGGTTGAAGGTGTCTCTTTCGGGGATTTCTTTTTTTTGTAAGTAGTTTCGACAGAATTTCTGGTAGCAATCGCAAAAAATGCGTTGGGTCATGCTAATGTTTTCTTTTTTAGGGTTGTCTAAGTTTTAATAAAAGGTGCGAGTCTGATCAATGTCTTAGAAGCAATGTTGCGTAGCTTGTGTAAGCAATAGTGCCCGAAAATTAGTAGCGCGCGTTAAAAGCGACCTTTTCTTCTTTTTTGCAATGGCGGGTTTATGGTGTCGTCATCAGCTGGAGCGTCGCGTTTAGCCCTAATCATTTCGATAAAGTCTTGCTTAATGCCATTAATCACCTCGGGTGATTTAGAGCTTCGTAATTGTTTCTCGAGCGCTAGCTTTTTTCGGGTGATGATAAGGTCAACGATAAACTCCTTGTTTCTCACCAATTCCTGCTCGAGGGATCGATAGGCCACATCCGTTCCGATCTGAGCTTCAATCCTAAGCATGATTGAATTCAGAAAAGTCTGAACATCTCGAAGCTCGAGATCGCTATTAATGCGTCTCGGGTCCATCGAACGTTTTGACTTGATCATGGATCTGAATATCCTGAACTCGTGTTGCCATTCAGCGCATTGCCTGAGGATAGGTCTAAGGGCGTTGAACGCGGCGGAGTAGTTAAAGTTGTTTTCGAGTTGATGAAGATTGCCTGCGTTGATAACTATTGAATAATGTTTCTTAAAGTGAGCCCATTCGATCAGGCGCGCCTTGTGATCTTGGGTGAGCAGATTGTCCATCGTTTTCTTTTGATTGGACCGCGTCTTTTCTGTGTCTCTTGCCAATTTTGATTCAATTGATTTTATAAACTCCTGAAGCAGCTGTTCTTGCTGACTGATAAGCATGCCGTTTGTCTTCAAATTGACAATCTGGGCTTGAAAGTCTTCTATCTCTTTTCTGGTTTCATGATAGTTCCTTTTTTCACAGAAGATTTCGAGTTCATGTAAACGCCAGTAATTGGAAAATCGGCTTTGCATTACTATGAGGAAATCATTTTGCAAAAGTCGAATGATCGATTCGTTTTGACCCTCGTCTACATCGGCGACGCTACTGTTTATCTCGTGAATCATGTGCTCGTATTCAGCGAACCATTCTCGTGAGCGGCCAAGAAATTCGAAATCTCGTGCCATTTGCGACAGCTGATTGTCAATCTCATCAAACGGGAGACCGGAAACTCGCCCGATGTAGTCGTTAAAAAGTTTGAATTGTTGTTGCTGAAGAGACGAGAACTTTTCTCTGACTTCCCTCATTTTAGGAAAAAGGCGCGATACGCGCTCGCTGTTGTCAAATAGGCAGGATGGCTTGCATTCCTCGATCGCCTCTTTTTTGCGAATGTACTGCCTGTGTTCTTTCTCGAAGAACTTTGTTTGCCCTAAGTCCACATATCTACTTCTTACGTCTTCCGAGTTAAACGCCTCGCGTGTATTTACAGTTAGAATTCTGTGCCACCAGTTGCTGGGCAACTCTTCCATCATTCTTGATAAAAAGTTCCGTTCATGGAATGCGAGGATATCTGCGCGTTTTATTTTCTGCTCTTCAATAGAAAACAACTCGTCGCTGGGTGTTGAGTCTTTTGCATGTTTGAGATTTTTATTGAGATCGGTTCGATAAATACTCCAGAGTTTGTCGAGATCAAGGTCTGACCATGCATGCTCAAGATCTAAAAGTGCGCTGCGCCACGCAGTAGACTCTTCTGCCGATTCTCCTTGTCCGACTGGATCGATAGCAGTTGCAGCGTGATTGCGATTGGCTACTTTTGAGTCGGCGTCAGCAGGGTCGTCGTTTTTGCTAAATATTTGGTTCCAGCGCATGAGAGTCCTGTTGTTTTGGGCAGTTTTACCGCCGGGGTCGTTTGCAGAGCCTGTCGATATTCCAGCGTTTCTTGCGGGGGTTATGTTGTCTCTGCTTGAGTACCCGCGTCAACAAATCTTCTTGAATTCTGCGACCCGACTATGTGTCGAATAAATTTACAAAAAATGTCTGATTTTTTAATACGGTAATAAAAATATTCCTGCTGTTGAAAGTTTTGTTGGTTGCAAGTCTGGCTTGTCAGTCAACAGAAGTGAAGCAACATTAAAAAGTGGCAAAGAAGAGCAGTGCAGCGAATTATTGATAATGACAACGAAGACAAATTGAACAAAGAGTCTTTAGATCTTTATCGTGAAAATCCGTTATGTGGGCATCAGGCCGGAACTGTACCTTCAACTTGCAATCGGTGAATCCTGCGAGGTTCATCATCGGAATGGTCGTGCACAGCGAAATGTAACACGGATCGATTGTCCCACATGACAAGATCACCATTTTGCCAATGATGGCGCGCTTGAAACTCCGGGCGAACGCTATGTTCAAATAAAAATGAAAGTAGGGCTTGGCTCTCCTTTACGCCCCAACCCTGAAATCTCGAAGTGAATGCACGACAAACAAAAAGCGCTTTTTCATGCGTCTCATCGTGCTCTCTGATCACGGGGTGAACTGCGTTGGGGGCTTTTTCCGAGTCTTTTCTGTACTGCGTCGCAAGGTTAGCAGCAGTGTGTTCGGCCTTCAAATTCAGGAGTACAGACCTCAGTCCTTCCGAGAGTGTGTTGAAAGCGAGTATCTGATTGGAAAAGGCCGTATCTCCACCGATCGAAGGAGTTTCGCGAGCGTAGAGCATAGTAAATTTTGGTGGCACTTTGTTGTAGGTCATATCGGAGTGCCAATGCTGATTGATATCTTTCTGCTTGCCAGCATTTTGCAATTCGATAATGTCGGGGAAGTCTTTCATACCGGCATAAGGATGTCTGACCAACTCTCCCCAGCGACGGGCAAAGGCAATGTGGTCGCTTTCAGTCAGATTCTGATTAGGAAATACAATCACCTGATGTGCAAGAAAATGCTGGTTGATCTCCAACCACTCAACTTCATTCGCCTTCCTGACGTCAATCCCCTCAATTCGAGCTCCAAGCGGCGCGGCAATTCGTGTTACTTTCATTTTCAGCATCCTCTGTGATCAGTGTCAGGAAAACGTAATCACGCAAAAAGTGTGTTCTTGTGTGATTGTGATCTGTTAAAATACAGGTTTTCCCAGTCTTGAATTACGATTAGATAGTGTCACGTAAAAGGTAGTAGATGCGACTCTGTTTTGTATTTTTTAATCAGTTTCTGTCGGGAATCAATATTAATGATTCAAAAGGGACCTGACTCAATATGTACCAAAGTTGGAAATCTTTAGGTTTGTTGCGCAACATGCTGCACCTTGTTGCTTTGCTCCTCATTCTGGTTTTGCCTTTTGCTGACCCTATGTGGCATCCGGAAACGGTTTACGAACTGTTCATGGGGGCAATAATTCCCGCAACCGCTCCTATCGTATTTGTCGTCATAATGTTCGATGTGCTGATGTCGAGTGTGATGAAATCAGGCTATGAGTCTGATGAAACGCTCTACTTTGGACGTGTTATTAAGTGGCATTTGGCGATTGGGTTTACGCTTTTGGCCATGTGGTTTCTTTCGTTTACAGACGCATTGTTTCTCTAGCAGAGCGCCTGACGCCTAACAATCCGTTTAAAGGTGCGTCGCCGAGATTGATAGATTTGGCGATTTTTAGCGCATCATTCATTGCCATACCCTCATGTTTTACCAAGAACGCTGCCCAGATTTGGCTGGCTCTTTTTGCACTGCGACAGTGCAACAAAATTTTCCCGTTGTGATCGTCGTAGGTCGCGATAAATTTATCCAGGAAAATTTCCGGGTAGGCTTTATTACCATTCATAGGTATCTGAATGTAGTCCAATCCGATTGATTTGACGAGGGCGGCTTCATCAAATGGCACTTGTTCTCTGTCCATCATTTCCTCGGGAGTTCGCAGGTTGACGACGGCCGTAATGCCCTGTTGCCCAAGTCTTCTGATAGCGGTTGCGCTTGGTTGACCCGCAATATAGCTATCGCCGCTTTTGAAATAGTGCTTGTAGTATTCAGTTGAGGTCAATTCTTGCGGGGTACCATGTTGCACGTCTGCTGCCGTGGTTGTTGTCAATATGGCACACGCAATAAATATCAGGAAGAGGAGGTTTCTCATTTAAGCGCGCTCATATTGGCTATCATGTACGACATTCTAGTATGAAAAAGCACAGTGTTGCCAAGCTAAAAAATCGTTGTTACATTGAAATAGTCATTATTGGTCTAGGAGACGCAGGGGATGGAGGTGCTTGATCATGAGCAGATTAAACAAGTGTTCGAACATGAGAAAAGGCCTCCTGTTGTTCCCAATCTGGCTAATGTGGACTGGGGTGTGCTTGACTATTTTGGCTGGATTCATCCGGCTGGCCACCAGGGTTATGTCGTGGTGCCTCTTGCCAATGATGAAATAAGAGGGTTAGTGCTCAGGCGTTCCATAGCGAGCGTGCGCAAACCCAGGTTTGAGATGTGTTCTTGGTGTAATCATGTTCATCAGTCCAGCGGAACGGCGATGTTTAGCACGATAGTCAGAGGTTCGGATGAGCGAAAAACAGTCGGTAACCTCATGTGTAGAAATCTAGATTGTAGTCTGAGGATTCGAAATTTATGTTCGGATCCACCCAGTTATATGGGTGAGACAATTGATTTGGGCAATAAGGTTTCTAGACTTCAAAATTCACTTTATCGATTTCTGCATCGATCGAACTCGCTTTATGCGATGGAATCTTGAAGTTGTTTCTGCTTTTTAGTGTCTGTTTTGAATTTCTTTGATAAATAGATCAATCCTCGATTGCCAGGCTAGCTCATAAGCGTCATTCCATTCTGCCCCCAGAGATTCGGCAATCACATCCTTTAGTGCCTCTAATAAATTTCCGTACATGTCAGGTTTTACACTGTAGGCAAGTCGGTGGTTTTTTACCTCGAAATTCAGATAGCTTTCTTCGTCACTGTAGTCTTCATTCATCATCAGGCGATAGACCTCATCGAGCATTCGTCCCCGCACAATGTCATCAACGTGTGTCATCAATTCCTTAGAACCGGGGCACCTCGCAAAGTAGTTTTTGTATACTGCGAGAGATATGTCACCCGCTTTTTCGGCGACGATCTCAAATGATGTGTATACCAGATCTTTAGCCATCAGAACCTCTCTTTGTTTTAACTGAAGAGTATACGTATTCGGCAAGCAGTTGACTTACCGATATTTGCGCGGAAATTGATCCCGCGCAATACAATAGGAAAAAACTTTTCCTATTGAGAGATGCCGCTTATGAGGCTGCCATCGATTGAACCGTTTCCAGATCTTTCTTCAAGTGCTTCGAAGCAAAGAAATAGTTAATGAAAGATACAAAATAGATACAGGTGCATATCATTAATGCGATGCGAAGAGATTCAACATCAGTCATGCCCAAGGTGTTTTGGAACACGTCGCTCATTACCCCGACTGTCGTTGGTCCGAATACTAGGCCAATGATATTGATGATAAAAAGTAGCAAAGCAGATGCTGCTGCGCGCATCGCCAGAGGGGCGAGGGATTGTGTCATGCCAAAGGTCGGGCCTGTGTACAAATTTGAAAGCAGGGCGGGCATGATGTAGAGCGCCAGAGCGATATACAGACTGTCAAAAAGATAAACTGCTATCGAGAACGGCGCTGCGATGAGAAATCCGTATGCGGGAATCCACATATAGTATCTTACATCCTTAGCGCCAAAGCGATCAGCCAACACGCCACCAAAAAATGTACCGATACCGCCAGCAATGCCGATGATCAATCCGAGTGCAGTGCCCACTTCTCCCGTTGTCATACCGTGCGTACGAATAAGAAAAGACGGCATCCAAGCGATTGCGCCGTAGCCAACAAATGCCTGAGTTGCCGCCCCCATTGAAAGGTGGCGAAATGATTTGAAACCCCACATGGTCTTAAGGACCTCGGAAAAGGGAATTTGCTCAACAGTGGGTGTGCGTCCCTCTGAATAACCACGAGGAGGTTCTTTTACTGTCATTTTCAACAGAATAGCAAGCGCAATACCAGGAATACCCACGACGAGAAATGCATTTCTCCAGCCAAAAAACTGATCTATCCACCCGCCAGCGAGATTACCGAACAATATTCCGACAGGAATTCCAAGTGCGTAAATTCCTAGGGCACTGGCTCGTGCGTCGGTTGGAAAGTAGTCTGCGATCAGTGAGTGTGAGGGTGGACTGCCTCCGGCCTCACCGACGCCCACGCCAATTCGGGCAATTAATAGCTGCACGAAGTTTGTTGCCTGACCAGACAAGGCGGTCATGGCGCTCCAGAGAGCCAGGCAGACAGAGATAATAGTGACTCGAGAGTGTTTGTCAGCGAGACGAGCAATGGGAATACCAAGCGTTGCATAAAAAATACCGAACGCGACGCCACTTAGTGCGCCAATTTGTGTGTCAGACAAATCAAGATCGGTCTTTATCGATTGGGCAAGAATGGCAAGAATCTGCCTGTCAACAAAGTTAAACACATAGACGATGGTCAAAACGCCGAGCACGTACCTTGTATATCCTTTAGTAAATAGCGGTTGCTGGGTGTGCGTCGCCTGTTCTGACGGTTCGGTCATGTATTCTCCGTTTGGATTTGATTTTACTGATCAGCTCGAAACCGTATTTCGAGTGTGTTGCGATCTGGGGTTTACCTGTTTCGTGAGTTCGCGTGGAACGCCAGATTCAGGTAATAACCTTAATGAAGGTTGATTGAGGTTCTCGCTCGGAGATTAGTTTGTTGACCGGTGCCTCAGTGTCCTCATAACCGATGGCCATACCGCAGAATATGCCTAGTTCAGGTGGCGCCCCAACAAATTCAGCGACTGTTTGCGGTCGGGTTGCCCAAATCTCCTGTGCGCAGGTTGCTAGTCCCGCCTCGGTTGCCAGCAACATAAACGTTTGTAGAAACATGCCGAGATCAGACCATTGCGGCTTTCCCATTTGATGGTCAACAAAACAGAAAAACGCACTGGGCGCTCCGAAAAACTGATAGTTCTCCATCAACCGCCGAATCCGTCCACCACGGTCTTCTCTGGGAATACCGAGGAGCGCATACATATCCTCGCCAACTTTAAAACGTGAACTACGATAGGGCTCAGATAATTGTGCTGGATATACATCGTATGCAGGGTCTTCCTGCTCTGTCTTGCTTGCCAAAAATTGTTGAAAACGGCGAGAAGACGCATCGTTGATCACGAAAATGCGCCAGGGTTGCAGATTGCCCCCTGATGGCGCTCGCGCAGCTTTTTCTAAAAGAGATAGTATTAAGCTCGTATCCACCTTTTTATCAGTAAAGGCTCTGACAGATTTACGGCTGGCGACCGCGTCACTTACATTCATCGCTTCTCTTTCCTGTGCATCACAATTGAACAATGTGTGAATTAAGTCACGATGCGCCAACAGTAGTCAATGCCTTAGCGCTTAACTGATGGGGTGCGAATTATTTTTACCGACTTTGACCCCATGGGTTTACGGAAATTTAACGAGACCTTCTGGTTGCATCCGAAGGCGCTTAGCCGCACCATGTGCACCTTTATATGATCATTAGTCATTGGAAACTATACTCGTCCAGTTTCCCTTGAAAACAGCGAGCAAACAGGAGAACAATATGAAAACCTCAATTTCCATCGGCAGTGCGTACTATAACGGGGAAGATTGGGACGGCCTCGTTGAATATACCGTCGAGGCTGAAAAAGCGGGAGTAGATTCCGCATGGTCCGCCGAAGCATGGGGTATGGATGCGATTGTTCCATTAGCTTTCATCGCTGCAAAAACAGAAAAAATTAAACTCGGCACGGGCATAATGCAGATCTCCTCTCGTGTGCCATCGATGATTGCCATGACCGCCCAGAGCCTGGATACAGTTTCACACGGTAGATTTTTGTTAGGCCTTGGTGTCAGTGGCCCTCAGGTTGTTGAAGGATTGCACGGAGCAAACTTTGCGCAGCCCCTGAGCAGGCTTAAAGAGTGCATCGCGGTGATTAAAAAAGGTTTGAAAGGCGATCGCGTTGAGTATGATGGCAAACATTACCTGTTGCCAAGACCAGGAGGTGAGGGTAAGCCCATCCGGTTATCTCAGCCACCCAGGCCAAACTTGCCGTTGTATCTTGCCACGCTGGGTCCAAAGTCCTTGGAACTCACGGGAGAGGTTGCTCAAGGTTGGTTAGGCACTTCATTTATTCCTGAACATGCCGATATTTTTCTTGAACCAATGGCAAAAGGTGCAGCAAAGAGCGGCCGTACACTTGCGGATATTGATATTCAAATTGGTGCCAGCTTCGAGTTGGGTGATCATGTTGAGGAGATGATCGAAGCAAGGCGACCTGCGCTCGCATTTACCTTGGGTGCTATGGGCTCTGCCCAGACAAATTTTTACAACGACGCATTCAAGCGTGCAGGTTATGAAGAAGCAGCCATCGAAGTTCAGCAACTCTGGGTGGCAGGCAACAAACCCGAGGCGATCAAGCGAGTGCCTGATGAAATGGTACTCAAAACAAATCTCATTGGCACCAAGGAGATGATTCGCGAAAGGTTGGATGTTTATAAAAGTGTGGGTGTATCGACCCTCAGTCTGCGTACAGGCGGAGAATCCTGGAAGGAAAAACTCGATGCGCTGTGTGAGGCGGTTGATTTCGTGAAAGGAGAAGACTGATTATTATCGTGAGTGGTGTTTAAAGTGTGGATTCGCGCCTCCTCCGAATTTCAATTCGAAGTAAGATCACCGACGCCGCTGATTTTTATGCTTCGACCGCGAAGCGGCGCTCAGCAATGGGTTGCCAGTGAGTCCTATACGTTAACGCCGAATGTGCCGGTCGTAGAGGTCACTGACAAGTACGGTAATCTGTGCCAGCGTATTGTGGCTCCGCCGGGTGACTTTGGTATTAGTACTGTCGCAGTAGTTGAGACGGCAGATGAATATGACCAGAACCGCGAGGCCGGTTTCATTGATATACCGAAATTACCCGAGTCAGTCCTCGAGTACTTGCTCCCTAGCCGTTACTGCGAGTCAGATCGATTCGGCAAAATGACGCTGGATCTGGTTAAAAACATTGAGCCAGGATACCAGCAGGTTGAGCGTGTCGTTGATTGGGTAAAAGAAAACATCAAATTTAAGCCGCTTAGCAGTACTTATCCGGTCTCCGCTGTAGAGGTAAACAAACGGCGTGAGGGTGTGTGTCGGGATCTGGCGCAAATATCAATGGCAATGTGCAGAAGTATCTGCATCCCAACTCGCCTTGTTGTTGGATACTTGCACGGTTTGGAGCCTATGGATATTCATGCCTGGTTCGAGGCTTATATCGGCGATCGCTGGTACGTGTTTGATCCAACTCAGGAAAACCTGAAAGGTGGACGAATCGCCATCGCCTATGGCAGAGATGCTGCGGATGTTGCGATCTACAATCAATACGGCCCACTTTTACTACCAAAAAAAATGGTGGTTTCGGTCAAAGCAGGCAGGGGTGCTGCTAGCTAAACCTCGCATTGCGGATGACATCATGTACATAGTGCAATTTTTCGATTACTGGGCGAGACAGTACAAACGGGTAGAGGTCACTTTGGCCACTACTCCGATTAATGCTGTTTAGGGCGTAGGTCAGGGGTAACCACTTTTCAAGAAGTTCATCAAAAGACGTGGCCCAGTAGCTGTCAATGGGCGAAAAGGATTGACCTGACTGGTTGTTTGTAATGATGACGCCATGATCGGTTGCGGTTTCAAGTGAATCAACGATGTTTAGATAGTGCGCCCAGGTCTCAGCCCAATCCTCCCAAGAATGCGAGCTAGCGTAAGCTGTGACATGTTTCTCGCGCCAGTCCGGGGTTGCGCCAACTTGATAGTAGTTAGCCATGGCTTTGTCGTAGTTTTCGCGCTCATCTCCGAATAGTTTTCGGTAACCTGTGATTTTTTGTGTATCTGCGATTAGATGTTGCCAGTAGTAGTGACCACTTTCATGTCTAAAGTGACCGAGCACAGAGCGGTAAACCTCGTTCATATTAAGTCTGCGCTTTTCCCTTTCGGCGTCATCGGCTTCCGCTAGATTCAAGGTGATAAGACCCGCGGAGTGACCGGTCATGACCCGCTGTGTTTCCTGAAAATCATCTTTGAGGTCTTTTAGGAAATTAAAAGCGAGTCCGTGTTTCTGATCTATTCCTTTGCCTACAACGGGAAGACCAAGCCTCAAGAGGCTGTAGAGTAGTCGACGTTTGCCCTGTTCGAGTTTAATCCAGAGGGGAATGTTCTCAGTAACTGAGAGATCAGGAATCGTGTTATTGAGTGCGCAGGATCGACAGTAAATGTCGGAACTTGTTGCTGGAATCAGCCAGTTGCAAGCATGCCAATCGAGCGTATTTTTACATTTTTTAAATGTAAGCCCCCTTGGATGTCCGTCAACGGGTTGCCACAGCTGCTCGTCATTTTGATCAAGGGTTGCCAGATTATGATCTTCGGGGATATACCCCAGGTCGTGCTGACAACGGACGCAGGATAGATTTTCAAAAAAGGTAAGTTGATCGCAGACCTGACATTTGAAGGACTTCATTTGTGAGCTTTTACTTTTGAGACTGGGGCTCATGGTAGCTGTAATGCTAGGGGTAAAACAAGAAAATACGTAGCGCTGATAGCGCGAGATAGCGAGTCGTTTATTTGTGTGACTGGTGCTATCTGCCAAGTACTTACTTAAGCGAGGGATGGTCTGGGACAGGGCGAGATCATGCTTGGCGCGTCATCAGATTCCTTTATCGACGCAGTGAGTGCGCTGTTGATATAGCTTGATGTGGGTGCTTCCTCTGATCTTGGACACGGTAACTTTTTTTTTGAAGTTTGCGGGTTTGTTTTGATTGCGAACAGATTGTTTCGCCTTGCACGCAACCTGAACAATGAACTATTTGAATTGATAGGAAAGTTTTTCATTAGAATATCCAGGACAGTAACGTGTCCGATAAAGTGATAATAATCGCGGCGATAAATGTTGTGCCCATGTCCTCAATTTCAAAATCTTCCAAGACCTTGTCGGTCAGATAGAGAAGGAATGAATTGATAACGATCAGAAAGAATCCGACGGTAATGATCACGAAGGGAATGCTGAGGAATTTCAAAACAGTGCCCAGTGTCACGTTGATCAGGGAGTAAACGACGGCAACGATTATTGCCGTGCCATAACCTTCAACCCTGAGTCCTGGAAGTGACTCAGCGAGAAAAAATATCACACCGCCAAGAAAGAGTATGTGAAGTAGCAGGTCCATTTTTGTTCCTTATTCTATAATTTACGATCGATGTTGATATAGGATACACAATTCGTGCCAAATCTTTAAGTGTATGAATATTATGGAAATAATCCGATTGCAGGCTGTGCTTTTGGTTTTATAGACCAATGACTTGATCAAATCGACCAGATCCGCAAACGCAGCGAAATACTGAGAGTGCGTTTCACTACGGGGATAAGAATGGCACACTTAGCCCTCTGTTGGTTGCATTAACTAAGTGTTCCCTCCACAAAAACGTTCATCAGCATTTTACAGGAGCTCTCAAATGCTCGATCTACATTATTGGCCTACACCCAATGGCAAAAAAGTGACGATTCAACTTGAGGAATGTGGTATTCCCTACAATATCGTTCAATGCAACATCGGAAAAGGCGATCAGTTTGACAGTAGTTTTCTGGATATTTGTCCGAATAACCGAATGCCTGCACTGGTTGATCATGAACCAAAGGATGGAGGAGAGCCGATATCTGTATTTGAGTCTGGAGCCATCATGCTCTATATCGCAGAGAAGACGGGGCAGTTTATGCCCGAAGATATAAGAGGCAGATACGAGGTGACACAGTGGCTTATCTGGCAGATGGCTAACCAAGGACCCAAGACGGGTGAATGTGGTCACTTCAGAAGGTTAGGAGACAGTCAGGGTGACCAATCTTATGCTGTTACAAGGTTTACAGACGAGGTTAATCGATTTTACGGCGTGCTAAATAACCGTCTGTATAACCAACCTTATATTTGCGGAGACGAGTACACTATCGCGGATATGATCTGTTATCCATGGACTGTTAACTGGCAAGGGCAGGGTCAGGACATCAATGAGTTTAAGTATTTTAAGCGCTGGTTCGATGAGCTTAGTGATCGCCCTGGCGTCAAAAAGGGCATGGCAGTGGGTAGCGAGTTTGCTAACGATTATTCGAAAATGTCCGAGGATGACTTGGCAGCCCTGCGAAATATGCTCTACAACCAGAGAGCCAGACCAGCACCTGACACGGGCGGTTTGTTAGATTGAGTTCCCGCACTACATGGCTGGTCATTCCCTGCTTCAACGAAGTAGCAAGACTGGCTGGCCAGAATATCGCCGAACTGGTGGCGAATGACGATGTGGGTGTCGTTCTCGTTGATGATGGCTCCGATGACGGCACACGGGAATTAATGTTCAATATTCAAAACGCTGGTGCTGGTGTTGATGTGCTAGTTCTTCAACAGAATATGGGAAAAGCGGAAGCCGTTCGCCGAGGCATGAACCACGCACTGACCCTTGGTGCCAAAGTTGTTGGTTATTTGGATGCTGACTTTGCGACACCTGCTAAGGATATGTTGGCGCTGCTGAACAAACTGGAAGCTAACGAGGTAAAGGTTTGCCTCGGTTCCAGATGGCTTCATTTGGGAGCAAAAATAGACCGAACCGCTTTTCGTCATTACGGTGGTCGTGTGTTTGCAACGATTGCTTCCTCGGTTTTAAAACTGAATATTTACGATACTCAATGTGGTGCAAAAGCTTTTTGTGTAAGTGAAGTATTGGTGAGATCGATATCCGAGCCCTTTCTTTCTCGTTGGGCATTTGATGTTGAACTCATTGGTCGGTTGCTGAATGACGCCTCTGAAGACGCTAGATACACAGAGCAGGATTTTATTGAAATACCCTTACAGACCTGGCGTGACATTCGGGGTTCAAAGATTCGTATTGCTGATATGGTGACCGCTACGTTCGAGTTGTTGCTTATCAGTCGTGCTCTGAAGCGATGGGCAAAACGAACATAGACGATGTTATTGAAGATTGGAGCGATAAATGGCTGGATTAACACCATCGGTCGACAAACTGCTGGCTCTGATAGAGCATAAGCAAGATGACTTGGTTTCGCTGACCCAGGCGCTTGTACAAATTCCAACGATAAACCCGCCGGGAGACAATTACGCAGACTGTATCGAACTCCTGAAATCGAGGCTTTCGACACGAGGGTTTCAAATCGAGATTATTCGAGCAGAAGGAACGCCGGGAGATACAGATCGATATCCTCGTTTAAATCTTATCGCGAGAAGAGAAGGAAGCAGGCCTGGTCCTTGCGTTCACTTCAACTCGCACATCGATGTCGTTCCTCCTGGGAAAGGCTGGAACGACGACCCGTTTGCGGCTGTCGTCCGGGATGGAAAAATCTATGGTCGTGGCACGTGTGATATGAAAGGTGGGCTTGCTGCCTCTATTATCGCGGTTGAAGCGCTACTTGAGTGGATGCCCGATTTCCCAGGTGCGATAGAAATTTCCGGTACTGCTGACGAGGAGACCGGTGGTTACGGTGGTGTTGCTTACCTGGCGGAAAAAGGCTGGATGGCGGCGCCAAGAATTGATCATGTGATCATTCCCGAACCCTTGAACAAAGATAGAATTTGTCTTGGCCATCGGGGTGTGTGGTGGTCAGAATTGGAAACATTTGGCACGGTTGCCCATGGCTCAATGCCCTTCCTTGGTGATAGTGCTATTCGTCATATGACGGCCGTACTTAACGAATTTGAAACGACGCTTTATCCCCTGCTGGAACAGAAGGTCACGTCGATGCCTGTTGTGCCGGATGGCGCAAAACAATCCACGTTGAACATTAATTCCGTTCATGGTGGATTGGAAGAGGGGTTCTCTGGTTTGCCTGCACCGATGGTTGCTGATTCCTGTCGCCTTGTATTAGATAGAAGGTTTCTAATCGAAGAAGAACTTATCGAAGTCAAGTCCGAAGTGCTGGAAATACTAGAAAGCCTAACCAAGGCGAGGGAAAATTTTTCATACGAGTTGAGAGATCTGTTTGAAGTGATTCCTTCTATGACTGACAGAAATGCAGCGGTTGTTCAATCGGTGGATCACGCGATTAGTCAAATATTTGGTCGAGCACCCGAATACGTTGTTTCGCCTGGAACCTATGATCAAAAACATATTGACCGTATTGGTAAGCTAGAGAATTGTATTGCTTATGGGCCGGGCATTCTCGATCTTGCTCATCAGGCAAATGAATACGTTGGCATTGCAGATATGGTTGAGTCGGCCAAAGTTATGGCGCTCGCAACGCATGAACTATTGACAGGGGCGCAGGCAAAGTGAAATTACAGGACAAAAACACAATCGTAACTGGTGGCGCATCCGGGTTTGGTGCTGGGATTGTTGCAAGGTTTCTCGAGGAGGGAGCAAATGTAACTATCGTTGATTTCGACGAAACGGCAGCGTTGGCGTACATGGAATCTTTGAAGTCGGACCGTGTTCATTTTGAGTATGCAGATCTGGCGGACGGTAAAAGTGTTGCAGAACTCTTTGATCGTTTGCAGACTCGTTGGTCGCGACTTGATGTGCTCGTCAACAACGCCGGTACAACACATCTTCCCGCCTTACTAGAAGACGTATCAGAGAAAGACTTCGACAAGGTCTTCGCCGTCAACGCGAAGAGTGTTTACTACACGAGTAAGTTCGCCGTACCTTGGATGAAGCAGCAAGCTGCAGGTGCGATAGTCAATATCGCCTCCACTGCGGCTTTAAGTCCAAGACCTCACCTGACTTGGTACAATGCGTCCAAGGGCTGGATGGTGACGGCAACAAAGTCGATGGCTATTGAGCTTGCCTCTGAGCGTATCAGAGTTAATGCAATATGCCCGGTCGCTGGCGAGACGCCGTTGCTAGCATCATTTATGGGTAGCGATACACCAGAAACCAGAGAAAAGTTTCTGTCTTCCATTCCCCTGGGACGGTTTTCAACACCGAAAGATATCGCCGCGACAGCGCTCTATTTGGCGAGTGATGAAGCCGCGATGATCACCGGTGTTGCGCTTGAAGTAGATGGTGGTCGCTGCATCTAAATGTCGTAGTTGTCACCGTGAAACATGCCAAAAATACCTGTTACTCAAATTCACGGTGTTCCCACCAGGGAAAAAACTCAGGCATCTCAGCGCTCACCTTGCCGGGAAATATCGCAGGTCTCTTTTCTAGAAACGACGCAACACCTTCTTTTGCATCCGTAGATTTACCCATTGCGTTTACGCCTCGAGAATCAATGTTGTGGGCGACCACGGGGTGATCAGCGCCAAGCATTTTCCACATCATATTTCTGATCAACGCGATGGACAAAGAAGAAGTCTGGTCCGCAAATTCGAGTGCCAGTTTCCTTGCTGCGGGTAAAAGATCTTCGGGTTCGTGCACACTTCTTATTAAACCTTTTTCGAGCGCCTCTTCAGCGCTGAAAACGCGGCCGGTGTAAGTCCACTCCAACGCCTGACTAATGCCTACTAGTCGAGGCAAGAACCAGCTTGAGCAGGCCTCTGGTACGATACCGCGCTTGGAAAAAACAAAGCCATATTTTGCGGAAGTAGAAGCCAATCTAATATCCATCGCACACTGCATGGTCGCGCCGACGCCTACAGCTGGACCATTACAGGCCGATATAATGGGTTTCAGGCAATCAAAAATTCGAAGGGTTAATAAGCCCCCGCCATCTGCGATGGACTTTTTTTCCTCTTGCGCTGCTTTCGGCGCGCCAGCGTCGGCGTCGAAGGTGCTTGCACCGCTGGAGAGGTCGGCACCGGCACAGAAGCCTCTGCCCGCGCCTGTAACGATAATGGCTTTTACGGTGTCGTCGGCATCAGCTCGGTCCAGCGCATTGATCATCTCCGTCATCATCTGCCCTGTGAATGCGTTTAGCTTGTCGGGTCTGTTTAGTGTGATGGTCAATATGCCTTCATCTATATCGTAAATTATTTGTTGGTAGTCCATAGAGTTACTCGCTGTTGTTTGAATCTTGTGTGGAAGGATGTGCTCCGACTTTAATGGTGTTTTTGGGTAGAACGCGTTGCAATGTCGGCCTACTGTCCGAATGTCTTTGCTTTTTGAAGGTAGGTTAATTCTTCTTTTGTGTTGGCGCGTCCCAGAGCAGCATTTCTGTGAGGAAAACGTCCAAATCGGTTAATAATTTGCTGGTGCTCAGTCGCATGTTCTAAAAAACTTTGAAGTTGAGGATGCCATTTTGGATCAGCTTCACTTCTTAGCACGTGAAATAATTTGACTGATTGTTCCTGAAATGCGGATGACTCAGCATGCTCGAATGGCATATATAAAAAAACCTGTTCAACTGGCTTAAGTGATTTATGTTGTTCCGCATCGACTACCTGACGTGAGATAGCCAAAGCGGCAGCATCATTCGCAAATGCCCGAGCTTGACCTCGATAGAGGTTTCTCGAAAACTGATCGAGTAGAATAATGAGCGCGAGACATCCATGCACGCTATTTTTCCATGCTGTTAATTGACCCTGTTCTGCTGCCAGTAGCAGCTCGCCGAACTGTCGTCGTATCGCGTCATCTGCCGCGGGGCTGCTCATAAACCATCGTTTGCTTTTCGACGCAGCAATCATTGCATCGTCAGCGGCTTCTCCGATCCAGTATGACATCACACGATCTATATCGCTCACTCACGTAACCACGGTCTATCGGGCATGGGCTAATAGTTCTTCATCAGTCAGTTCCAGATATTTTTTGAGGTGGTGTACGCCAAGGTAGAAAGGCAATGTGTCTGCGAGTGCAATCAATAACTTCAGTACATAATTACTACCCATGAGTACGAATAAAGTGCCTGCGGTCATAGCCCCTGCCAAAAATTGCGCGCCAAATGTCACCGCGACCACCATGAATGAATCGACACCCTGACTGATAACGGTGCTGCCATTATTTCTTAACCAAAGATGCTTTCCATTCGTTAGATTCTTCAAGAAATGAAACATATACACGTCGCAATATTGTGCAGCGATGTAAGCCATCATAGAAGCGGTTACAGCACCTGTCGTTGTGGCGTAGAGTAAAGAGTACATTTCAATTGATCCGCTGACAGTTTCTCCGTTCGGCAGGCTGACGCTGCCCGCCAGTGGTATGAGTTGCCAGGGGGGCTGAAGTTCCGGGCTGACCGAGGGCATCATATTACCTACCCACATAGTCGCGACGATAAATATGTTGAGTCCTAATCCTACCGTCACAAGAAAGTTGGCCCGAGCACGGCCATAAAGTTCGCTGATTAAATCAGTACACAAAAACGTAATTGGGTAAGGCAGAACACCAACGGCAACCGCGAGTGGGCCTATTTCAATAAATCGGGTAATACCAATCAGGTTCAGCATCGTCATGGCGCTAAGAAATGTCCCAGCGAGAATGAGAAATACCCGTTCACGTTTTTCATGCAGTTCAGGCGATATGATTCTCGCAGTAACTGCCTGACCTGTATCTTGAAGAGATGTCATTTTTCAGTGTTTCCTCAGGGCTTCTAAATTTGCGTAGGGTAAATCCAGTGTTATCGTTCTACTTGGCCAAGGTTTGCGTGAATGACAGCACCGTTGATCACAGGATTCTCCGCGGCGAAAACGATGGTGTTAGCGATCTCTTCAGGCGTCACAAGACGGCCAAAAGTGCTTAACGTTGAAAGACTTTCAATAATCTCCGCATCTTCACCTACATGGGCGCGTAGCATTTCGGTGTCCGTAAACCCAGGGCAAACACATGCGGTATGTATGCCTGTATTTGCAAGATCCTGACAAGTGGAACGCATCATGCCGATGAGCGCATGTTTGCTCACAACGTAGCTATAAGTATTAGCAACAGCCTTTTCCGAAAGTGTTGAGCCAACGTATATGATGCCAGAGCCTTGTGTCATTTTTGGAATCAAGATCTGATTAAGAATATGAGGAGCAACAACATTCAATTCGAGCGTGTGCCTAAAGTCAGCAGTAGCGGTATTGGCTGCTGAGTCGCTCTTCAATTCAGCGGCGTTATGGACCAGCGTGATATGTCCGTCGATTTGAAGTTCCTCAACAAGCAGAGCGAACTTGTCAGCGGCATCTGGTGCTGCTAGATCGATGTTGTGATTTTCAATGCTGGCGTGAGCAGCATCTGAACGTGAGATGTTGATGACGCGGTAACTTTTTTCAGCGGCCATTTTTGCGACCTGAAAACCAATACCTTTGCTGGCGCCAGTAATTATCAGTGTTTTCAATTTTGACTCCAATGTGCTGAGGCGCCCTGACCAGGGCTGGACAATATCTTGATATAAAGTTCAACAATGCCGGCATCAGCAAGGTCAGGATGGTTTAACACGCGATCTAAAAAATAGTGAGAAAGTTCTTCCACTGTACTGTTGGCAATCGGCAAAATTATCAGGTCTCTTGGTAGAAACGGAATTCGTTCACCATTAAAAATGCCATAAGTGTAGTCGTTACCGTGTTCTATTTTGAGGTGAGGAGATTGAGAGGGTAATATCATTTTTTCGTCAATTTCATCACACATTGCCCGGAGCATTTTTTTTAAGATGGCATAGTCGAAAAGTAAGCCGGTGTCTGACAAGGGAGCGGTAGCCTTGCACTCCAGTTGATAATTGTGGCCGTGCAGGTCTTCGCGTTCAGTGGCATTAAAGATCGTAAAATGTGCAATCGAGAAGTTAAGCGCTTCTTTATTGAGTTCGATGGTACTAAGTCTTGGAGCCGAATTTGCTAGGGTGTTGTTTGCCAGTTCTTTCAATTGTGTTTCCAGATTGTTGATTGCATGAATATGTTACCTGATGGTAACCCATTTGCGTCAATCAAGGGAGATAGTGCACACTCGGATGTGGTTGTTTTTAACCCGATTATTTTAATCCATTAGAGATGAATTCAGGTATCGATTCGGAGGAATATTAAGTGAGACTGACAAAACTAAGTCGATCAGTGCAAGGAAAGGTTGTGGTAGTGACCGGTGCTGCCAGTGGCATGGGTAAGGCGACAGCAGAGCTTTTTGCCGATGAGGGTGCCCATGTTGCGGCCATCGATCTAACCGAAAGTGCGCTCAATGAAGTGGTAGCAGCGATCAACGAGGCAGGCAAGAGCGCGAAAGCATGGGTGCTCGATCTGGCCGATGCCGAGGCGATAAAGACTGTCTTCGATGATATTGCTGCTCATTTTGGTGGCATTGATATTCTGGTTAACAATGCCGGTATATCGCTTGGCACAGCAATAGATGCCGAAGACTACCCAGCGCTTTGGCACAAAAGTATTGCTGTACTATTAACCGCACACACCTTAACCATTCGCGCATCTCTGCCTTATCTACGGCAATCGGAGCATCCACGAATTATCAATATCGCATCAACAGAAGCGCTAGGAGCCACTAAGTTTGGTAGTCCTTATACCGCCGCGAAATCGGGCGTAACAGGACTGACGCGATCACTGGCGGTCGAGTTGGGTGACGACGCCATCACGGTTAATTGTGTATGCCCAGGACCCATAAATACCGGTATGACGTCAGCGATCCCAGAAGAGAATAAGGCGATATTCGCCCGTCGCCGAACCGCGCTCAAACGCTACGCTGAGCCGGAAGAGGTGGCCCACGCAACGCTGAATTTTGCGTTGCCTGCGTCTCAGTACATGACAGGGGTAACCTTGCCTGTAGACGGTGGATTAACGATTCGGAATGCCTAGCAAGGTCAACCGGCATAGGCTTGTCCTTCGACCGGGCGTTTTGGCTGCATTTGCATGTCTGGCTATATACCGACCGCCCCGTTTAGTGACGGTACCTATCAGCTTGCAAGCCTGCACTTCCGTACATCGTTGACCGCAGCATTTGCCGGGGAAGCGTCCTCAGTCGCGGAAAGCTGTTCCAAAGGCCGGAAAAATAGGCAATAAGGCGCTTTGAAGACGCTGGCCATAAGTGAAAACAATGATTGTATTCCCTTCGCAGGCGAGTAAACTTGCGCCGCTGCACGGCCCCTCGTCTATAACGACGATTAATGCATATTTCCCCTTCCAGGTGTCCTTAATGTCCGATTTAGAAGCTCCCTCGACCTCATTTGATGAACTTGGGCTTGCGAGTGATGTACTCGCCGCGGTGAACGAAGTAGGTTACGAAATTCCATCGCCGATCCAAGCTCAAACTATCCCTCATCTCATCGACGGTACGGATGTGTTGGGACATGCGCCGACAGGGACCGGAAAAACAGCTGCATTCGCGTTGCCGCTGCTTTCTAGGCTGGATATGAAGTCCAAAAATGTGCAAGTTATGGTGCTCGCACCCACCAGAGAACTTGCAATTCAGGTGGCAGAAGCGTTTCAGCGTTATGCATCAAAAATTAAAGGTTTTCATGTGCTTCCTGTTTATGGCGGGCAACCTTATCTTGGTCAAATCAAAGCGCTAAAGCGCGGTGTTCAAGTCGTCGTGGGAACTCCGGGAAGAGTGATGGACCACATGCGAAAGGGTACGCTCAAGCTCGATAAGCTGCAGGCGTTGGTGCTTGATGAAGCTGACGAAATGCTAAACATGGGTTTTCTTGAGGATGTTGAGTGGGTGTTAGAGCAAACGCCGCAGGACAGACAGATAGCGTTGTTTTCCGCCACAATGCCAAAGGAAATCAAGAGAATAGCGGATAAGCATCTAAACAATCCGCAGGAAATAAGGATAAAAACCAAAACTGCTACTGCTGATACGATTCGTCAGCGCTATTGGCAGGTTAGCAATATGCATAAGCTTGATGCGCTCACGCGCATACTGGAGGTTGAAACCTTTGATGCAATGCTGATGTTTGTCAGGACCAAAGTGCAGACCGTTGAGCTTGCTGAAAAATTAGAGGCGCGCGGATACTCTGCGGCGGCGCTCAATGGTGACATGATGCAGAAAACCCGCGAACAAATGGTGGATAGGCTGAAGAAGGGTTCGCTGGATATTCTTGTTGCGACAGATGTTGCTGCGCGAGGCTTAGACGTTGATCGGATCACCCACGTAGTTAATTACGATATCCCCTACGATACGGAAGCCTATATTCACCGAATAGGTCGAACCGGACGAGCGGGTCGAACGGGTGACGCAATTTTGTTTGTCTCCCCGAGGGAGCAGCGCATGTTGAAAGCGATTGAGCGTGCGACCAAAAAGCAGATAGAACCACTTGAGCTACCAACAACCGAGATGGTGAACAATAAGCGGATTGCTGACTTTAAACAGAGTATCAGCGATACCTTGGCAGGTGGCCGGTTAGAGTTTATGCAGGGTATTCTTGAGCAATTTGAACAAGAACACGACGTGCCGGCGCTAGAAATAGCCGCGGCGCTTGCAAAAATGTCGTTGGGCGATCGTTCCTTGTTGTTGGTCGAAAAAAAGGCACGCAAAGTTAAAGAACGGCATGTTGAAGAAAATGCCAGAAAACCGCGTCGCAACGAGAACCGGTCTGAACGTGGTCCGCGTGAATCTAACAGTCGGGAAACAAACCGGACTCACCGTAAAAAGGACCAAGGTCCCCCGGAAGGTATGGAAAGGTTTAGGGTTGCTGTGGGTCATGTGCACGATGTTCAACCCGGTAATATTGTTGGTGCTATCGCCAATGAGGCTGGGCTCGATGCTGAGCATATTGGCCATATTAATATCCAGGAAGATCACAGTCTTGTGGACTTGCCGATGGGTATGCCGAAAGACATCTTCAGGGATCTGAAAAAAACCTGGGTCTGTGGTCGTAAGCTTGAGATTGTTCGTCTGAAAGAAGGCATACCTGAAAAGCCCTCAAAGGGAAAATCACCTTCCAGCGCAAAAAGTAAAAAATCTGGCGCCCAAGATAGAAAGCCGCGCAAAGCGAGGAAATCCAACAACACCGGTGATTGATGCCGGTTGCTTGGTGAGCCTTGTTTCGCGTCGATCAAGTGACAAAATGGAGCAGGCAAAAAGTATCAGCTTTCAAAATCCGAAGCTATTGAGACTTTCCCTTTTTGTAGCGGCGTCTTGGTGTCGCGGTGTCTAAGGATGGTAAGAAGATGTTCGCAAGCTTGGCTGAGAACGAATCCGGCTGGAACACGATTATGCTGGACGGCCGAATTCCCTTTAGTGAAATTGAACGGCGCCCGCGCTGCGCGTTAGGTGTTTGCCTGCTTCGTGCTTCGGGTACGCTTCTTGTAAAATTTCTTGATGTTGTGATTGGTATGGTTGTCGAGGATGTTATCCAGCGTACGCCCGATTTTAGTCGAGATGCGAATTCGTTCTATTTGTGGCCAAGTGGAACGCTCCCCTTCAGAAACCAGCTCTTCGATTTCTTTAGCTGACAATTGCGCCAGTAATTTTTGTGGGTCCACAAAGTTAAAGCTTGGGGCGATGTTGATATCTCCCGTGTAATCCTGAGCCATGACCGAGTAGAACATGCTCATTGCTTGGCCCGCGCTGGGGATCTGGCGGAGATATTTTCTACTGAACTGTTCGCTCGTCTTAAGCATCTCCCGCGTCGCGTGACGCATGACCGATTTGGTGCCACTAGGTAGTGGAATGAGTTTGTCTGTGCTTAGCATTGCCAGCGAAAGCGGATTTGCCTGACTCACAATATAGTGGTTGACGGCGTAGAGTCTAGATAGCCGTTTCGCAGGCAAGTCGTCTGTCACGGCGCCGTCAACCCAACGCCTGTTAGGCAAATATGGTTGCGGTTCACCGTAGACATTTTTGGCCATCAACATCACTGGCGGAAAAACGCCTGGTACAGCACACGATGCCATGACCGCGCTTCTAATATAAACGTTAGGAGATGTTACCGCGTTCATTAATCTTGAGGTTTGATGCTCTTCATGTGGCGCGATAGTGACACTGATCGATCGACCGGTTTTCTCATAGGCTTCCTGAAATGTCATGTCTGGTATGAATCTCTCCAACATCAATTTGAGCTGATCTGGATCGACCTGAGGGCGAACGAGCCCCCAGGGTTGTTGTCTTGGTTGTTCATCGAATGGCGACTGAAACAGGTCCGTTTCAAAAAGCTCAAGTAATTCATCGGTTGTGTGCGTGCCGAGCAATGAGGCAAACACCGATCCAGCGCTAGAGCCGGAAATCACATCGGGTAAAAGGTCCTGTTCGATGAGCGTTTTACCCACGCCATGATGGAAATGCCCAAGAGAACCTGCACCGCTCATCATCAACGCAGAACGACCGAAACAGAGACGTGCACGGTGAAAGAAATCTATTTTGTCTTCGTGATTCAGTTCTTCCGTCTCAGGCAGCGTTTCGATGTGATGAAGCGCATCAACCACTTCATCCACATAATCAGTAATCAGTTTTTTCGTCCCGATTTTTGCCTTCTCATACATGGCTGCACTGCCTATGCCACCCTGATTACCGTGAATCCCCTCGTTTAATGCGAATAAAAGGCCCACATCGTCGTGATTAGCACGGAGTTTTCTAAGTTCATCAACCCGATACTGAATATTGGCGTAGTCGTACTGGTTGGAAGTTGGCTCGAGCTTCCATTTGTCCATACCCGTAGCTTCATCATGGGCCAAGGCAGACTCTTTCCACTCTTCATAACTGGTTGCGCGACGAAGCTCCCGGTCTAACCGGGAGTGGCTGGCTTTGAGTGACAACATTCAAACTCCAATTCCAAAACTTACTATGTTGCAGCGCAGTATAGTTATAAATCATGTGTTGGTCACCACTCGATTAGCGGTTTTACTGACAGGCTTGAAAAATCTCATGCTAAGTTCGGATCCTCACAGCATGAGGGTAAACCTAAGCGCCAATTATACGATGGTTGTTTTGCCCGGTCAGCGTTGTCTAATCTGCCAGCGGCAGACTAAGAAGCCCCTTATTGTCTGGTGATTACCATGTCTGATTCGATCATATTGTCCAAATCGTACTCAATGTACTGCTCAAGATCTCTTCTTGACCTCGTCTCGTTCAGCATCGTGAGAACTTGGCTTAAAATCGCCAGCGCCATTGAGTCAGAACTCATCGAGGGTGATGCCTCTGCTTCCACAATTGCCTGTTTTATCAGTTCTTTTGCCCGCGTATTTTCTCCGCTCACCTCATCCACCTCATTGGATAAATGTGGCATCATGCCTCGCGACAAAACCCATTACCTTGCGCCAGATCAAAATGATCGTAGCAAGCTGCGCCTAACCTTAAGACAAGCCAGGGAAATCATTGTGGAAGTAACAAGAATCGGGGCTTATGGCATTCTCATGGATGAAAACAGGGTCCTGCTCTGCAGGCTTTCGAGCCAGGTACCAGGATTTGCAGGAAACTGGACTTTGCCGGGTGGCGGCATCGAGTTTGGCGAACAGCCCGCGGATGCTATGGTCAGGGAAGTCGAAGAGGAAACTGGATTGCACGTGATACCCAAAGTCATTGTGGATGCTCATTCACTTCAACGGGAGTTTGGCGGGCGTAATATGCACTCGATTCGAATAGTGTACCTAGCAGAAGTAGCCGGTGGTGAATTGCGGTTTGAACAAGATGGCACCACAGATCGCTGTGAATGGTTTACCGAAGAAGAAGCACGGACGTTGCCGTTGGTGGAACTTGGAAAAGAAGGTATCGAGCTGGCTTTTGGGTCATCGAGCGGATCGGAAGCCTAGAGCTAGGTGTGGAGATCAAAGGTGTGCGGCGGGAACCAACAGTGGGGTTTCAATTTACGCCAACGCAGATTGTGGTAACGGAAGCGATACAGAGAGAAAAGTTAGGGCAATGTGAAGATGTAAATGGTGAGCGACCTCAAAGCATTGCGTACCTTTGTGCTAACACCTGAGTTAGTAAAAGCGTATTCCTCGACAGGCAATAGCATCCATTACGATATGGCCTCTGCAAACAGCGCCGGTTTTCGAGCGCTCATTAGCGCCCATTATAGTTGGAGGAATCGGTGTACACTATCTGATTCACACCCTTTGGCGAGAGCATTTGGCTGACGCTTTTGATATGTCGATCTACTTTCGCCGGCCGATATCTTGGGTTGATACCTTCACGGTTGCTGCATTCCCATGGAAAAGCATTGGGTTGATACGAGAGGGTAAAGTGTTGACTGAAGCTCGCGTGAATCTTTTGAAATAGCTGTTAGGAATAGCCCTATTAGATAACCTGAGCACCCATTTAACGAAGGAAAGGAATACTATGCCTCAAGCATTTGAAGGGATTCGCATTATCGACTTCTCCCAGGTTCTTGCCGCACCGTTCGCGGTGATGCAGTTGGCGCTGTTAGGAGCAGAGGTGATTAAGGTCGAACAACCGGAAGGCGGTGATCAGACGCGAGGTCTGATGAATTTCGGAGAGGATTTAGGGTTATCACCGTCTTTTTTGGGTATGAATTTGAACAAGCAAAGCCTGACGCTTAATCTTAAAGCGCCGGAAGCCGTTGAGATTGTTAAACAGCTGGTCGCTAATGCGGATGTTGTGGTTGAGAATTTTAAAGCGGGCACCATGGAGCGCATGGGACTAGGCTTTGATACTCTCAAAACTATCAAGTCAGACCTGATCTACTGTTCAGTCACCGGCTATGGTCAAACTGGACCCAAGGCTGGAGAGGCAGCCTATGACGGTGCAGTGCAGGCGGCATCAGGCATGATGTCACAGAATGGGCATGCTGAAACAGGTCCAACAAGGGCAGGTTATATGCCTGTAGACATGTCGACAGCATTAAACACTGCTTTCTCCATAGCAGCGAGCTTGCACAGAAAGGCGAAAACCGGACTGGGTCAGCGAATCGATGTCGCGATGATGGACACAGCAATCGTGATGCAGGCGTCACAATACAGCAACTATTTAAACCAAGGTAATCTTGTAGGTCTAAGAGGAAATTCCTCACCTACTCAACAGCCGACGGCTAATGTATTCGCGACCAGCGATAGCTACATTCAGATTACGGCGCTAAGACAACAGCAGGTGGAAAGGCTGTTTGAAGCAATGGGAGAAACGGAAAAGTTGACCCTTGAGGCATTTGCCACGCCCGAGTCCCGTATCAAAAATGGGGAAATTGTAGGGGAGCTTGTTGCAGCCGCTATCAAAACTGAAACGACAACTTATTGGCTAGATAAACTCGCTGCTCTGGGGATTCCTGCTGCGGAGATCAGGGGACTGCCGGAAGTGATGGAAGATCCTCAGTTCGAGAATAGAGAGGTATTCGAGACGCTGCCACATCCCGCTGACCCAACGAGGGAATTCACCGTTGTGAAAGCAGGTTACATGCTTGATGCAGATGGGCCAGCGGTGAGAAATACTCCGCCGTTATTAGGCCAGAATACGCAAGAAATACTCGAATCGTTAGGTTTTGACGCCGAAAAGATCAAAGGACTAAAACAAAATGGAGTCTGCTAGCCCTGCAATTCGCAGTGACGATCTAATGGTGATGGTTAGCACCATCAATCCCGTGGGTGTGGCCATGGGAGATTTCTCCGGGTGTTGCCTCCCGCACTTTTAAAATATTGATTTCGAAGGTGACAGTTTTACCGGCCAGTGGGTGGTTGGTGTCGACGTCAACATTAAACCGTCCAACCTTTTTGATGACCACATCCTGCGCGCCCTGCTGGGTATTTACTTTAACTGCCATGCCAGGTTTGTACTTCTTGTGTTTCGTCAGCAGGTGTTTAATCGGCACTCGCTGGGTGGCATTTTCTTTGACCAAACCATAGGCGCGCTCCGGTGGTAGTGTGACGTTAAGTGCGTCGCCTTCTTGTTTTCCCGCGAGTGCCTCTTCAACGCCAGCCATCATGTTTCTATGCCCGTGCAGGTAGACCATTGGGTCTTCGGACGTACTTCTTTCCAGCTCATTGCTACTTTCATCTGTTAATACATAACTGAACGCCACAACTTTGTTCTTATCAATTGTCATTTGCACATTGCTTTCCACAGTTTCGTTTCCTTAGGTGTTTCTATCGATCCCTTTTACCCGAGCTGGGTGCCGTTCTCAGTGACCAAAAATTGTCGGTCCGGGTTGTCTTGTGGTACCTGTTGATCATCGTCAGTATGCATGACTGAACCATCGTGGCTGTATTGCAATATATAGGACTTTCTTTCGATGTCTGTCTGGTTTGGTCCGGTTCGGTGAGGTGTTAAAGAAGAAAACACAATAATATCGCCGGCTTTAGCTTCTACCGGCACTGCGTCAACCATGCCTTTGAGACATTGCCAACCCAGGTCTGTTTGCCAATGTTCAATGGTGCCGGTCTTGTGAATGCCTGGCATTACCCAAGGGCAACCATTTTCTACCGTTGCATCAACCAGCGGTACCCAGCAAGTCAGGTAGTCCTGTGGGCTAACGAAATTGTAGCCGTTGTCTTGATGCCAAGGGAACTCCTCTGGGCAATAGGGCTTTTTATAAACGGCTTGATCCCAGTATAAGCGCGAAGTTGGGCCCAGCAAATCCAGACAGAGACCTGCAAATACAGGGTGCATCGAAAAATCTTTCACAGTTTCGCTTTTGAGAACCGGATGAAGCGCAAATGTTATTTCGTCAGCTCTGGCGATAAATTTTCGCTTATCCTCAATGGTGCGCAGAAAGGCATTTGTTTTTGCCTCCATGGGGTCAATGGCGGCTTTTACCGATGTGATCAAATCAGCGGGCAGTACGTCCTCCAACACAAAGAACCCGCTCTGGTTCCATTGCTGCGCCTGCTGATCAGAAATTAGCACAAAAGGCCCGTTGGTATTTTGCCAGATAAAATCCTTATTTAAGGCATGCTTTTTTAGCGTCATCGATTTGATCACCCATCGTTAAAATGGCAGCTATGCGGAAACTTTATAAGCCATGGCAAGGTCCAGCCCGGCGGTAATATCGGTAAAGTTTTCGCAACCAAATTATGATCGTAACAGATTTGCGGATTCCGTATAAATTGAAATCAATACTGTGTCTTGCAGTGTTGAGCAATATCAGGTTTTATGTGGCGGCAAGAGACTCCCGTAACATTCCCCTATTTGCGCAGGTCGATAGTGGAAATAAATCGATACAGACATGATTGAAGGTGAAAATAAAGTGATTCATGAGTTGATGAAGAATTGGCATTTGCATTTGAAGGGAGAGTTTCCCGGAGGTTTGGACGAGCTGCTCGCCGATGACGTCGAGTTTTATTCACCGATCGTTTTTACTCCCCAGAAGGGCAAAGCAATCACGAAAATGTATTTGGGAGCGGCGGGAAATACCTTTGGCGATAGCTCGGACCCTGCCGAAAAAAAATTGCAGGATTTAGAATCGAGCGCGTCTAAGTTCAAGTACGTCAAAGAAGTACTTGCCGGTAATCACGCGGTATTGGAATTTGAGGCTGAAGTTGATGGAAAATATGTCAATGGTGTCGACATTATTACGTGTAACGACGAGGGTAAAATCACTGAATTTAAAGTGATGGTGCGGCCGCTTCAGGGTGTAAATGTCATGCACGAGCAGATGAAAGCGATGTTAGAGAAGATGCAGAAGCGGTAGCCCGCTTCTGCATGGTGTTCGATTATACGTCGTGCAGTTTTAGTCCCATCGCGGCGATGAGTTTTTCATTAGCCGGTCCATTTTTAACATGCGAGCAATCGGCTTATCAGTCATTAGTATAGAGTCACGCCAGAGTATTTCCGTTTGTGGACTGTCAGATAGTCCAACGATTTCACCACTGCCCTTATATTCCGTCTCGGCTAAAACTGGGCCGTTGATAAACTCGATTTCAATCGCGCCATACAAACCGACGAAAGGCGGTTCCACCTCGGTAATTAACGCTACCTCGGGCGGGTCAAAAGCTCTGACCACCTGGGTGACGGGAAGTACTCTTCCGCTGAATTCATTTGATGTCTTGTAACATGACAAAGGTTCTGTAATGACGCCAAGCTGGGCGTCCAGAAATGAGTTTTCAACGAAACATCGTTGATCCTCACACCGCGCGCCAACTTTCAGGTTCTTTAATATACGCAACTCTGAAATTGGCCGAATGGACTCTAGTTTCCTACGTAGCTCGGATTTCTCATCATGTCCGCCACAGGACGCGGTTCCCGATGCAACGATAGTACCGTCTTCTTTCTCCATCCAGACGTTTGTTCGCCGGATGTTGCCGACTCGCTCTGGCTCAGTCGTTAGACATCTCACGGGCTCTCGATCCACGGTTGCGCTTCTGAAATACATGGAGAGTGTACCTGTCTGCCAAAAATCCGCACCGAACATCTTAAGTAGCAGGGGTGGAAATTGTTCCATATGTATCGCGCCGGCTACGGTACCACCTCTGAATCCAAGATCCGTTGCTGTGTCGTCATCGTGAATGCCACCTTTTTGGTGAGCAGCGGTATTTACCGGTCTGCGCCATTCCCCCGTAATTGCTGCCTGCATTATTTTTACCCTCGCTGTTTATGCCCTGAAGATTCAAGCACTATCTGCTGGGGACCGCAACTATTGAGAATCTCTGACGAGTGGGCTTGGATTAATCGATGATCTCACTTGTTGTCTCTTCAGCAGTGCCAACCAGCATAGCGACTAGTTGCTCAAGCCGTTCGGATGAGCCAGATCTGTCGGCCTGATAAATGACGTGTTCCTCGGGACCGGCATTTGGGTTCAGAATAATGCCCCATAAAGGGTCGATTTGATTGGGCAGCATGGAGTATCGGATATCGATAATATACAAAGGATTGTTCGGATCGATACCTAGATAGTCATTAGAGAACCATTTAAACCTTCTGAGGTCATCACCCTGTTGGGTGTCGGCCTCCAACCATGGAAGGTCTCTGGCCATATCCAGTTTTCTGACACTGTCACCCTTATAAAGTTGTGGCTTAACACCCATGCGGTAGGCATCAACGTAAAACCGGTCGTTCGTTTCATACACGATTTTCCACAGCAACAGATTTCCAAAGCCTGGTTTGGCCTCTAGCCGAGCGGGTGTGTGGCCGCGGCTTTGCGCAAGATCCCAACCTAGAAGTTCAGCGCGTTCCCTCTGCAGCACACCGATGAGTAAATAGCTAATTCCCCAAACCAAAGCAATCTTTGAAAAAACCGGGTTAGCTTTTCTGACGCTCAAGATCACCAATATGATGATAGGTATTGTGAATATTGGGTCCACTACTGAGACATTGTTCCATGCAATACGTAAATCCGAAAAGGGCCAGAGTAAAAGGGTGCCATAGGTTGTGCATGCGTCGAGCAAGGCATGAGTTGCGTACCCGAGCAAACAGACGAGATATCCCTGTTTGAATGTCAGTGCGCGTTTGTACCATCGATAAAAAAGGATAGAGCAAATCAGAGCACCGATGGGTATAAAAATAAGCGAGTGGGTAAATTGACGATGGTACTCGAGAAACAAAATGGGGTCGGTGGGGGATTGAATTAAAACATCGATATCCGGCGACATCCCTGCGATGCAACCTAGCCATGCCACGGTTTTGACGTGTTCACTTTTTATAATGCTCTTGTTGCTCGCTAGCGGCAGCGACGCACCCAGTACTCCCTGGCTTATTGGATCCATAAATTAATTTGCTCGATGAATGATGTTCGTTTAGTAGAAGAAAGTTCCTGCGTATTAACTGTCAAATGGCTGAGTTTTGTCTTTTTGCCAAATTTCCGAGTAGGCCAAGTCCAAGCGCAGCCATTGAAACAGAGACAACCGGAGTGAGGTAGTTAAAAAAAGCATAGGGAAGATAATCAAGGACCGGGACGCCCAGCGTCGCCGCATAAAAAGCGCCGGCGGTGGTCCAGGGAATAAGCCCGGTTGTAACAGTCGAACCTTCTTCGACGCTGCGGGATAGCAGGCTTGAATCGAGTTTCATCGCTTCGAACGAACCCTTGAATAATTGGCAGTTTAGAATGATGCTGATATACGCTTCCCCCATCGCAATATTTCCAACGAAGCCTGAGGCAATTGTCAGACCAATAAGCGATGTCGTGCGTTTAATTTGATTTATCATGCCAGAAAGCAATACCGCCAGAAATCCTCCGCCGAATAATACTCCGCCCAGGGCCAAAGCCATTAGCGAGAGTAGCAGCGTCCAGCTCATGCTTGTAATGCCGCCACGACCTAAGAGATTATCGATCGACTCGATGCCGGTCGTACCCGGCGTATTCGACCAGAGCGCATTTGCCACTGAGACAGCAGATGATTGTTGATAGGCGATCGCGATGATTGTGGCAGTGACGATGCTCCCGGTCATGCTCACTTGGGGGGAATAGCGTTTCAGGCTCATTCCAAGCATGACAGCGAGCGGCAAGAGGGTGACTACGGGGTTAAGATGATAAGCTTTGTCGAGTGCTTCTCTAATATTGGCAATGCTTACGCTCGGTAAGCGGTTATCGGCATAGAACGAGCCCAAGAATAGCAATATCAATGAGACGATGATTAGGGTCGGCACTGTTGTGATCGACATGGTTCGAATATGAGTATAGAGGTTTGTCTCTGCACTCATCGCTGCAAGATTTGTCGTATCCGACACTGGAGACATTTTGTCGCCAAAGGTTGCGCCCGAGACGATCATACCAGCGACAATAGGCAGTGGTATTTGAAGAGCCTCACCAATGCCAATAAACACGACACCTAAGGTACCCACTGTGCCCCACGAGGTGCCTGTGGCTACCGACATGAGGCAACAAAGTAGTAGCCCGCTAAATAGGAAAAACGACGGTTCCAGTATCCCCAGACCATAATAAATTAGCATGGCGATTGTGCCGCTTTGCATGAAGCTTGCGATCACCATACCGATAAGAATGAAGATATATATCGCGGGTAATGCCCGGGTGATGGCTTGGCTCATCATTTCTTGAATTTCAGCATAACCGTATTTAAGCACTGCTGTGTTGGTAACCGCCCAGATTAGGCAGGCGAAAATTATCGTGTGAAGACTGATGCCAAACACGAACAGGCCGAGCGAAATAAATCCGACAATTGGCAGAAAGCAGACCAGCGCGTGTAATAGGCTTGGCTGGCGAATCTCTGAAGGTGGGTTGGCTGTTTGACTATCAGGCGTTAGTATTGCTTCAGTGTCGGTTACGGGCATCGGGCTAGGATCTCAAAGGTGCTTGTAAAATTTTTTTTAACGGTTCTTACCATGAGTTTCAACGGTTCTTACCAAGAGTTTCAACGGTTCAGGGAGAGAGTTTCAACGGTTCAGGGAGAGAGTATCAACGGGGATTGACCACCGCAATTCCTCAATGTCCCTGTTTTTGAACTTCAAACATTAACCGTCTGTCGGTAGAACGCTTTCCTTCAATTATATTTGCCGATAATTAGAACATTGTCCGCAATTACGGGTCACATAAGTATGATTTTACAAAGTGTTAAAGGTGTAACTATGAGTCAAACTCTCATCGCGGCGATATCAATCCTATTTGCAATTGGGTTCTTGAGTGGGTGTGTCCAGGGTGCCGGTGGGTCGGGTGATTCAACCGGTAATATAGCAACGATGAGTGACGGCAAATACAAGCGACCGTCGGAATCAGAGATTAAGTCGATGCTGACGCCACTTCAGTACGATGTTACTCAGCATGAAGGCACAGAGCGCCCTTATCGTAATGATTATTGGGAGCAAAAAGACGAGGGTATTTATGTTGATATCGTCAGCGGAGAGCCTCTGTTCAGCTCTACCCACAAATATGACTCGAAGACAGGATGGCCGAGTTTCTATCGTGCGATTGATAATCGCTACATCGTTGAGAAAAAAGACTACAAAATGCTATTGCCTCGCACTGAAATCCGTAGCGCGATTGGCGATTCACACCTTGGACATGTATTTAATGATGGACCCAGGCCAACCGGATTGCGCTATTGTATGAACTCCGCATCTTTGAGGTTTATTCCCCGGGCCGCATTAGAAAATGAAGGTTACGGCGAATACGCGGCGCTTTTTAACTAGTGTCATGCCGGGGCGTTTCTCACTTTGATGAGATATCAGCCAATGCCTTGTCAAGGGCGTGGGCCATGAGTTCAATTTCGGTTTCGCCGATAATGTACGGCGCGCCAATGCATAGAATATCTCTGTATTCTCCCGTACCGCCAGGATAGAAAAAGACACCCGCCTCCATCGCAGTTGCCATCATTTTGTTTGTGATATCTTCGCCTCGGGCAAATGGTTCGAGCGTGTCCCGGTCTTTGACAACTTCGATGCCGATGAGCATCCCTTGTCCTCTGATCTCAGCAACCAATGGATGTTGAGAAAACTGGTCCTGAAGACGATTGAGTAGCGTGATACCGGTCGACTTGCACTTCTCGAGCAGGGATTCTCTTCTTAGAATCTCAAGCACGCAGGTTGCCGCGGCGCAGGATTGAGGTAACGCACCGAAGGTGTGGAACATGACCTGCAGATCACCGGCGCTGATCGAGTCAGCGATCTCCTCTCTGCCATAAACACCAGCAATAGCAGCATAGCCACCTGCCATACCTTTACCGGCGACCATCAGGTCGGGTTCTATGCCAAAAGTCTCACAGCCAAACCGATCTCCGGTGCGCCCGAATCCGGTCATGACCTCATCCATAATGAGTAAAATGCCATTGTCTTTCAGAATTTTCTGCGCCTGTGCCCAGTAACCCGGTGGCGCCATGATTGCGCCGCCACTGGAGCCATTCATAGGCTCGGCAATGAGCGCAGCGATATTTTCAGCCCCGACCGATTCAATGGTCTGTTTCAGATCGTCGATATAGTAACTTGTTGCATCTTCGTGATGTCGGCCGAGTGGACATCTAAGCGGATTTGGCGTTTTGATCTGATGGTATGTATCAAGAATGGATTCAAGTCCTTTCTTGCGGCTCAAATGGCCTGAAATAGCGGCCGTGGTGATTGTCGTACCATGATAAGAAAGACTGCGAGACAATATTTTGTGCCGCTTCGGGTTGCCTTGACTGGCATGATACTGGATCGCTATTTTAACAGCCGCTTCGTTGGCTTCAGAGCCGCCTGAGGCGAGATGAATGCGGTTCAGGTGCTTCGGTAGCCAGTGGGTAGTCAGTTCGTTGACCAAATTTTCACGTTCGGGGGTGAGCCAGAGCGGGATGACATAGGAAGCGTTAACTAATGCACCCCTTACCGCATCAGCTACCTCAGGGCGGCCATGACCAATGTTGGCGACGACAGCGCCACCGGCGGCGTCGAGAATTTTTTTGCCGTCCTTGCGATAGAGATATGCGCCCTCCGCATGAGTGATTTCAGTGGGCGTTTGTGCCGGTAAAAACGGCCATTTAACATTCTGTTCAGGCATGCTTTTTTCGCTCTTGTTTTCCAACCGAAATTAATTTCCCTAGAGTTCAGTCTCTCCATCGGGAATAGTGCATTCTATTGCAATATTCAGGGAAACTGTAATCAAGGTTATATAAATTGTTGCGCTGGGCACGACGAGTGTATAGTTTCAAGCCACTTCAATAGAATGTTACCAATTTTCAATTACTACTTTTTAACGAACAGGAAACCAACCATGGATCATGATATTCCAGCTGACCTCCAAGCTTATCTGGCAGAACTCGATGAATTTATCGAGAACGAAATTATTCCGTTAGAACAAAAAGATGACAATATCCGCTTCTTCGATCATCGACGCGAGGACGCAAGGACTGATTGGGAACGTGGCGGGTTACCTAATGATGAGTGGGAGGCTTTGCTAGAAACAGCCAAAGCTAAAGCTGATGTCGCGGGTCACTTCAGATATGCGCTATCGTCTGAATACGGCGGTAAGAACGGCAATAATCTTGGTATGGCGATCATTCGTGAGCACCTTGCGTCGCGAGGGCTTGGTTTGCATAACGATTTACAAAACGAGCATTCTATTGTTGGCAACAGTGTTGGACTGTTGTTGATGCTTAACTATGGTACGCCGGAGCAACAAGCGGAGTGGGTACCTGAAATGCTCGAACGAAAGCGAGGTTTTGCTTTCGGTATTACTGAGCCAGACCATGGTTCCGATGCAACGCATATGGAAACGACGGCGGTTCGCGATGGTGATGGCTGGCGGATTAATGGTGCAAAAACGTGGAATACCGGAATCCATAAAGCTCCTTACGACATGATCATGGCACGAACTAGCGGAAAGGCCGGTGACGGTATGGGCATCACGGCGTTTCTGGTTCCTATGAATTCGGAAGGTCTTAAGATTGAGGAAATGCTCTGGACCTTCAACATGCCAACTGATCACGGCACGGTGTCGCTGAATGAGGTCTACGTAGATAACAGCGCAATATTTGGCGGTGAAGGACGCGGGTTACAGGTTGTTCAGCATTTCTTCAACGAGAACAGAATCAGACAAGCCGCTTCAAGTCTTGGTGCCGCGCAATTTTGTATCAACGAGTCGGTCAAATATGCTCAGGAGCGTAAACCCTTTGGTAAGCCGTTAGCGGTAAACCAGGGTGTACAGTTTCCTTTGGTCGAGCTTCAGTCTCAGGCGGAAATGCTGCGTGCCCTGATTCACAAGACCGCTTGGCAGATGGACAAATACGGGAACTTTGAAGTCTCTGACAAGGTGTCGATGTGTAACTATATTGCTAACAGATTGTGCTGCGACGCTGCCGATAGGGCGATGCAAACCCACGGTGGTTTGGGTTATTCAAGGCATAAGCCGTTTGAACATATATATCGGCATCATCGTCGCTATAGAATCACCGAGGGCGCCGAAGAAATTCAAATGCGCCGTATTGCTGGGTATATGTTTGGCTTCATGAGTCAACAGAAACCCAAGGGCGTGTCGGACGATTAGCATGTCAAATGTTGATGTTGACAAGCAAGGTCTTGACCTGGCGATAGGCCAGGTCCTTGATCGACATGTGGCGGAGTGCCGGAAGCTCCTCAGTGTTGAGCGGTTGTCCGGGGGCGCAAGTCAGGAAACTTACCGTATTAGAATCGAAACTGACAGCGGAGAGCGGCTGCTAGCGATGCGAAGGGCCGCCGGCGGTGTCAAGGTTGAGCCTCTACCAGGCCATCCGGGGCTCGATGTCGAAGCCCTGCTGATGCAGTGCGCGCACACTGCCTCTGTGCCGGTGCCGCAAGTTTACTATGTTCTTCAGGATGAAGACGGGCTGGGTGATGGTTTTATTATGTCCTGGCTCGAAGGTGAAGCGTTAGGTGCAAGGATCAACAGGGCGCCCCAGTATGGTGCCGTTAGAGAAAAGCTGGCCTATGAATGCGGTAAAAATCTCGCACGCATCCATCAGATTGACCTTGTTGGAACCGGTCTAGAGAAAAAGCTTGCCGTGATCTCTCCGAGGGAGTTTGTTGAGCAGACCTGGAACAGATATATCGATTTCAACTCTCCATGGCCGATGATTGACTACACGGCGCAATGGCTGCTCGAGAATCTGCCGACAGACGAGGCGTTCTGTCTTGTTCATAATGATTTTCGAAATGGCAATTTCATGATCAATGAAGAAGGCATCATTGCAGTACTCGATTGGGAATTGGCACACATAGGCGACCCCATGCGGGATCTGGGTTGGATTTGCGTAAACTCCTGGCGTTTTGGTGGCGCTGGTCCTGTTGGGGGGTTTGGTGAATATGAAGATTTGTTTCGCGGGTATGAAGAAGTCTCTGGCATCAAGGTTGATAAGGCGCGAGTCAAGTATTGGGAGGTTTTTGGGTCTTTCTGGTGGGCAGTCGGATGTCTTGGTATGGCGGAACATTATCGAACTGGGCCCGACAAAACAGTTGAGCGTCCTGGCATTGGCCGTCGTTCCTCGGAATGTCAAATCGACTGTGTGAACTTGCTGATAAAGGGAGATGTGCAGTTGATTGAGGCTGAATTGAAGCAGGACAACCTTGACATGCCCCGAACCGATGAGCTGATCAGTAGTGTGCGGGACTTTTTACGAACAGAGGTCATGTCCGAAACTGCTGGTAGAACCAATTTTATGGCGCGGGTCGCTTCAAATTCCCTTGATATAGTTTTGCGGGAACTTGAACTGGGTTCTCGAGCAAAGGAGCAGGAACTTGAGGGGCTGAGATCTCTATTAGGTGAACACGATGGTTCACTCGGCTTGGGAGATCTGCGATGGCAGTTAACTCGCAAGCTTCGAAGTGGTGAGCAGTCGTTGCAGGATCAGCAGCTGCAGAACCATTTGAGGCAGACAGTGACCAATCAGATTGCGATCGATCAGCCTCGGTATTCCGGGCTCAAAACAGCCCTAGATACTTAAGAGACTTAGTTTCTGTCTATAAATCATCAGAAGCATCCGTCGGCACAGAGCACCTGGAAGTGGGCGACAAGCTCGGACATCGAGTGTATGCCGAGCCCTGCAAGTCCTCCCACGACAGTGCCGTTTATTCTGATAAATTGAAGATCCTTACCAATTTGAATTTCAATGCGTTCCGAGGTTGATTGCGGGTCCCAACTCTCGATGGTCTGGCTGATAAGGTTGGCAACTTCATGACCATAGTTGTCCAGTAGATATCGGGAACTGTCTTCGGCCCAACCGTTGATTTTTTCCGCCAGTCTATCGTCAGCAAGTATCGACCGACCAAATTTTTCTACGGCATCCTGAATCGCTTTTTTTAGCTCTGCATCGGGAGATTCACTCTGTTCAAGTAAAGCTTGTTTGATGTCAGTCCATAGCGAACGAGTAAAGTCACGAACGGCGACCTGTTGCAACAGGTCTTCCTTGATTGAGATTTCTTTTTCTTTGATATCGTCGGAATATTTCAGATCTTCCATGAACTCATTGCTCATTTGTACGAGTCGCACTCGCATTGGGTGAAATATGTCGACTTGCATCTCATAGAGCGCCTTGCTTGTTGATTTCATGATCTTTCGATAAACGGCTTTATCAAGGGAGTTGGGGAACCACCACGGTGTTTCCTGTTGTATCTTTTCCCGCAACTGGTCGTCTGAATCCTCTAGTACGCCTAAAGCGATGTTAACACCCGCATCGAATGCGGCTTGCTGCCTTTTGCCAGAGGTGAGAAAGGTGAGTACATCACCGATAAGCGGGGAAAAAGAGGTTTCGCGAATTTTGTTTTCGAGCTTACGCTCGATCATTGCCTGAATATCCTTGTCGTTCATCACCTTGACCACTCCTGCAATACCATCGGTGATTTGTTCGGCAACAGCGCTGGAATTCTTCGGCTCTATGATCCATTCAGCAACGCGCCTGCTCAGATCCATTGATCGAATTTTGCCTGTAATGACCTCGTCGGACAGAAAGTTTTGTTGTACGAATACACCAAACTGGTCTGCGATTGAGTTTTTCCGATTTGGAATGATTGCTGTGTGAGGTATTTTCAGTCCCATGGGATAGCGGAACAACGCTGTTACAGCAAACCAGTCAGCGAGTGCGCCAACCATGGCGGCTTCAGAGGTAGCTTGAATATAGGGTACGACAGCGTGCAGATTTGAGAATACGCTGGCTACAATGTAGATAATCGTGACAAGCAGGAACAAACCCGAGGCAAGGCGCTTCATCTTGCGAAGTTCTGCCTGCTTTTCCAGTTCAAGTTCTGTGAAGTTTTCTAGAAACATGGCGAGATGCGATCATCGAAGTGACAACGGGAGTCGAAAATCATTTTAGAGCAATCTTAAGCGTTAATGTAGTCATCTTGGCGCGTCAATGGTTGCAACCATCGCAATAGCTGTGGTCCCATTGGGATATTGGATGTTTAAGACGGAGTTAAAAGTGGACGTATTTTCAATGCAGGGCAAAACTGTGCTTATCACGGGTGCATCATCAGGTTTTGGTCATCACTTCGCGGGGGTCTTGGCAGCAGCAGGGGCGAATGTTGTGCTCGGTGCAAGAAGAGTAGAAAAAATTGTGGATAGGGTCGCTGAAATCAGAGAAGAAGGTGGTGAAGCATGTGGCTTTTCTCTGGACGTACTTGACCGTCAGAGTTGTCAATCATTTCTTGACCAGGCACAGGAAAAGTACGGTAGTCTGGATGTTTTGGTAAACAATGCGGGTGTGGAATCTGGTGCCAAAACCTACTCAATGATCGATGAAGATGATTGGGATCATGTGCTTGATACCAATCTGAAATCTGTGTGGCGCCTTTCAAAAATGTATACTGAAAAAGTGATCGAAAGCGGCAAGAAAGCCGGAAACATCGTTAATATCGCATCAATTACTGCATATCGAACGATTAAGGGGCAGTTTCCCTATGCTGTTTCGAAAGCCGCTTTGGTAAAGGCCACTGAAATAATGGCACTCGAAGGCGCGCGCTATGGCATTCGTGTTAATGCACTTGCGCCTGGCTACATTCTGACAGATGTGTCAAGGATCTTGCTCGAAAGTGACCAGTCAGACACTTTTCGAGATCGCATTCCGATGCGTCGTTACGGGGAGTTCGAAGATCTCGATGGACCGCTTCTACTGCTGTGTTCTGAAGCTTCAAGCTATATGACCGGATCAACAACCGTGATCGACGGCGGACATATTTGCGCTGAACTCTGAATGTGGGGTTCAAAGGCGTATTTTGAACCAGTTTGGCAAAAAGAGCGCGCGCAAAAGATTGCATGCATGGCGGTGATGAATGATAATGATTCTCAACTAGACAGTTTCCATTTCTAACATGACTCTCGCCGAATTAAGTGAAAAAACGAGTTGTCGCGTGCTTGATGCTGCGAAGACTAATAGCGAATTGCAGAGCAGACTTTATGCGCTTGGTTTGTATCCAGGTGTGAGGGTTGATGTGCTGCGCTACGCGCCTGCAGGCGACCCGATGCAAGTGCGTGTTGGTGGAACACTGCTCAGCATACGAAAAGCGGAAGCCAACCTCATTTCTGTAGAGATTACCTAGGTGTCTGACCTCACAATTGCTCTCATCGGTAATCCTAATTGTGGCAAGACCACGTTGTTCAATGCCCTAACCGGTGCACATCAAAAAGTCGGCAACTGGCCTGGCGTCACCGTTGAAAAAAAGACCGGGCGCCTCTCTCTTGATGGCAAAACGACAGTGCTGGTTGACCTGCCTGGCATCTATTCCCTCGAGCAGGAATATCTTGGGTTAGATGAACAGGTCGCACGGGAGTTTTTGCAAAGCGATGCGGTCGATGTGGTGGTCAACATACTCGATGCTACCAACCTCGAACGAAATCTCGTACTGACCCAACAGGTACTAGAGCAAACCAAACGGGTTGTTGTCGTCTTGAACATGACGGATGTCGCAAAGCAGCACGGTATCAGCATATCTGCTGAAGCACTCTCCCAGCGACTGGGTGTTGAAGTGATTCCCATTGTTGCTTCCCGTGGCGATGGTCTTGAAATTCTCAGAGAGGCGCTTGCTAAATCTCTAACGAATGAACCCCTAGAGCATGGCGCATCCGCGCCACTTTCGGACGCAGACAATCAGGACACGAACGATAAATTGTTAAAGCGATATCACCGGGCCAGGACGCTGGTAGATGGTGTGGTCCTTATGACTCCGGTGGAGGATAACTTTACCGAGCGTCTGGACAGGTGGGTGTTGAACAAATGGTTGGGAATACCGTTATTTCTCGTCATGATGTACCTGATGTTTACAATCGCTATCAACATGGGCGCTGTATTCATCGACTTTTTCGATATTTTGTTTGGCGCTGTTTTTGTTGACAGTGTTCGCTGGTTGCTTGAACAGGCATCTCTTCCTGAATGGCTCATAGTGCTGACCGCCGACGGACTGGGCGGGGGTATTCAGCTCGTGGCTACATTCATCCCGGTCATCGGCTTTTTGTTTCTGTGTCTTTCCGTGCTTGAAAGTTCGGGATATATGTCGCGTGCTGCTTTTGTAGTCGATCGTCTTATGAGTCAACTAGGACTGCCCGGCAGCGCATTCGTACCATTGATTGTAGGATTTGGTTGCAACGTACCTTCGGTGATGGCGACCCGAACGCTTGGTCGGGAAAGTGACAGGTTACTGACAATAGCGATGGCGCCCTTTATGTCCTGCGGAGCTCGACTTACCGTATATGCTCTGTTTGCTGCGGCTTTCTTTCCTAACAATGGCCAAAACGTGGTGTTCTTTCTCTACCTCCTTGGCATCTCAATGGCTGTACTCACTGGGTTTATTTTTCGCAGGGAAATTTTTTCGGAGGAGGTAACGCCCTCGTTTCAGGAAATGCCTTCCTACCATCTGCCAGTACTGAAAAATATTCTCATCACAACCTGGTTCAGGTTGAAAGCGTTTGTATTTAGAGCAGGAAAGACGATTGTGTTGGTTGTGGTGGGATTGAGTTTTTTGAACTCAATCAGCACCGATGGAAGCTTCGGGAATAGTGATACTGAGTCATCTATGCTTTCGGTTGTGGGGAAGAAAATAACGCCCATTTTTTCGCCAATGGGGTTAACCGAAGATAATTGGCCAGCGACGGTAGGCCTGTTCACTGGTTTGTTTGCCAAAGAGGCCGTTGTCGGGACACTCGACGCGCTATACGCAAGTGATCCAAAGACTCAAGCCGACGATACGCCAGACTTGATCGGTGCCTTGTCAGAGGCTTTCGGGTCAATTGCCAATAACAGTGCAGATCTGATTAGTGGACTCGGAGATCCGCTTGGGATCTCCATCGGTGACGTCACCGATGCCGCGATCGTTGCAGAGAGTCAGGGTGTCAATCAGTCGACATTGACTAATATGTCAACCTTGTTTGTGAGTTCGTTCTCCGCATTTTGTTACTTGGTTTTTATATTACTCTATGCGCCATGTGTGGCTGTAATAGGTGCCGTAGCCAAGGAAGCAGGCGTGCGCTGGGCCTTGTTGGTTTTCAGCTGGACGACCGGTCTTGCCTATATGACAGCGACCTGTCTCTATCAATTAGGCACACTTTTAGAACACCCGGTCTTTTCCATTGTCTGGTTATTTGCGTCTGCCCTCATTGCCTTTGTAATAATCCAAAACCTTAAGCTCATCGGCAAAAAAGCGTTGCCCGATAATTTGATACCCGTTGTTGCGCTACGATAGCCGCTGGCGAGTTACGCGCTTATGAGTCGCCGTTGATGCCAAGGTTTCGCGAAACTCGAGAAGCTCGCCATCATTAAATTGAACAACCTGAATTCCACTTGCTCGTACTTGGTTCCAAAGCCTTGATGAACCCCCTTGTTTAGGTAAGTCGTTGTCGAGGTGGCAAACTTAAAATGCCGGTAAGTCACTTCGTCTTTGCCCGGTTAACGCCTCTGCTGCAGTTTCGTATGATTTTTGACCACCATCGGGTAACATGACCGGCCGGTGAAATTAAGGCTTTCTTCTGTACGTTTTATCAGACGCGAACAGATGCTTGTCTGTCATATCAAAGGCATCTGTTCAATCGTCAATCGACTATCGCAGCGATTGATTCGGCTATTGTTTTAATTGTTAATCTGAGTGTTAAGAGTACAGAGAGTTATGGATGGATATTAGAACAAGGCTCGCGTTATCGCTTGTGTCTGTTTCCCTGCTGAGCATGGCGTTGCTTGGTGCGTTTGCATACCACACCGCTGAAGGGCTGCTCCAAGAGATCACAGTGCGTCAGCTTGATGCCTTGGCCGAGGGTAAGAAAAGAGATCTCGAGAAGATTCAGGAAGGTTGGCGAGGCCGTGTCGAATTAATAAAGCAGCGCGTTATATCAACCGCTGGAAAAGACGATATATCTCCGAAAAATAATTTGTCCCGTGACCTTGGTCGTATCTTAGCCGGTGTTGATAATGTTAGCGCGCTGCGTGTGCTTGATTCTTCAGGCCAGTCAGTCGGTGAAGCTGGCGAGTTTCCTGACAGCGATGTGTCTCCAAAAGCGATAAGCACCGAGGCAGTGAAATACCTCGGCACTTTTTTCAGTGATCACGCCGGTATTCAGGTCATGTATTCGATCGACATGGTGCTGGATTCAATTGGTCCTGTCATCATGGAGGTCGTCGTTGATGGCACGTCACTCCAATCGGTGACGAACGATTACACCGGTCTCGGCGAGACAGGTGAATCTATGATTTTCAAATCTGGAGCGCAAGATAATATCCTTGTGTTGAACGAAGTAAGGCATGTCATTGATCAAAAACCGTCGACGCACATGTCTTATGCGAAGGCGCCGTTTTTTATGACTGAAACCCTCGCCCGGAGACCGGGTGTGTTCATTGAAGGTGCCGAGGACTATCGGAATGTCGAAGTCTGGGTCGCTTCTAGGTTTGTGGAGGACCTTGCCTGGGGCATTATTGTAAAAGTCGACGCGATAGAGGAGAGACAGCGCTCGCTGCAGCTTCGAAGTGCGATGATGGATATCGGTATTGCACTGTCTGCCTTCGCGATTATCGGTGGTACTTTATTGGGTTTGTATCTCGCGCGTCCTATTCACAATTTAGCGGAGTTGGTCCAACGTATCCGCCTTGGTGAAAGCGATCTGCGCGCGGAAGTGGATGGCGATGACGAAATTGCCTATCTGTCTGAGTCATTGAACGAATTACTGGAGCATGTCCAGAAAAATGCACCATTGAATTCTCGTTCATCGGAGTCGCCCGAGTAGCATGATGACCGAGACGCTGGATTTTCTGAAGCTGTTTGGCGGATTCGTCTACCTGTTAATGGGAGGTGACTTGCTGGTCAGAGGTGCACTTGGACTTGCAAGAGAGAGCAAAATACCACCCATGATTGTAGGGCTGACGGTGGTTGCGATGGGGACTTCTGCGCCTGAATTGATGGTTTCGACGATGTCTGCGTTGTCCGGATTTCCCGGTATTGCCGTGGGTAATGTCGTCGGGAGCAATGTTGCCAATGTGCTGCTTGTGCTGGGAGTTCCCGTTCTGATTCATCCCATTGTGTGTGATCAGGAAGGTCTCGGCAAGCAGGCCAGTCTAATGGTTGCGGTATCGGTGCTGTTCCTGCTGATGTGTGCTTTTGGCAGCATCACTTTTTTTGGTGGCGTACTGTTAGTTTTTTTGCTCGTCGTTTTTCTTATATTGGCGACTCGGGGAACGGCGTTATTGCCGATGGATGATGCTGAAGAAGAACTTGAGCGCGTATTGGGTTTACCCAGTTATAAAAGTTCGATTAGTCTTTTCATCGTGCTGGGTGCTGTCATGCTCCCCTTGGGTGCAGACCTTGTTGTAGACGGCGCTGCGGGTCTAGCAGCAGGGTGGGGTGTCTCAGAAGCTGTAATTGGGCTCAGCCTAATTGCGCTGGGAACGTCTTTGCCGGAGCTTAGCACTACCGTGATTGCTGCACTTCATAAGAGTTCTGACGTAGCAATAGGCAATGTCATTGGCAGCAATATGTTTAATATTCTCGCCATTTTGGGCATTACCGCACTCTTAACGGAAATTCCTGTCGATCCGATGTTTTTGCGTTTTGACTTGTGGGTAATGTTTGCCTGCACCGTGATGTTGTGGTTATTTGTCTTGACTAAGACAACAATTCGGAAGCCGGCCGGTGTGCTTTTTCTCGCGGGATATTTGGGTTACATGTATACGCTGTACTAGCATCGCGCTAAAAACGTTGATCTGAGGTTTGGCTGAGACTGGTGTGTTTAGCCAATAATTATACGAAGCATCTAAAAAAGCGACCCAAATTATCTGGTTTTAAAGCCCTGTAATACAGGGCTTTTTTCGGACTAACGTGGTTGGGTCACTTTCATTATCTCGGTTTGTTAAAGCTGGAACCTAATGCCTAGATGCCCAGCTAGCCCTGGGGCACGGTAACCGAAAACCTCTTCATATTGCTCGTCAAGAAGGTTCTCCAGCCGAGTAGTCAGCTGGAGCGTATCGTTGAGATTGTAGCGATATGAAAGCGTTACCAGTGTGTAACCGCCAAGTGTTACAACTTCCTGAGGGGTAGGAAAGGGTGGGAAATAGTCATCGAACTGTTTGCCGTTGTAGCTAACATTGAGGTTCAGGTTCGATTTGCCGAGATTATAGTTGGCGTTGACTGAGCCTGTATTTCCCGGGCGCCGAACCTCATCTCGTTGGGTGCCGGAGGTCATTTCCTCAGTTGCCTCTAGCCAAGTGTAGTTCGCCTGCAGATCCAGACGCTCGGACGCTCGCCAGGCTAGTGAAACCTCTAATCCTTTACGATGCGACTTACCCTGTCGATTATCTGCTGTAAACAAGAACGTCGTTGAGTCAAACACGAATCCATTGATCTCGTCTTCGAGGGTGGCATCAAACCACGATGCCGAAAGCTGAATGTTGTCTATAAGTTGTGAACGAAGCCCCAGTTCCCAACTTAGCGATTGCTCGGGCTTGAGGTTTGGGTTTCCTTGAAAGTTAGTAAAAAAGCCAAAGCGTTCACTGAACGTAGGATTCGTGTTTGCTTCACCAATTGAACCAAATAGCGTCGCCACATCACTGGCGTGCCAGGCTGTAGTAATTCGCCAACTGACTGCATCGTCAAAGTCGCTGTTGTTATCCAGCCTTGAGCTAGCGGATAAATCGATCTTATCACCGTTGTATCTGTACTCAGAAGCCACGCTAAACGTGTCAACGCTTTCGTCGCGGTTAGGGTCGCCGAAGGACACTGCGCCTCTCTGCACGAAGTCTTCCTCCTCAAATTCCGCAATAAAAGAGAAAGTGTGTTCCGAAAAAAATAAATCGGTCTGAGCGCGAAGGCCGGTTCTTACGCCCCTTGTAACATCGTTTACCGGGCTTGATGTTTGGTTTTCATTGTCCGTTTCCGCCCGCGATGCAATGAGTTTTTGTGAAACTTTTCCTTCAAGGAGCGTTAACCCCAAACTAGCTCCGAGGTATCTCTGCTCACTGTCCGTTTTTGATTCGGCATCTACAGGCAAACCTGTAGTGACAAAATCAGTGTCGTCAAAATCTGCTTCTGAATTGGTCTGTCGGTAATTTATGCTCGCTAAAATTGAATCGGTGAAAAAAGTCGAACCAGAAAGATTGAAGGTTGTGTTTTTATAACCATCGGATTCACTACCTTGCCGTGAAATATTTGTGCCGTCTGTTTCTGTGCCGTGAAGCCCAAATTTAATTTGGCTGCTGCCGCTTGTGTTTTCGAGGTTAAACCCCCAGCGGTTGGTGCCGAAGGATCCGAATTCTAACTGCCCGTTGATATTACGATTATCTCGCTGGCCTGGGACCGGACGTTCGCCCGTTGTAATAATGTTGACTACGCCCGCCATTGCGTTGGCACCCCAAAGAGCGCTTTGCGGTCCTCGGATGATTTCGATCTGTTCGACGCCCTGAGTAGTAAGGTGTGCAAAATTAAATTGACCGCCCTGTGAGAGGTCGTTTGCATTCACACCATCAACAAGAACCATCACGTGATTAGCTTCAGAACCACGTACCCTTAGCTGAGTAAGGGCGCCTCTGGAGCCCTGTTGGTTAACAGCGAAACCGGGAACGTTCCGCAAAAGATCAGAAAGACTTGTCGCGTTCCGCCTGTCGATCTCCTGTTTTGTAATTAGTGTAATAGCACTGGCTGTATCCCGAATAGACACGGGGGTGTGTGACGCCGTGACGGTGACAGATTCGAGGTTGTTCCCAGTACTGTTTGTATTTGGGATAGTGGATGTTTCTGCCCCGTAGCTAGGAGCGATAATGCCTTGCAGTGAGATGCAAAGCATCGTTGGTATAGTGAATTTTAGTTGTGTTTTCATTGTTCTCCGCACTCCACCCGAGTGTTAGCGTTAGTGTATGACTTGCGATGGGTGTTGGAGAAGTAAAGGACCTGAAAAGCGCACAGACGCCGTCATGTCAACAACCGCCCGCCGCGATATGTAAATCAATAAGTAGCGAGGCCGGTCTCCGGGCTCACGAGCGAAAAAATCTTCTATGCACTAGCCTTCCCGTACCCTGAGGTACAGTGGCAACAAAAGTACACTTAACTCGATTACCGTTGCGGGGGCAGCTTCAGATTTGGTAAGAAACGGTTCGTATCAACGAATCGTTTACCACACTGAATTCCCGTTTAATCCTCATTTGATCGAAACACTTGATGTAAAACATTAGATGTAAAACATTAGATTTCGAAAAAGCGCTCGAGGACACCTTCTACTAGGACAGTATGATAGGTGGGCAATTGCGGCGGGTCAACGTAGAATTGAGATTTACGATGGTCAATTAGGAAAACGGGTGAGTGCCCGGTAAGTTTATGCTGAAACTGGTTTTGATGTGGACGCTGTGTCTTTTGCTTTTCCCGCTGCTCGTCCTGCAGGGAATTTGGGTACGAAGAACGACGGTGAGTTTGCCTGAAGCAGCGCACCCTAATCACGGTACATATGATGGTAAGGAACCAGCCATTCATATTCTGGGACTGGGAGATTCAGTTATTGCAGGCGTTGGTGTTAATGACCTCGAGGAATCTTTGACTGCGCAAATTGCACGCTCAACATCGCGAAAAGTTGATCGAAGGGTAAACTGGCGAGCAGATGGCTGTAATGGCGACAAGGCTCGCGATCTGTTGGCAAGATATCAGGCGGTTGATAATAACGATCCAAATCATCTCCGGTTTTCTGAGACGGGTGAGCTTTTAGAGCCCGCGGTACCTTTTGCCGTTGATCGTGCATGGCAAGAAGACAATGGAACAACACTGCCTGACTATGTGGTGGTATCAATCGGTGTGAATGATGTGTCCGGCCTCACGTCGTTGACCCGCTGGAATTTTGAGATTACACAAGTAATAGCGTCACTGAGAGAACACTTCGGCGTTCCGATTCTCTTTCTAGGTATACCGCCGATGGCGCGTTTTCCGGCGCTCATTCATCCTTTGAAGTTTGCCCTCGGCGTCAGAGCAGCGATGCTGGATAAAACGATCCAGCGAGCGGCAGAATTGTTGCCTGATGTTCACTGGATTGATTCACTCAATTTATTCCAGCTTGGGCATATGGCGGCGGATGGGTATCATCCCTCGACCATCGGCTGCGAAGTACTCGGAGAGGTTATTGCTGAGGTCGTGGTAAAGCTTGAAAAAACGTCAGCTGAGAGAACGGGGTTCGTGCAAATAACGGATGGAAAAGATCAACAATGAGAATTGCGATAGCAGGCATTAATCACGAGACGAACACCTACTGTAAGTCACCCACTCCGTCATCTGCATTCTATCAGTATCGTGGCGAAAAAATGCTTCAACTGGCAGGTACGGAAACGAGTACAGGCGGGGCATTGGACAGATGCAGTGAACTTGGGATCGAATCAGTACCGATCTTGTTTGCAAGCACTCAGCCCTCGGGCACAATTGAGTATTCGGCATACGACCAGTTCAAAACCGAAATATTAGCCGGTATCAAACGTGAACAGGAAGACGTGGCAGCAGGAAGTATCGACGGTGTTTTTCTCGATCTTCATGGTGCAGGCGTTGTTCAGGGTTTGTCAGATTTAGAGGGCGATCTGACGCAGGCAATTCGGCAACAGGTGGGAGAGGCGATACCAATAACAGCCGCCTTTGATCTGCACGGAAATATAAGTCAGTCTATGGCCGATGCGCTAGACGGTACTTTTGCGTGTCATTTATACCCACATACGGATATGCATCTTCGTGCTGTTGAAGCCATAGATTTAATTGTAGCCATGATCGAAAATGACTTTAGACCAGTCACACATGTTGAAACAATTCCTATGCTGGTGCCCACAACAACAACAATGGAAGGAATTGGCAAAGATATACTTGGTAAAATGCTCGCGGCTGAAGCCGAGAAAGATGTGATTGATGTTAGCTGGTTTCACGGATTTCCCTACACCGATATCCCCGAGGTGGGTAGTCACATTGTAGTGACGACCCGAGGTAGTCGAGAGCAGGCGCAGAAAATTGCCAAACACCTAGCCCAGCAACTTTGGCAGATAAAAGAACAGTTCCTGCCTGTAAGCCTGACTGCCGAAGAGGCACTGGTGGAAGCAAGCACTAGCGAGCGCAAGCCTGTCGTGATTAATGAGGTTTCTGACAACTGTGGTGGCGGCGCTCCGGGAGATGGCACGCATTTGCTGCGCGCGATGATTGAATTGGGCATGGAAAAGGCTTGTTTTGGTTTTGTCGTTGACCGTGAAGTAGCCTATCAGGCACATGAGGCAGGGGTGGGTTCTACCATTTCGGTAACGCTGGGCGCAAAGGAAGACGATTTACACGGCACGCCGCTTAAAATCACGGCCTATGTAAAAGCGTTGCACGATGGTCGCTTAACGATGTTAGCGATGGCAAAAGGATCCAAGCTTAACCTCGGTAAGTTGGCGCGCTTAGTTGTGGGTGGAATTGATATTATCGTCGCCTCTAATCGATCTCAAACCTTCGATCAGGGGCCGTTTCTAGCCGTAGGAATTGATGTGACTGAGTATGACGTTGTTGCACTAAAATCTTCGAATCATTTTAGAGCAGGCTTCGTTCAGTTAGCTGGTAAGATTGTGACAGCTGATACGCCGGGTTTGACCACGCATAAGATTGCTCATTTCCCTCGACATAATGCAGGCAGACCACTTTGGCCACTTGATGATGCGGCTGCATATGTTTCAGGCGAGTCATTTTGAAAAATGTAACAAATACAAACATGCACAAGAGGAGATAATGATGCATACAGAAACAATTGAATATCGAGACGGTGATACAGTGCTAGAGGCGTATGTTGCCTGGGACGATAGTATCGAGGGTCCCCGACCAGGCATTTTGGTGGCGCACGATTGGACTGGGCGCAGAGATTTTGCGACTTCGAAAGCAGAAGAAGTGGCTAAACAGGGATACGTTGGTTTTGCGCTTGATATGTACGGTAAAGGTGTATTTGGCGCCGATGGCGACGTCGAGAAGAACGCCGCTTTAATGGGTCCGCTGGCGGAAGATCGAACGCTGTTAAGAGGGCGCATGAATGCTGCACTTTCCGCGATCAGCGCTTTGTCTGTCGTCGATAGTACAAAAGTGGCGGCCATGGGTTACTGTTTTGGTGGTATGTGTGTTCTGGAGTTGGCGAGAAGTGGCGCCGACGCATTAGGGGTGATTAGTATTCACGGAATCTTTTCGCCGGGTGACGTTGCTAATGAGAAGATGACTGCCAAGGTGCTTTGTCTACACGGCCATGACGATCCAATGGTGCCGCCAGAGCAGGTTGTCGCCTTCGAGGCTGAAATGAGCGAAGCCAAGGCAGATTGGCAGGTGCATGCCTATGGTGGAACCATGCATGCGTTTACGAATCCTGCGGCCAACAATCCAGGTTTTGGCACGATGTACAGCCCCGATGCGGATAGAAGGGCGACTCAGTCCATTAAGAACTTCTTGGACGAACTGTTTAGTTAAATTAGCTGACGATAGCCCTATGTTTAAGAAAACGCTGTTCGCATTTTGTGTCTTGCTTCTACTGATATTGACATATGGTCTTAATCAGCTTCGGTCGGCGCATAGCGATATTGATAGTGTTTCGCCTGAGTTGCCCGGACCAGAAGCGGTACGAGCTTCGGGGCAACTTTTCGGCTTGCCAACGAGCATTGCTTACTACAACACGGCAAGTCAGCGTGTGGCACGTAAAACAATGCTGGATGAAGACCAGGACCCTGGCGAAACTGCAAACAAGCGTGTTGATACGGAATTAGCCGAGACAGGATTGGTTGAGATGTCTTTCCCTGCTTTTGTCGTTACCTGGGAAGATGGTCGCCAATTTGTCATTGATACCGGTTTCTCCAAAGCGGAGGCCATAGATTTTGGCCGTCGTTCAGCTTTAGCAGGTGCAGGGCCGATAGAATTTCACGGTCTTCTGGCTGATCAACTGGATATGGCAAAAGTGAAGGGCATCGGTTTTACCCATCTTCATGGTGATCACATGATGGGGTCACTGGCATTTTGTCGGGATAATGCAGAGTTTACCCTTGTACAGACAATGGAGCAGCATAGTTGGCACAGTTATCTGACCAAGGGCAGTGCTAAATTACTGAATGAGCTGGAATGCGGCATGCAGTTGCTGTTAGACGACACGTTCGTGCTTAAGGGAATAAAAGATTTTCCTGGCTTGTATGTCATTTATGCCGGCGGTCACACGCTAGGAAGTCAGATTTTCGTGGCTCACATAAATGAAGGTGCACGCACAAAAACCTATATTCTGGCAGGCGATATGGCTAATCACTTTGATGGTGTCAGATATAACGTCAGCAAACCGCCAGCATATAGCCGTTGGATAGTGCCAGAGAATCTTGATCAGTTATACAAGGTTCGTAGCTGGCTAAAGTTGATGAATCAGGAAACGGACATTTCTGTATTTATTTCTCACGATAAACGACACCTTAACGAAAGCGGAATGACCGCGCTCTGACAGCCCATAAGTTCTGAAGGTCTTTGGTTGATTTCGATAATCAGAAATCGCATATTCAAAAAAAGATCAATCAATGTCATGAGTCACAGGGAACTTGGACGCGCAGCTAATCAAGGTAAATACTCGGAAAAATCATGCTCTACCTAGTTGGCTGCGAAGCTGTGTACCCGCGAAACCGATTCGTGGGAATGGTGAGAGAGATGGAGACAGCCTGCCAGCACATTGTCGCGCAAAAGAAAAAACGCCAAGCGCCAGTTGTTCTGCTACTAGGCGCTGAAAGTGGTCACCAGGTGATGCTCTAGCTCTGACACAATGCAAAAGATCAGAATGTTGAGAGTGCCAACTCTTTGTCGGTAATAAACTCGAGCAGTGCAGCCTGACCCTTTTGTGTCGCTTCTATGCCTCGCTTGATTGCTGGAAGAATTTCATTAGGGTCAGTGATCCTCTCACCATAGCCACCAAATGCCTGCGCCATATCTGCATAGTGACCAGAGATGTCTGTAGCGCGGTATTTTTCGGTCGATACCTGCATGATTGGTAACTCAATCGCCATGGAAAAGTTATTGAAGAGAATAGAGAGTATCGGCAAGCGCTCTCTTACCGCTGTTTCAAAATCCATTCCGGTAAAGCCAATTGCAGCATCACCCCAGACGTTGATGCAAAGAGCATCCGGTCGCGCTAGCTTCGCGCCCATTGCAAGACCAAGACCATAACCGAGTTGCGTAGTTTTACCCCAGCCAATATAACTAAGCGGTGTTGTGCTTTCCCAGAACGGCATGATCTGGTCTCGGGGGCTTCCCGCGTCGTGGGTGATGACAGTGTTGTCCCTATCAACCGTGTGTAGCAGATCCCAGATTACCCGGTATGGACTGATAGGCGCTTCATTATTTGTCAGTTTTGGCATCCATTCTGCCAGCCACGCTGCCTTGGTCTCCTTGATTCTCGCGGGTATCGGTTCCTTGCGTGCTTCGGCCGTTGTTTTGGGTAGCTGATCCATTTCCGCGAGGAGGCCCTGCAGCGTCAGTTTCGCGTCTCCCACCAGCGCGTGTTGAACCGGTACATCCTTGTTCAAATCCATAGGATCCAGGGTCGCATGGATGATTGTTTTTCCTTTCGGCATTTGTACGCCGAATGCCGTCAGGGCAAAGCTGCATCCAATGCCGAGGATGACATCTGAATCCCGTAGAAACTCATGTACGTTGCGAGGTAGTGACCTACCGCCGGAACCCAGCGAAAGTGGGTGATTCTCTGGAAACGCGCTTTTACCTTCAATACTTGTCGTGACCGGGATATTCCAGGTTTCAGCGAGTTCTTTTAACTCAGGCCAAGCTTGAGCATAGTGAACACCCTGTCCTGCATAAATCACGGGGTTGTTAGCCGAGGCAAGTACCTTGGCTACCTGCGTGATATCAGCAGGGTCTGGTGCGCTGCGGGTAGCAAAGCTAGGAACATAAGTGAAATCGTCCGAAACTTCTTCACCAAATACATCGAGGGGAATCTCGATCATTACTGGTCCACCGCGACCATTGCGTAACTGAGAGAACGCTCTGCGCATCACCTCAGGAACCGTGCGCCCCATCGTGATAGGTTCTGCCCATTTGGTGATGTGCTGCATGTTCAGGGTGGAATTAAAATTGGGGAAGTAATTCGCTATCCGTCTTTGGTAACCCGCGGGCATTACCAGTATGGGGACTGATTCGCTGAAGGCCTGTGCAACGCCGCCAAATGCATTCTCGGCACCGGGTCCATGCTGCATAACAAATACGCCAATGTCATTTCCCGAACTCAAGCGGCTTACGGCATCAGCCATATGCAGCCCAACACGTTCCTGTCGAACGATAATTGTCCTTATATCAGCTTCTGCTGCCGCTTCAATGATGGGATTAACCGGATAGCCGATGATGTATTTAATATTTTCGCGCTTGAGTATCTCAGCGATAGCATTAACAACTTTCATATTTACTCTCTCAAAAATTATCTTTCAATGTCCGGGTTTTTGCGAATACATCAACCAAATCTGCACCTACCATGCCTACGGTTGATTGTAGGTCGGTGCTCATTGGTCGCAGGAACGGGTTCGTCGCTTTTTCAACGCCGAGTATTGAAGGCACCGTCGGTTTATTGGCGGCACGAAGCGCATTAATTTCAGTGACTCGAGCCTGCAGTTGCGTGTTTTGCGGCTCGACGGAAATGGCGAAACGGGCATTTGCCTGAGTATATTCATGCGCGCAATAGACCGTTGTGTCATCGGGTAATACGAGCAGCTTCTGCAGGCTTTCCCACATTTGAGCTGGAGTTCCTTCAAACAATCGACCACATCCCAGTGCAAATAAGGCGTCGCCACTGAAGAGAATGGCATCCTGTTCAAAGTAGAAGGCGATATGTCCTTGGGTATGCCCGGAAACATCAAACACTTTGGCAGTGTGACCGCCGAAATCGTAGGTGCCGCCGTCCGCAACTTCAACATCGATACCCGGTATTCTTTTTGCATCACTTTTCGATCCAACAATGGTGCATCCCCATTGTTCTTTAAGCTCGATGTTGCCACCGGCATGATCATAGTGATGATGCGTATTCATGATATGGGTAAGTGACCAGCCTTTTGCGGCCAATGCTGCATTTATAGGCGCGACTTCAGGAGTGTCTATCGTGGCTGTCAAATTATTCGCACTATCATGTACAAGATACCCATAGTTATCGCTAAGACATGGAAATTGATAGATCTCAAGGGGTGTTGAAATTGCCATTTTGTAGTCTCGAGTGATTGAATGGAAACCATAGCGAGTCGTAAACAAGACATCAAGGGTGATGAAGAGGACAAAGTGAAGGAAAGACCCTATGCTGCAAACAGCAGCGACAAATCAGGCAATGTCAGGTGGAATCAAACCACGCCGGCAGTCGTATTGCAGGGGCAATCAACAAGCGTTTGATGAGTTTTGCGCCCGTTATAATCAGCCGAGGGCTCTCTTATGAAAGCCGCTGAGGGCTCTTTTATAAATACCGCTGAGGGCTCTTTCATCAGTTCCGCTGAGGGCTCTTTCATTAGTTCCGCTGAAGGCTCTTTTATAAATACCGCTGAAGGCTCTTTCATTAGTTCCGCTGAGGGCTCTTTTATAAATACCGCTGAGGGCTCATGCCCAATTCCCCGCAGGGTAGGTAGTTGCGGTGTACGCCGCGTCTAGAATCTGAGTTGTCTGAGGATTAATCTCCAGTCGATGATCCAGCAGGTTTTCCTTTTCAAAAACAAACCAGCCTCTTATCTTATTGCCCCGGAGCACCTGTGGCAGCCAGAGTTGATCATCCTGCCACATTTTATCAAAAGGTATTTTAGCCATGGGCGTCCAAAGTGGGATTGCTTCATCTGTTTCAGTTGGTTCGCCCTCATAGTCTGTTGCGGTGTAAACGTACGCATGGATGCGGGGCATATCCTCAGCATGAAAATAAAGTTCACCCATATAGTTAACGTTTTTTGACTCAATGCAAAGCTCCTCGCGGGTTTCTCGAATTGCACACGCCATTGGTTTTTCGCCTGGCTCAATATGACCACCGGGTCCATTTACCTTGCCAGCGCCGAGCCCTCGTTTCTTGTGAATCAGTAGCACCTCTTCTCCTCTGATGACAAACATCAAGGTTGCAGATGCCTCCGGTTGCCAATGATTCCAGTCAATTTGCTTAATTTTCATGTTTTGTTAGGTCGCTGTGCAAGTAGGATTTCGATTAAGTGTGTCATGCCCATTGACCTGAAGATAAAAATCATTAAATTAGGCCGCTTATTTTTTGTACAAAACCCCTGAACCTGAAATGGAAAAGATATGTCCGTATTTGATAACGAAGATAACCAAACGATTCGCACCCTCGGCTGGACCATGGTCGGTTTTGTCGGTCTTACTGTTTTTTTAATTGTCCTCGCAACTTCAATGGTTAACTAGCTTGCTTCTGGAAAGTTAGCTCGCTGGTATTCGTTCTCTTACTGCCGCCTTTGATGGTTTCGAAAAACGCGCGCTTTCAGTTAAACCCCACCTTAATCCGTGGTCGGTCGTGATCGCTGATGGTAATCTTCGGCGCCTTTGATAGGCGGCAGGTTGCGTTAGCAGGAAGTACACACTCGCCAGAATTAATATCAAATTGATAACCGTGCCATGGGCAGGTTAATTTGTTGTCAATGACCTCTGAATCAAGTGGGCCCAAAATATGTGGGCAGATAGTTGAGTGCGCTTTTAACTGACCATCGACTGAAATGATGCGATATCGTCCGCTCTTCAGCTCGACATACAATGGAAGTGTCGCCATGACTTCATCCTCAAACCCCAAATCGATTTCAAGCGGATGTCGATTTGACTGGCTATCGAGTCGTACCTGTCGCTCTATCATCATTGCCTCATCCTCATCCCAAAGAGTGGAATAAAGGTCACGAAAGAATTTACCGACAGAAAGCTGATTGTCTTTGGTGACGTCGGGTACAAGAAAGCGAACCTCAATGTCAGTTTCATCCAACACTGGTGTCACGAGTGTCCAGATTTCCGATACTTGATTCTTGCCCTGATAACTTCGAGCAACATAACGACCCTTTGGCAGGTCATAACAAAGTTCAACATGTGAATGGCGATCCTGTGCGGACCAGATTCGCCAACCCCAATCACCGGCTTCATCTAACTCAGCATACTGGAAATTGCTGTCGTGTAGATGGGGTAAATGCTCCCAGTCCATGACATTTTCCCAAACACGCTCCTGGCTGGCTCTGATTCGCCTCTGATAAGTGGCTACCTCAACTAAATTAAGATTGTTGGGATTCTCCGATATTGCGTGGGATTGTTTTGCTGTCATGGTTGATTTCAGGCTATGGTCTTATTATTGAGTGTGCACCGAACTGTCTCGATCTGGCAAGCCCCATCAGCC
>CAJXBG010000010.1 GCA_913050215.1 uncultured Gammaproteobacteria bacterium
CTTTTGGTAGGTTTTTCTGTTTGACGTAGTTCGCTCATGACAGCCTGAATGTCGTTAGCTGCAGCAATAAAAAAGACTTCATCATCAGCCTCAATAATTGTTTTACCTTCTGGAATCAGAGGGCGGTCCTTCCGGAAAATCGCCGCCACACGCGTATCTACCGTTGGCATATGTTGCCTAAGAAACCTTAGTTCTTGGCCGACAAGTGGTCCGCCATAGTGCGCTTTGATACCAACCAATTGGACCTGCCCGGCGGCAAAGTCCATGACTTGAAGTGCACCAGGGTTTTCAATCAGTCTTCTAATGTCATGGGTGACTATCTGTTCTGGATTTACGAGGAAATCTACCGGCATCGCGGTATCACCAAAGATACCTGTGTCCATATAAGTCCGGGATCTTATCCGGGCGATCTTCGTCGGGGTATGAAAAACGGTATGGGCAACCTGACATGCGACCATGTTTACTTCATCACTGCTGGTCACCGCGATGATCATGTCAGTATCCTCTGCCCCAGCCTGTCTTAACACATCAGGATGTGAGCCCATGCCACGAATTGTTCTTATATCAAACTTGTCTTGCAACTCACGAAGTCTGTCTGCATCGTGATCAATGATGGTGATGTCGCTTGCCTCTTTCGTCAGATTTTGGGCAAGATTTCCGCCTACTTCGCCGGCGCCTAGAATCAGAATCTTCATTGGGCCTTCTTCGTCAGGAGTGCGTAGAAAAAACCGTCGTAAGCATCCGTTGTGGGTAATAACTGCCGACCGGTAGGTGTTCGCAAGCCCCAATTTACGTCGTGTTCGGATGCAAGATCGAGGACTGCTGCGTTCGGGTGATTCATGCAGAAATCGGAGACTATATTCTCGTTTTCTTCGGGAAGAATAGAGCAGGTTGAGTAGAGCAATTTTCCTCCTACCTTAAGGAGATCCCAAGCTGTGGCTAACAATTTTGACTGGGTTTGCGCAAGTTTAACAATATCCGTATCTCTGCGCAGCAACTTAATATCTGGGTGCCTGCGGATGATACCAGTTGCAGAACAAGGGGCGTCGAGCAGGATTCTGTCAAACAGGTCAGGCGCTCGGTAATCTTCTAAATCAGAGGCAACGACGGTTGCTGTAGCACCTATTCTCTGGAGATTCGAGTCAATCCGGTGCAGTCGAGCAGCATCCTTGTCAATGGCGGTCAACTTTATTTCTGGACAGGCTTGTAACATGTGGCAAGTTTTCCCACCCGGTGCCGCACAGGCATCAAGTACATTTTGCCCAGGTGCTAAATCGAGTAACAGCGCCGCCATTTGAGAGGATTCATCTTGGACACTTGCTTGGCCTGTTTCGAAGTCGGGTATTTCTTCGACGGGCATCGGTTTAGAGAGATAAAAGGCTTGCTCGTAGAGGGCACCCCAATGACCTTCGATCTGGTTTTCACTTAGCTTTTTACTAAAGTCTTCTCTGCTAATGTCGTCATTTATTCTTAGCGTCATTGGTGGCTCGCTGTTGTATGCGGCGAAAATCTCTAACGCCTGCGTTGGCCAAGCGATGGAGATTCTATCGCTTAGCCAGTTCGGCAGGTTGGTCTCGACCTCCGGTGTTGCGCCAACGGGAGCGTTGAACTTCTCGGTTTTGCGGATATAGTTGCGGAGGACACCGTTTACTAAACCCTTAGCCCAGCTTTTATTGAGTGTTGCAGCGCATTGAACAGCAGCATTGACGCTGGTGTATGCAGGCCTTCTTAGGGCGTCAACACTGTAAATGCCGGAAATTAACAATAGAAAAATGTCATTGTGTTTAGCTGGCAGTGGTTTCTTAAGCAGCTGGGCGACGATGCTTCTTAATCTGTAATAGTCACGTAGCACGCCGTAGCAAACCTGTTTTGCCAGAGCAGAATCGCTGTTTGAAAAACAACTATCCAGTGATTTTCCTTCAAATACGACACCGTTTAGCACACGGATGGAGGAGCTATATGTTTGCATTAATTCGCCACTTTGACCGCTCCTAGCATCGTGCCGGGAGAAAACATCTCTTTTCTTGCGTTAAGAAGGTCGGCGGCATCCAGAATACTCCCTTTACCCAGGGGTAGTTGAAGTCTGGTAATTGTGATGCTACCTGTTCCGCATGCGACGACGAGCCCCTGCTTTGTTAAAGAGACGATCGATCCAGGTTTGAATTCGAGCGGTTTATCATCACAGGTTGCTTCCCAAATTTTTACCCGAAGGTCTTTCAGCCAACTAAAGGCAATTGGATCTGGATTGAATCCAAGGATGTTTCGCAGGATTTCATCGCTATCAAGTGACCAATCTATTTCTGCCTCTGATTTATCTATCTTGTTGGCATAGCAGATGCCCGTTTCGCTTTGATGACAAGGTTCGATTTTACCTGTGGCAACTTTGGACAGGACTTGCGGTAGTATCACGGTGCTTATTCTGGCCAGTTTTAATGCGAGAGTGGCGCTCGTATCTGCTTTCGAAATCTCGCATGACTTGCTTGCTAAAATAGGACCGGTATCGAGACCTTTGTTCATTTGAATGATGCAGACGCCACTTTGCGTATCTCCAGTAAGTATTGCTCTTTGGATAGGCGCAGCACCCCGCCATCTGGGTAACATTGAGCCGTGGACATTGATACATCCAAATGGCAGTGTTTCAAGGACAGGTGGCCGAAGTATTTGGCCATAGGCAACGACGACCATTGCTTGCGCATCGTAGTGAGAAATATCATCCACGGTCAATTTATTTGGTTGAATAACCGTCAGACCCTCTTGTAAAGCAAGGACCTTAACTGCGCTTGGAATTGGCTTTTTACCCCGCTTTCCAGGCTTATCCGGTTGCGTGATGACGCCAACAACCTGATGCTCGCTGTCGATCAGACATTTGAGATGCAGCGCGGCAAATTCTGGTGTACCGGCGAATAGGAGTTTCAAGTCAACTACCCTGCTTTTGCAATTTCAGCAGCTTCTTCCGAATCATTTGCCGCTTAGTGGAAGAAAGGTAATCAACAAAAAGTTTCCCCTCTAAATGATCCATCTCATGCTGTATGCAGACCGCGAGCAATTCCTCGGCATCAATAGAGAATGGGTTCCCCTCGCGATCAACGGCTTCGACGGTGATCGCAAGAAATCGATCGACCGGTTCATAAAACCCGGGAATGGAAAGACAACCTTCGTTGGTTTCAATTTCGCCTTCGCGGGCCACAATCTCTGGATTAATTAAAACCAGCGGACTGGACTTGTCCTCGGATACATCGATCACTATCAATCGTTTGTGAACATTGACCTGACTCGCCGCAAGCCCTATCCCAGGAGCAGCGTACATGGTTTCTAGCATATCGTCGGCTAATTGAGCTATTCGGCCGTCTACGTCTTGCACGGCCTTTGCTTTAGTGCGTAATCTGGCATCTGGGAATTCTAAAATATCTAATAACGCCATACCGTTTAGTCATATACCTCTAATGGAAGAGCAACTTGTGCTACTAAGATTACGATTATGTTAAATATTCGACGTTTTTACTTAAATTGCCCCAAGACTTTTCGCTTGTCCTGTTCTAAAAAAAGGACACGGAGTCAAGGATTGGTCGACCGATGATTGTACTCTTTTTAGCGCTGGGATTCGCCCCATGAAACAACTTCTTCTATCCATTTTGGCAGGTCTAATATTTTCGGCTAGCGTGATGGGTGCCGATAATGTGCTAAAAGAAGAGCATCCAGATAAGTACACGGTGCAGGAAGGTGACACGCTCTGGGATATTGCATCGATGTTTCTTGTTGACGCATGGTTGTGGCCGGAAATCTGGCAGGTGAATCCTCAGATTGATAACCCCCACCTTATTTTTCCAGAAGATGTGATCTTTCTGCGATACGTTGAAGGTCGACCCCAATTGGTCCTAGAGAGGGGGAATGCTAGCAGAACGGTGAAAATATCCCCGGCGCAACCTGTTCGACAAGGTGATCGAAATCAGAAGTTAATGCCTCGGGTGCGATCATCCTCCCTTGCGAGCGCAATACCGGCGATACCACTAGATGCCATAGCCAGTCTGTTGACGACAGGAAGAATAGTAGAGGAAGAAACCCTGCCTAACGCACCCTATATTCTCGCTGGGGAATCCGACCGATTGATATTTGGACCGGGGGATATCTTCTATGGACGCGGCATCTGGAAAAGGGGCACAACGGTCTACGGCATAACCAGGCCGGGGGAAGTTTACCGGGATCCGCTTACCAATGAAGTGTTGGGATATGAAGCATTAGAGGTAGGTATTGCCACCCTCGATGAGTTAGGTGATAACGATGTGGCTACGTTTACCATCAACAGCGTCTCCGAGGATGTGCGTTTGGGAGACAGGTTATTACCCACTGAAGAGCGTCCGGTGGAATCAACATTTTATCCTTCGGCGCCGCAGCGGGTAGTTGATGGCACGATCATGACCGTGATCGGTGGTGTCAGTCGGGTTGGTCGAAATGATGTTGTTGCCATCAACAAAGGCGCAAACTTTGGCCTCGAAGCCGGGAATGTATTGGCGATTTATAAAAGTGGTGTCGTGGTACGTGATCGTAATCGGCGCGACGAGGTAAAATTGCCGGATAAACGGGCCGGTATTCTCATGGTGTTTAGAAGCTTTGAGAAAATGTCCTACGGCCTTGTGCTCAGTACAGATACCCCCCTCAGTGTAGGTGATCGAGTAAAAAATCCGTAGGACATCGGCTCTAGGTCAATAAGTAAGCGCTTGTTAGAGTAACGGCTATAGTCACAGCTGGAACCGAACGTGCAAGCCGACACCACCCTGCGAAGACTTCACACTTCTTTACTGCTATATCAGTATCCCTTGGTTGCCAGTCAACTTTTGGATATCTGCGGTGACGTTGACCATATTTACGCATATCTTGAGGCCAAAAAAATCTCGGAGGTCAGGTTACCCTCGAAGCTAAAAAAAGTGCTCAAGGTTAATCATCGATCCCGCAACCAAGATCATTTGAACCACATAATAGCGTGGCTGAATCTGCCCGATCGGACATTTATCTGTCTTGATTCAGCGGACTACCCGACACAACTTGCAGAGATTTCTGATCCACCACTGGTGCTGTATGCCCATGGAAACCTCGATTTATTAAAACAACCACAATTAGCAATAGTTGGATCGCGTAATCCTACGCAATACGGTCGAGGCGTCACCAAGCTATTTTCGGAAGAAATAGGCAAGAGTGGAATAGTTGTGACCAGTGGTATGGCAAGGGGCATTGATTCAGCTGCACATCGGGGTACGCTGGGTGTTGGCGGTAGCACCATTGCTGTGCTTGGGACCGGGTGTGACCATGTATACCCGCCTGAAAATGAGACATTGATGCACGAGATCGCCTCCTCTGGCTTGTTGCTTTCGGAATTTCCACCGGGTATCGGGCCGGCACCAACCCACTTTCCGCAACGCAATCGAATCGTAACCGGGATGTCTTGCGGTACCATCGTCGTGGAAGCCAGATTGCGCAGTGGTTCGCTCATCTCGGCTCGTTTGGCGATGGAGCAAGGCCGCGGAGTTTTCGCGGTGCCTGGCTCGGTGCTAAGCAAGCAAAGTGAAGGGTGCCACCATTTGCTGAAAGAAGGTGCCCAGTTAGCGGGTAGCGTGGCGGATGTCATCGAAGAGCTAAGTTTGAGCTATCCCGACTTGAGAGCCCATCAGAATGCGGGCCCAGTGCTTAAGCCGACTAGTCTGAATCAGCGCCAGCGAAATGTGCTTGAAGTTATTGATCTGGAGCCAAGAAGTGTTGATTCAGTTGTGAAACAAACGGGCATGGTCACGGCGGAAGTTCTGCAAACACTGGTTGAGCTTGAATTGGTCGGCTTTGTTAGCTCGGTGGCAGGTTGCTATCAACTTTGTAGCGACTGGTCACGAGACTAAAGGCACTGATGACTAATTGGCGGGTTGTTGCGTCAAGTGTGAGTGAAATTTCGAATAGATGATTGAAACATTTGAAGGGCTGGGGTACCGTGCCGACCCGTCTAATAACCTTTATTTGGAGAGCTTATGGCTGCCCCTTTTGTCTCGATTCTTATGGGCTCTGATTCTGACCTTCCGGTGATGGAGAAAACATGTCAGATACTGAAAAAATTTGATATTCCTTATGAGGTCAGAATCTATTCTGCCCATAGAACACCAGAGGATACCAAGCAGTTTGTCGTAGACGCCGAAGATCGTGGCTGTGCTGTGTTTATTGCCGGCGCAGGACTTTCTGCTGCTTTGCCTGGCGTTGTTGCCGCATACACAACACGCCCGGTGATCGGGGTTCCAATCGATACGGGTCCTCTGCAGGGTGTTGATGCATTGCTTTCCATGGTTCAAATGCCCCCCGGCATTCCTGTGGCGACTGTCGCTATTGGCTCCGTTGGTGCTCGGAACGCCGGCTATCTCGCTGCACAGATGTTAGGCATGATCGATGAGAGTCTTGCCGCGAAGATAAAACAGGAGCGTCTGGATAACGCTCAAGTAATCAGAGATAAAAATGAAGGGCTGTCAATCTGAGCGGAACATTACGCGTATGAGTCATAGAGATTGGCAATACAAACTAGTCGCTACGAAGCTTCATTCCGGATATGTCATTGCTTACCCAACGGAAGGAGTATGGGGCCTTGGATGTCTGCCGGAAAATGAGACTGCGACTATGAAAATACTCGCCCTCAAAAAACGCTCATGGGAAAAAGGGTTAATATTAATAGGCTCTAGCCTGAAACAAATAAAACCCTATATTATGCTAGGAACCGGTGAAGCAGGCGTGTTAGAGAACTCAGCCGACCGAGGCGTGACGTACCTCGTCGAAAAGAGTGAAAGAGTCCCTTTGTGGATTAGTGGCATACACCATAAAGTAGCCGTTAGATTGACAAATCACGCGACTGTAAAAGGAATATGCGAATCTGTAGGTCAACCTATAGTTTCTACGTCAGCAAATATTGCCGGCAGACCAGCAGCTAAAACGCGCATGCAGCTCCTCGGAAGTTTTGGACAACAAATTGATTACATTGTGCCAGGTCAATTAGGTGGCAGGCAGGGAGCGAGTGAGATCGTTGACTTGGCAACTGGCGCGGTGATTCGGCAAGGGGGAACATAGTGAATTTGTTAGCGGTTGTTGGCAATCCGGTTGGGCATAGTCTTTCACCACAAATTCATCAGATGTTTGCTGATGAGACAGGTATGTCTGTCACCTATCAAAAAGTGCAAGCGCCCTTGGATGGCTTTGCAGAAGCATCGGCGAAGTTACTTGATCAGGGCGCAGTGGGCTTTAATATCACTGTCCCTTTTAAATTTGAAGCATGCGATTTAGCCGACACATTATCGCAATATGCCAGCAGGGCGCAGGCGGTAAACACGATCAAGCGTGAGCGTTCGGGGCTTCTCAGCGGCCACAACACCGATGGGCTTGGTCTGGTGCGGGACATGACGGAGAATTTAGCGTGGTCGATTGAAGGAAAGCAAATTCTGGTACTAGGCGCCGGTGGTGCTGTCAGCGGTATTCTTGAACCAATACTTGAACAGGGCCCTTCGAGTATTCATATTGTCAACCGCACTCATGCAAAAGCCGTGGCGCTGGCCGAAAAATATGCTGGTAAAATTCAGGCAGTAAAACCATCTGAGTTATCCGCGAATTATGATCTCGTGATCAGTGGTTCATCGGCAGGCTTGCCCAGCGCTGGTGAGAGTGCGCAAGAAATGCCGATTCCCAAGCAGATTATAGGCGAGCACACATGTTGTTATGACCTGATTTACAGTAAGACCGAGACACCCTTTTTATCTCTCTGCCGGGACCTAGGTGCCAAAGAGCGGGCTGATGGCCTCGGTATGTTAGTTGAACAAGCAGCGTTGGCGTTTGAAATCTGGTTTGGAAAACGTCCGGATTCAGCGTCTGTTATTAATAAACTCCGCGGTGGTCATATGAATGATGAGCCGGAGAATCCGGATTTAACATGAAAAACCCATTACTGGAACAACACGAATTACCTCCCTTTGATGTCATTAAACCTGAGCATATCGTGCCGGCCATTGACCAGATTCTTGCCGACAACAGAGAAGCTGTTAGCCGTCTTCTGAGTGCGGGTGCTATGGGCTACGAAGATCTGGTTGTTGAACTTGAAGCCCTTGATGACGCACTCAACCAAGCTTTCTCACCCGTTTCGCATATGAATTCCGTAGTGAACTCGGCGGAGTTGCGAGATGCTTATAATGCCTGCTTGCCGAAAATTTCGGAGTATGCGACGGAAATGGGACAAAACCCGAGGCTTTATGCCGCTTATCAGGCGATTCAGGCGAGCGAGGAGTTTGGTAAGCTTGATCAGGCACAACGGATGGTCATCGAGCAAGCAATTCGAGACTTCAAGATGTCCGGGGTTAATTTACCGAAGCAAGAACAACAGCGTTTTTCGGAAATCTCGAAACGACTATCAGAGCTCTCCAGCAAGTTCAGCGACAACGTGCTCGATTCAACGATGGCTTGGTCTCGACAGTTTGACGACAGCAGTGAACTTCGGGGGTTACCGGAAACCGCGCTGGAGTTAGCCAGCCAAACGGCAAAGCAAAGAGGCGAAAAAGGCTACGTCTTCACGCTTGAATTTCCAAGTTATTTGCCGGTGATGACCTATTGTGAAAATGAATCCTTCCGCAAAGAAATCTATGAAGCTTATGTAACCCGAGCTTCGGATCAAGGCCCCAATGCCGGAGAGTGGGACAACACTCCAGTGATGCAGGAAATTTTATTGCTGCGAAAGGAGAAGTCCGAGTTACTTGGTTTTAGCAATTATGCCGAACATTCGATCGCAAAAAAAATGGCACAGAGCACTGATCAGGTAATTACGTTTTTGGAAGATCTTGCCTCAAAATCTGTCTCCGTCGCGACGGCGCAGTTTGAAGAGCTCTGTGAGTTTGCCCGACAGCGTTACGGAAAAAGTGAGCTGCAAGCCTGGGATGTTACTTTTTATTCAGAAAAGCTCAAAGAGCAAACGTTTGATATCTCTGAGGAAGCTTTGAGACCTTATTTCCCAGCGTCTTCTGTGTTGGATGGCATGTATGAAGTCGTGCGTCGTTTATATGACATTGACGTGGTCCCTGCGACTGACGTCGTGACATGGCACGTGGATGTTCAGACGTTCGACATCAAGAAGGATGGTCAGCGCGTTGCCAGATTTTATCTAGATTTGTTCGCACGCCCGAATAAACAAGGTGGCGCCTGGATGGATGAATGTCGAGTGCGAAGAAAGGTCAAAGCAGCGGGTGAAGAGGTTGCTTCCATTCAATTGCCAGTTGCTTATCTGACTTGCAATTTTACCGGGCCGGTTGGAGATGCGCCTGCCCTGTTGACCCACGACCAGGTTGTCACGCTGTTTCATGAATTTGGACATGGCTTGCACCATATGCTGACGAAAGTATCTGCCGCTGGTGTATCGGGAATTAACGGTGTTGCATGGGATGCGGTCGAACTTCCTAGCCAGTTTATGGAGAACTGGTGTTGGCAGAGAGAGGCGCTTGGTTTTATTTCAGGGCACTATGAGTCCGGAGAAGTTTTGCCCGAAGAGATGTTGGCGAAAATGTTGGCGGGGAAAAACTTTCAATCGGCTATGTCGATGGTGAGACAGCTCGAGTTTTCTTTGTTTGACTTTCGACTTCACGCAGAGTTTGACCCGACGATTCCAAATCAAATACAGGCAGTGCTCGATAGTGTGAGGCGCAAGTTGTCAGTTGTTCCAGCGCCGGAATTCAACCGATTTCAACACGGTTTTGGGCATATCTTTGGCGGTGGATATGCAGCGGGATATTACAGTTATAAATGGGCCGAAGTGCTGTCCGCAGATGCGTTTTCCAGGTTCGAACAGGACGGTATCTTTAATCGGCAAACGGGTGAGCAATTTCTGGTCTCTGTGCTTGAACAGGGTGGTTCAATTGATCCGATGGACATGTTTGTTTCGTTTATGGGTCGCGAACCCCGGGTTGAGGCTTTGTTAAAACAAGATGGCATCGTTGCCTGAGTCTCTGGCAGGTGACGAAGATGTCAACTAGTGCCAGTCGTAGAAGGTTCATCGCGGGTGCAACATGCCCGCAGTGCGGAGAAGTGGATAAAGTGTTCACGCAAACTCGCAGCGTGAGAATTTCTGATTCAGAGGTAGCATCTGAGCAAAGAGAGAGAGGCTGTGTTGCCTGTGATTTTCTTGAAACGATTGAGGAAGTGGTGACGAAAAATGCGCCCTCAGACGTCAAATCAGGTGAGGGAGGAGACTGGTCACCGGTGAAATTACCGGAGTAATAGCAAGTCATTAACATCCCTAAGGGCTGACCTGTTTGACAAGACATAGCCGAGATAGCCTGAGAAGAAATCTAGAGCGCGATCGGCTGCAGGTGAAGTATTCAGATTTTCTTAGCTATCTCCCTGATATTAAAAAGAATATTTGACTGATGCAGTTGAGCACAAATTCAGGGATGATCAGTCGGGCGCCGTCCTAACTTTTATTCCAGAGTGCCAGCGAAGCTATTTTGGCGCAAATTTACTTTTAACATCAGTAATTGGAGGGAGACATTGTTGGTGAGTTTGCGATTTCGTTGCTTGCTTGAAGTCTGCTTTTACAATTGCTTCGTATCAAGTTACTCGAAAGGTTATTCCAATTGCGGGCAAAGAAAGGGTTCGCCTGAGTGAGTTTGCGGAAAGCCTTTAAATTTAAAGTTTTCGAGGTTGAGAATAAAATGAGCGCTGCTATAATTGCCGCTTTTTTTGACTAGGGTCATTTTTTTGCAATCAAGGTTAGTGTTGAATCAATCTTCAGGGCGATTCAGCTGGGAAAAAGAAAGGGTCAAAACAAGCATCGTACCAAAGCCTAAGCTATCGATAGTTTGCGTTAAGGCTAAATCGCATAGATCAGCAAGGTTTCAATCTGACCGCAATCTGCGGTATTCATTGGTGGGTCCCGGTCTGAGTTGGTTTCAATGAAAAGTTGAAGGCATTAAGTAGACTCGACAACAATTGTTTATAAATTATTATTTGAAAAGTGGAGTTCTTCGGATGAAGAAAGCTAAGCAAGGGAATTGGCTAGTTGCTTTGTCAATGCTGCTGTCCAGTAGTTGGGCACATGCGGATTGGACAGTAAATATGCGGGAAGGTGTGACGGCGATCAGTCGTGACGTTTATTCGCTACACATGATCATTTTCTGGGTCTGTGTGGTGATAGGAGTGCTGGTATTCGGGGTGATGATACTTTCGATGTTGATGCATCGTAAGTCGCTGGGTGTTAAACCGGCGGATTTCCACCACAGTACAAAGCTTGAAATTATCTGGACGATCATTCCAGTGGTTATTTTGGTCGTGATGGCGATTCCGTCTACGGCGACCCTTACTGCAATGTACGACGCGAGTGATGCGGATATCGACATTGAGGTGAGAGGCTTGCAATGGAAGTGGCAGTACACCTACCTCAACGATGATCCCGAGAAAGAAGTGAAATTTATTAGTTCCCTCCTTACGCCCTCGGAAGAAATTTACAACGACGCTCGGAAGCGAGAAAACTACTTGCTTGACGTGGATAACGAAGTGGTTATCCCGATAAACAAGAAGATCAGGTTCCTCATCACGTCGCAGGATGTTATCCACGCATGGTGGGTACCGGATTTTGCTGTTAAGAAAGACGCGATACCCGGCTTCGTCCATGAATCATGGGCAATTGTTGAAGAACCAGGCATCTACCGTGGTCAGTGTGCGGAGCTGTGTGGCAAACAGCATGGATTTATGCCAATTGTGGTGCGAGCCGTTGAGCAAGCCGAATATGAGGAATGGTTGGTGGGCAAGCAGGAAGAAGCCAAGGCGGTCTTTGAGACGGTTGGTAAAGAATGGACTCAGGAAGAATTGATGGTGAAAGGTGAAGAAGTGTATACGCGCGTCTGTTCAGTTTGTCATCAGGCGAACGGCCAAGGTTTGCCACCCGCGTTCCCATCGTTGGTGGGTACGGGACTCGCAGTGGGTTCGATGCAAGAACACATCGACATAGTGCTGCACGGAAAAGCCGGTACTGCTATGCAGTCATTTAGTTCTCAGCTGAACGCCGCGGAAATCGCAGCGGTGGTCATTTACGAGCGAAATGCTTGGGGCAACGATATGGGTGACATGATTCAGCCCAGGGAAATAAACGCAATGATGAACGGAGGCCAATAAAATGAGCTCAGTTATCGAAGACCATCATCACGACGATCACCATCATGGGCCTGCCAAGGGCATCATGAGATGGGTCTTTACAACCAATCATAAAGATATCGGCACACTTTACCTCTGGTTTAGTTTCATGATGTTTTTACTCGGGGGCACTTTTGCACTTGTAATACGTGCCGAACTTTTTCAACCCGGATTACAAATCGTAGAGCCTGAGTTTTTCAACCAGATGACTACGATGCACGGACTGATCATGGTATTCGGCGCCGTGATGCCAGCTTTCGTGGGTCTGGCGAACTGGCTCGTTCCCATGATGATTGGCGCGCCGGATATGGCGCTTCCCAGAATGAACAACTATAGCTTCTGGATTCTGCCTTTCGCTTTCACAATGTTAGCGAGCACGCTATTGATGGAAGGTGGTGGACCGAACTTTGGTTGGACTTTCTACGCACCGCTTTCAACTACTTATGCGCCACCGTCGGTGACCTTCTTTATATTTGCGGTTCACCTAATGGGTATATCGTCGATCATGGGTTCAATTAATGTGATTGTTACGATCTTGAACCTGCGCGCGCCAGGCATGACGCTGATGCAAATGCCGTTATTTGTCTGGACCTGGTTGATTACCGCTTATCTGCTGATTGCTGTTATGCCAGTCTTGGCAGGTGTAGTGACGATGATGCTGATGGATATTCACTTCGGTACTGCCTTCTTCAGCGCAGCCGGCGGTGGTGATCCGGTGTTATTCCAGCACGTTTTCTGGTTCTTCGGGCATCCTGAAGTCTATATTATGATTCTGCCAGCATTCGGTGTCGTGTCAGCGATCATTCCGACATTTACGCGTAAAAAATTGTTTGGTTATGCATCAATGGTTTACGCAACGGCTTCAATCGCTTTCTTATCTTTCATCGTGTGGGCGCACCACATGTTCACAGTTGGAATGCCACTCGCGGGTGAGCTTTACTTCATGTATGCGACGATGTTGATTGCAGTGCCAACAGGAGTGAAAGTTTTCAACTGGGTGGCGACGATGTGGCAGGGCGCTATGACTTTTGAGACGCCTATGTTGTTCGCGATAGCCTTCGTAATCTTGTTTACGATTGGTGGTCTCTCTGGTTTGATGTTGGCAATAGCACCCGCTGACTTTCAGTACCATGACACCTACTTTGTTGTCGCGCATTTCCACTACGTGCTAGTGCCAGGGTCCATCTTTTCCATTATGGCAGCAGTCTATTACTGGTTGCCGAAGTGGACAGGTAATATGTACGACGAGACACTCGGTAAGACACATTTTTGGCTATCGTTCGTCGGCGTTAACGTGACGTTCTTCCCGCAGCACTTTATTGGTTTGGCGGGCATGCCAAGACGGATTCCTGATTACGCGTTGCAATTTGCTGATTTCAACATGGTTTCATCAATGGGCGCCTTTCTCTTTGGGTTCTCCCAGCTTTTCTTCATGTTTATTGTCATTAAGTGTATTCGCGGTGGTAAGCCAGCAACTGCACAGGTCTGGGAAGGCGCGCATGGTTTGGAATGGACGGTGCCCTCACCTGCTCCATACCACACCTTCACGACACCTGATGGGATCGATTTAAAAGAAGCACACGGTTAGGAGCCGCGGATGAGCGAATTAGAAACAGCCTCAAAAACCAGCAGCGAGTCTGCTGGTTTCAATCCAAGACGATCTGTCGGCAGGTTGTTAACGGTTGTTGTAGGGATGTTTGCTTTTGGTTTTGCTTTGGTACCTTTATACGATGTGATCTGTGATGTAACAGGTTTGAATGGTAAAACAGGCGATCAATACACTGAGGCCATCAGCCAGTCGGCAGACCCGGATCGGGTCGTTACGATTCAGTTTCTGACGAACAATAATGCTGATATGCCTTGGGAGTTTCGTCCTGAGGTGAGGAGTATCAAAGTTCATCCTGGTGAATTGAACCAAACGACGTTTTACGTTCAAAACCCTGCTAATCGAACCATAATGGCCCAAGCGGTACCCAGCGTAACACCGTTTATTGCGGCGGGTTACTTGCACAAAACGGAGTGTTTCTGTTTTGAGCAGCAAGAATTAGCGGCAAGTGAGTCTATGGACATGCCTCTTAGATTTATCATAGATAGTGAAATACCAGAAGATATCGAAACATTAACTTTATCTTACACTTTGTTCGATATTACGGATCGAACATCAGGACAATTAGCTGTAGTCGATAATTAAGACGCGTGCTGTTCGCAAGATTTGACGGAGATTTAACATGGCAACTGATGCTACATACGAAACTTATTACGTACCAGCGGATAGCAAATTACCAATTTTCGCTTCCCTCGGAATATTTCTCACGGTCTTCGGATTAGGAAACTGGTTTAATGACCTAACAGCTGGCAATGAGAGCTCGTTGGGCGTCTGGATACTATTTCTGGGCGGTCTGGTCATGGGCGGGACTTTGTTTGTTTGGTTCAGTAAAGTCATAGAAGAGAACCATGCGAAGATGTATAGCCAACAAATGAATCGTTCATTTGTATGGGGAATGAGCTGGTTTATTTTCTCCGAGGTGATGTTTTTCGCGGCATTCTTTGGGGCTTTGTTTTACGTTCGGGTTTTAGCTGTGCCATGGATCGGTGGAGAGGGTGCACGCGGCCCAACGGATATGCTGTGGCCAGACTATGTTCCCGAGTGGCCTTTGATTAATACCCCCGATCCTTCGCTGTTCCCCGGCGCGAAGGAGCCTATGGGCCCTTGGGGGCTGCCGCTGATTAATACGGTGTTACTGGTACTATCCAGTTTTACGGTCAACATCGCACACCACGGGATAAAGGAAAACAATCGAAAGAAGATCGTGACATGGTTGTCAATTACCGTTGCCCTCGGTGTTGCCTTCCTCTTCTGTCAGGCTTACGAGTACTACCATGCCTATGAGGCGTTAGGGTTAACGTTGAATGCCGGAATTTATGGTACGACGTTTTATATGCTAACGGGTTTCCACGGTGCACACGTCACATTAGGGACCTTTATGCTTGCAGTGATGTTGGGTCGAGCAATCAAAGGACACTTCCGTGACGACGACTGTTTTGGTTTCGAAGCGGCGGCTTGGTATTGGCACTTTGTCGATGTGGTATGGATTGGATTGTTTGTGTTTGTTTATATATTCGGTAGTTAAGACAACGCGAGTGTGAATAAGGCTCCTGTTTTGGAGCCTTTTTTTTGATTGCCGTTTTTATCCGAAACTACTGGTACCAGGGAGAAGATACCGCAAGGTCGCCCGACCAAAGACCGTAGGCGACGGCCACCAGCAATAGTCCAGCTAGAGTTACGCGTATTAACAACCAGTTAGCTGTGCGCTTACCAGCCTGTCCCTGATCAACCACTAGCGTATAAAAAGCGCGTCCTAGCGCCAGAATGTTCCCGATAAACAAAAGCACGATAACGACTTTTAACCACATAAATTACTCACCAAAGTTGGGTAGGATTTCGGAAATAGATACGATGTTAACTATTGTACAGATCAAATGATGACAAGAGCTACTGCCAATGATGGTCAATTTTTCCTGAAGCTGGTCTCCGGTATTAGGATGATAGATTGGCGTATGATGGTTTTTTGTGTCGTATTTTTTTGTGTTTTCATTTCGCTGGGCTTCTGGCAATTGGATCGAGCCGCACAAAAGGTCGAGATGCTCTCCGCACTTGACAAAAAAAGAAACCAACCGCCCATCGAGCACGTAAAAGATGTTGTGGAAATGCCTGAGGAAATCGACGGTATACCGGTGCGTTTGAGTGGGGAGTATTTACCCGAACGCGCTATTTTGTTGGATAACGTTGTGTTGGGAGGCAAGGTCGGATTTGATTTACTTGTTTGGTTCAGAGAAGACGAAACGAACCGGCTCTTCCTTGTGAATCGCGGTTTTATTGCTATGGCGAGAACGCGAGCAGAAGTTCCGCAGATACCTTTGATAAAGTCTGAGACAGAGAGCCTAACGGGCCATATTTATGCTCGTCGTTACGATGAAGAGTCGCTGATCGCGCCTGTGTCGATTGGCTTAAAAGATGCTGCTGCTAAGGTAGGGAGCGTCCGCATCACTCAGCGAGCTGCACCTGAATTTCTAGCTGCTGGTGAATCGTCAATCGATGCCGATATTAACGCAGTCTACCCCTACCTTATACGGTTAACGCTCGATGATCCGAATGGCTTACCCAGGAACTGGATATTAGCGAATATCATGCCTGAAAAACACACAGGTTATGCTATTCAGTGGTTCCTGATGGCATTCGCGATTGTTGTCCTTTTTGTCCGGCTTGCACTGAAAAACGAATCAACTAAAAATGAAAAGGGAGACCAAAATGAACGACCTAGCGACTAAGCTAGATCAAGAGCCGGAACAACATTTGACTAAAACTCGAATCAAGTTGTCCGTGATTTTTCTAATGTCCTTAGCGCCCTTTGTGCTTGCTTATATTGTGTTTTTTGTGAAGCCGGAATGGATACCGACAGGCACTACCAACCAAGGTGAGTTGCTTCTGCCACCGATTCAGGCAAGTGAGGTCGGGATTGATCATAAAGCGTTGTTTGAGGGCGATCGTTGGATGCTTCTTATCCCAGCAGGTAGCGAATGTCACCAAGGCTGTGTTGATGCTCTGTATTACACCCGTCAGGTTAAAACGGCGCTGGGCAAAGAGGCTGACCGCATTGAACGCATTGTTGTAAGCGACGCCACAAATATTTCGAGTAAGTTTCAGACGTTACTTCAGCAGGAGCACAAACATGCGAGACTTGTCTTCAATAGTGGTGTTGCGATTAGCGCGCTTGTCGAACCCTTATTAGGTAGAGAACCTGATGGTGCTTACATCCTGCTGATGGATCCGAATGGCAATATTATGATGTTCTATACACTTGATAAGGCTGGTAAACTAATGCTCAAGGACGTAAAACATTTGCTTAAGGCTTCAAATATCGGCTGAAACTTTTTTAGCACAGGGCAAAACTGCTGTGCTACCACTGAACGTGGCAGCTTGTGCTTCAAATATAGTTAAATGAAGAATTTGATTTAGAATTTCTAAACCACTGAAAAGTAACGAGGATTCTAGTAATATGCGCTCCCTATCTCACAACACGGGGTTTTAAGCAGTGTCAGACTCAGACCCCAACACCTTGCTGGACAATCCATTGAGCCAGACTTCTCCAGGATGGCGTGATTATCTCGAAATGTGCAAGCCACGAGTCGTGTTGCTTATGCTTTTGTGTTCTCTGGTAGGCATGTTTTTGGCCACACCCGGTATGGTGCCTTGGGATATATTGATCTTCGGTAATCTGGGTATTGCGCTGGTAGCGGGTTCTGCTGCCGCCATGAATCACCTGATGGATGTGAGAATCGATACGGTCATGGCGAGAACTCGAAATAGACCAATGGTGCTTGGAAAGGTATCAAATACCCAGGGTGCGATATTTATTGGCGTGACCGGTGTGCTTGGTATGGCGATATTAGCGATCCTTGTTAATCCGCTAACCGCCTGGTTGAATTTGGCTTCTTGGGTTGGTTACGGCATTGTTTATACGGTCTATTTAAAAAGAGCCACGCCTCAGAATATTGTTATTGGGGGAATTTTTGGTGCGGCGCCTCCACTGTTTGGATGGACTGCTGTGACCAACTCTATTGATCCGGGCGGATTACTGCTGGTACTGATTATCTTCGCGTGGACACCACCACATTTCTGGGCACTGGCGATCGATCGTATGGAAGATTACAAAAAAGCCGATATTCCAATGCTGCCTGTAACCCATGGTGAGGCCTATACGAAGCTACATATCCTTCTTTATACAATCATCATGATCATAGTTTCAATCCTTCCATTTTTGATTGGCATGAGCAATATACTTTACTTTATATCAGCGCTCGCACTGGGTGCTGGTTTTCTTTATTGGAGCTTGGTGTTGTATAAGGGCAATAACAGAAAAGCACCGATGGAGACCTTCCGGTATTCAATTCTGTATCTGGGACTGCTATTCCTGGCGCTCTTGCTTGACCACTACATTTTACCAGCCGAACATCTGACCTTGATTTGACTGTTACACCCCACTGAATGGGTAAAACCAGCGCTTGAGCAACGAATAGTGACCAATATATGGATAAGAATGTGAGAAACACACTAATTTGGATTTCTGGATTCATTGCACTCATTCTTGGATTATTCCTTTACAATTTTCTGGCGCCGAAACAGCTCACGGAAATGCAATATCAGGAATTGGGGTATTTCGGTTTTACCGAGAGGCGAGAAATCAGGCCATTCCAACTTGTCGATCAGGATGGTGACTCTGTCGGGCTCTCCTCTTTAAAAGGTCGTTGGTCTTTGCTCTTTTTTGGTTTCACCTACTGCCCTGATATTTGTCCAACGACGTTGGGCGTATTGAATCAGGCGATGAAGAAAATTGAAACGCCACCTAGCGTGATTCTGGTGAGCGTGGATCCGGAGCGGGATACGCCTAGTCTGCTAAAACAGTATTTGGTTAGTTTCAACCCCTCCTTCAAGGGCTATACAGGGGAGTTTGATCAGATTGTCGGTCTAGCGACGAACGTGAATGTAGCCTTTGGTAAGGTACCCGGACCTCAACCAGGAACATATTTGGTTGATCATAGCGCTAGCATTGTCGTGGTGAGCCCAGAAGGTAAGTATGCTGGGTTTATTAAAGCCCCTCATCAGGCTGAAAAAATCGCAACTATCATAAATTCACTGCAGCGTTAGCTGCCCGTTAGGGCAATAGACGAAGAATCTTCAGGAATTCCCGTGGGTCTTTGAGGTAATTCTGTCCTTCACCGGATAGCAGCCTTGTGAGTACAAATCTAGAAGCTGCTGTTCTGCAGAACATGGGTAATAGCCTTGTTTCGTCGTCCGTCAACGAGCGCACATCGCCATACCCTTGTAGCAAAGCCTGTGCTAATTCCTCATTGACGTGGCCACCGGAATCCGTACACCAGACGAGTAACGCGATCGCAACATCCTGAATAAGATAGTCTTCACAGGCGTGGTAGAAGTCGATGACACCGGTAAGCCTGTCTCCTTCGAACATCGTGTTGTCCATAAACAAATCACCATGGATGATACCGCTCGGAAGGTCGAGCGGGTTTTTAAGCGCATCTTTATAATCTTGGAGAGTTGCCTCAAGCATGGCGTGATCGTTTTGATGTAGCTCGCTTTGCTTCGATTGCAACGTTTGTTGCGCCCAATCGGGATGAAAGGGGTTGGCGCGGTGATAGCTTGCGTTGGCCGATGCGGCATGAATATCTGCGACGAGCTTACCAACAGTCCTGCAATGTATTGCTGTAGCGACCGTTGGGTGAGAGCCTGATAATTTTGGGAACAACCACGTGGGTTTTTTGCAAAAGATGGTGCTCGACATGCCGTCAAGGGTTCGGAGCGGGCTCGGAACGGGAAGGTGCTTGTTGCTCAGTTGATCCAGAAGTCTTCCGAAGAAAGATACTTCATTAAAATCCAGTGATTCTGATATTGTCAGAACGTATTCGGTCTCGAAGCCCTCGTTATCAAGGGTAATAAAATAATTGGAATTCTCAATGCCCGCTGTAATCGGGTCGAACGACACTAGCTCGCCGAGATCAAACATCGCAAGATAATGCTCGAGAGAAGTATGACTAAACTGCGTAAATGCTGCCATGGCTAAATATTCTAGTCGTTAATTTGTTTACCACTCAAACAGTACCCACTGAGGGTAAAGTGCCTTGGCGTGATCCAAGCTTTCAAAATGAGGTGAGCCGTCTGCAGGCACCATGTAATAGGGGCGACCCAGTTTTGGTACGACTTTAATCGCAATCAGCACGCCGTTGGAGCGGTACTCATACACGGTTTTGTTTTCGCCGATAACAATTTGAATATCCGGTCCCGTGCTTTCCGTTTCAGGGGAGAGAAAAATTTCATCAGCGACTACCCTAGAAGCGGGAACTGAAGAAAGAGCAAGCGCCAAAATAATGCCTGCAATGATTCTCGCATTGAAGTGGCACGCAGTCAGGTCAATAAGATTTCGCAGAGCCATTGAAAAGATCCTGTCGTTCAAAGTAAGGTTCAAGCAATCAAATTCAACAGTGAATTTTTATGAAAAACTCAGAACCAATGGTGCTGGTCGACGGATCATCCTACCTCTTTCGTGCATTCCATGCACTTCCGAACTTAATGAGTACCAAGGGCGCAAACACCGGTGCGATCAAGGGTGTGGTCGCCATGATCAAGAAATTGGTTCTGGACTATCCCGATAGTGCGATTGTCGTGGTATTTGATGCTAAGGGCGACACGTTTCGTAATGAGTTGTATCCCGAGTACAAAGCTAATCGCGCAAAAATGCCGGATGATCTGAGAGAACAGATCGCGCCGATTCATGAAATCATAAAGGCCCTAGGTTTGCCTCTTATCAGTATCAGCGGTGTCGAAGCTGATGATGTTATCGGGACGATGGCTGTGCAAGCGAAGGCTGCAGATTACGATGTCGTTATTTCTACCGGCGACAAGGATATGGCCCAGTTAGTCAACGAGAACGTGTCGCTTATCAACACCATGACGGGTGTTGAGATGAATATTGATGGTGTTGTAGAGAAATTTGGTGTCAGACCAGATCAGATTATTGACTATCTCGCTTTGGTTGGTGATACGGCAGATAACATTCCTGGTGTGCCAAAGTGTGGCCCTAAAACAGCAGTTAAATGGCTTACAGAGTACAGTACGCTAAAGGGTGTGATGGATAACGCCGACGCAGTCAAAGGCAAGGTAGGCGAATACCTGCGCGAGTCACTGGCGCATCTACCTTTGTCCTATGAACTGGCCACGATAAAACTGGACGTTGTGTTAGATGAAGATATCAAAGAGATGCATCCGCGTGCACCTGATAAGGCAGCGCTTAAAACGCTTTACACGGAATATGAGTTCCGCCAATGGAATGAAGAGCTAGCTGATGGAATTGAAGCACCAGCGTCTATTAGCACGGAGGATTCAGAAATCCAGGCTAGTCGCGAATACGATGTGGTTTTTCAAGCTTCCGAGTTTGAGCAGTGGCTCGAAAAACTATCCTCAGCAGAGATGATAACGTTTGATACTGAGACGACCAGTCTGGACTATATGGCCGCTGAGCTTGTCGGGGTGTCTTTTGCCGTTGTCGCCGGTGAGGCTGCATACGTGCCTATTGCTCATAATTACGAGGGAGCACCGACTCAGCTATCTCTTGATACTGTTTTAAGAGGTATTAAACCGATTCTTGAAGATCCCAGCATCAAGAAAATCGGTCAAAACATGAAATACGACATGAGTGTGATGGGTAAATATGGTGTGGAAATCCGGGGATTAGCCTTTGACACAATGCTCGAATCTTACGTGCTGAACTCCGTCGCCTCGCGTCACAATATGGACGACCTCGCCTTGAAGTATCTAGGTCGAACAACAATTCACTTTGAAGACATTGCTGGGAAAGGCGCAAAACAGGTGACCTTCAACCAGATTGATTTGGAAGTCGCGGGTGAGTATGCGGCCGAAGACGCGGATATTACGCTACAGTTGCATCAGACAATTTGGCCCCGATTGTCAGAAAGTGAAAAACTTCGCTCCGTATTTGAGAAAATTGAATTGCCGCTTGTTGGCGTTCTCTCAAGGATTGAGAGAAATGGCGTGCTGCTCGATACCGATCTTCTTGCGAAGCATAGCGAGGCATTGGCAGTGCGAATTGTTGAATTGGAAGAGGAAGCCTACTCGCTGGCAGGTGAGGAGTTTAATCTTGGTTCACCGAAACAGTTGCAACAGATATTTTTTGAAAAATTAAAACTGCCTGTTATCAGAAAAACCCCAAAAGGGCAGCCTTCTACTGCAGAGCCGGTTCTGCAAGAGCTGGCGCACGATTACCCGTTACCGAAGGTGATAATGGAATATCGTGGACTGACCAAACTGAAGTCAACGTATACAGATCAGCTACCCAAACAGGTACATGAGTCTACAGGCAGGGTTCATACTTCCTATCACCAAGCCGTTGCCGCAACCGGTCGGTTGTCTAGTAAAGATCCGAATTTGCAAAACATCCCTATAAGGACAGAAGAAGGCCGTCGGGTTAGAAAAGCGTTTATTGCCGCGCCTGGTTATAAACTGATTGCCGCGGATTACTCCCAGATTGAACTCCGAATCATGGCGCACCTTTCAAAGGACGATGGATTGTTAAAGGCTTTTAAAGATGGACTGGATATTCACAGTGCTACGGCCTCCGAAGTGTTTGGTCATCCCATCGAACAGGTAAAGGATTTCGAGCGAAGGAGTGCCAAGGCGATCAACTTTGGTTTGATCTATGGCATGTCAGCTTTTGGGCTTGCCCGGCAGTTGTCTATTCCTCGCGGCGACGCGCAGGATTACATCGATTTGTATTTCGAGCGCTATCCTGGTGTAAGAGCCTATATGGATAGCGTCAGAGAGCAAGCCGCGGGTGACGGTTACGTTGAAACTATCTTCGGCCGTCGTCTCTACTTGCCTGACATCACTGCAAGCAACTTCCAACGCAGGCAGGGAGCCGAGCGAGCTGCGATAAATGCGCCAATGCAAGGCAGCGCGGCTGATATTATCAAGCTAGCGATGATTGATGTAGATGGCTGGCTGATGGAATCGGGTATTGATGCAAAAATGATCATGCAGGTGCACGATGAACTTGTACTCGAGGTTAGAGAAGACCTAGTACCAAAAGTAATGGCCATCGTGGATGAGAAGATGTCCTCGGCAGCGGAACTCGATGTGCCGCTTGTTGTTGAATCGGGTATGGGGGACAACTGGGAAGTTGCGCATTAGAACTATTGACGCGTCAAGTTTCCATGCCTCCAATGTGCCGCTGATCTGCCCAAAAACAAATTTTTCTTAAAAATTTAACACTTTGTTTGGAACTTTTTGCGTATGCGTTAGTCCCAATACTGTGTTCATAAAATGAAACATGGTTATTCAAAAATCTGGTTTGCAGTTTGATAGCAAGACCTTCGGTAATTTCCCCCAAAATGACCGAAGACACAGGCTCTAGTCACACCCTCCCCAACAGTGACTAGAGCCTTTTTTTTGAGTGATATTTAACCAAATCTCAATTGTCTGCCAAGAAAGTTGTCCTAACGATAATACTCTGCCTTAAGTGGGTAACCATTATTCGGTCAAAACAGATTGTTCAGCGAAAAAAAGCAGTTTTTGTTGGAACTTTTTTTGAAAGGATCAGTCTGATTTGTACGTGTAGACGTGTACAAAGTTGGTTTCCCACGCAGGTGGTTTTTTCGACGGTAATAACTTCGGTAGTTTCCCCCCAAAGCACCGAAGATGAAGGCTCTGGTCACATACTCCCCCAACAGTGACCAGAGCTTTTTTGTCATAGTCTGTGAACGGATAGAATCCTGTCAGCATTCTTCTGATATTCGGCAAGGTTATTCGTCTGCTAGCACAAAAAATTTGTCTACATGTTGACCAGATCAGCCAGCCAGATTCGGAGTTGTATTAGAAACTGATCCTTACCAATCGCATGGGTAGAGGAAAACAGTTGGACAGAAACATTATCAGGAAGTTGTTTTTTGACAGCAAACAACGCTTTTGACTGCGCTCCGCGTTTGAGTTTGTCGCACTTGGTCAGAAGAATATGCAGTGGCACTTGGCTGTTGAGTGACCACTCAATCATGGTTTTATCAAACTCTTTCAGGGGATGCCGGATATCCATCATCAGCACTAATCCACATAACGCTGCTCGTTTTTGTAGGTACTGGTCGATGTTTCGGTGCCAGTCCTTTTTCACCGCAGAGGGTACCTTTGCATAACCATATCCGGGTAAATCAACCATTCTGAATTCGTCAGATATTGAAAAAAAGTTAATAAGCTGAGTTCGGCCGGGTGTTTTACTGGTTCTGGCTAGTTTCTTGTTGCTGGTGAGATAGTTGATTGCGCTGGATTTTCCCGCATTTGATCGACCACAAAAAGCGATTTCGAGTTTGCCATCAACAGGGCATTGAGCAAGTGTTGCTGCACTCGTCTCGAATGTAGCATTCTCCAGCTTAAGATGTGGATTTGAAACGCTCATGCTGTTCCTTTTTTTGGTATCGATTAGTCGATGTAGATCTAATACTACTATGCAACCTTGCTCACTTGTCCGGTTTTGAGACATCGAACGAGATTTACTGCAGATCATGTTGATCTTGGCTGAAAAATGTATTTTGGGCTTGCGGGCCACGTGCTGTATAATGCGCCAGCTATTTTACACAGCATTGTATAGATTTGTTTTTAGGAAACCTCATGTTGAGAATATTATTAGGAATTATGGTGTTGCTCGGTTCTTCGGGTCTGCTTGCTGACGGAAACGCCGCAAACGGGCAGGATTTGGTGATGGTATGCGGGGCATGCCATGGTCAAGACGGCAATAGTCCGGCGGGAGCCTTTCCGAGCCTCGCGGGTCAGGGTGAAAAATACCTCTATAAGCAGATGGTAGACATCAAGGATGGTCGTCGTTCCGCCATTACCATGACAGGATTGCTGGACGGGTATTCGGACCAGCAAATTATGGATATTGCAGCCTACTATGCGTCACAGCAGACGAAGGTTGGAGCTGCCAGCGCAGATCTTGTTGCGTTAGGCGAAAAGGTATACCGAGCCGGCGTTGCTAGAAAGAATATCGCCGCCTGCACAGCCTGTCATTCTCCGAATGGTGGTGGCAATCGGGCAGCAGCCTTCCCTGCGCTCTCAGGACAGTGGCCGGAATACACAAGCGCTCAGCTGAAGGCGTTCAGAAGCGGAGAGCGAAACAACGACGGTGAGAGCCGTATGATGAGACTAACCGCAATGGATCTGAGCGATAAGGAGATAGAGGCCGTATCGAGTTACCTATACGGGCTGAAATAATATCGCCGTCCTGTTGCCAACAGACAATATTTGTTGAGATTCAAATAAACGAAAAAGGGGCGGTTGAGCCCCTTTTTTGATGCACTCACAGGATGCACCGCCAAGAATTCTGAACGAATCCTGAAGTTGACGTGTTGATTGGACTAGCTCAATTACAACTTCAACCTGTACACTCCCCTCTTAGAAAATCGAATTGGAAGAAGAGATGATCAATATCAAAGCACCTGTTAAGCCACTGATCTTTTTATGGGCAGCTTGTCTGAGTATGCTGGCGCATGCGGAATCGTCCGGCGAGACGATTAAGTATGAAGAAGGTACGCACTATGTCGAGTTACCTGTCCCCATTAAGACTCGCAACCCTGGCAAAGTCGAAGTGACGGAGTTTTTCTCCTACGGGTGTAATCACTGTTATGCATTTGATCCGTTATTAAAAGTTTGGGAATCTCAGCTAGCGGATGATGTTGAGTTTAACCGATCCCCGGCGATCTGGAACAAAGCCTACCAGCTGCTGGCGCAAACCTACTACACCGCTCAGGCGTTGAAAGTCGGAGAGAAAATTCATGCGCCACTTTTCGCTGCGATTCATCGTGAGCGTCGAAGACTCAATGATCCTAAATTAATCGCGGAATTTTTCGGTGAATATGGTGTAGATCCCGAGGATTTTGCCCGAACTTTTAGCTCCTTTGGTGTGCGAGCAAGCACGCAACAGGCTGAAGCGCGAGGTCGAGCCTATCGTTCGAGCGGTGTGCCGGCGCTAATCGTTAACGGCAAGTATCGGATTGAAGGCAGTATGGCTGGCGGCAACACTGAGATGATACGTGTGGCAAATTTTCTGATAGAAAAAGAACGCAAGCTAATCTCTTCAGAGTCCTGATTCGCAGCCAAGGAAGGTGAGCGAAGTGGTCACGCTCAAAGAAATCTGGAGTGAAGATGAGAAAGTACTCGGGTGTGCCAGATCTGACATTCTCTCCAAACTGCCTCGCCGACTCAGCCATTCAATCCTGAAATGGGCAGAGATCAGCCCGCATGCGCCTGCTGTTGTGGGAAATGCTACGACGCTGACTTATGCGGCACTGCAGCAGGCGGTCACTGAATCCATTGAATTTCTCAAAAGCAAGGGTGTCAGGCCTGGCGACAGAGTGATGCTGGTGGCTGAAAATGGCATAGCACTCATGTGCTTGTTTGTGGCGCTGAGTGAAATGGATGCGATCGCTGCTGTAATCAATGCGCGATTAAGCGAACGAGAACTTGGTTTGATTCAGCAAGACTGTGATCCCAGGATTGTCGTATTTACTACGGATGATTCAACGGACGCGCAAGCCCACGGAAAACGTCTCGGAGCATTGGCTGATCAGTTGTCATTCGCGAAGGTCGCAACATCAACCGAATTTGAGGCTTCGCCTGAGACGGTTCATGCTGACCCAGCGGAACAGGTTTTAGCAATGATCTACACGACCGGGACAACCGGCAGTCCGAAGGGCGTGATGTTGACCCACCAAAATCTATCCTTCGTCGCCTTTATTTCGGGGCAGCTACGCGGCATTTCTCCCGGAGATGCTGTTTATGGTGTATTGCCGATGTCCCACGCTTTTGGCCTTTCTGCCGTGTGTTCCGCAGTACTGTTTGGTGGTGGTTGCATTCACCTTGTATCTAGATTTGATGCTGGAAAAGCCATTCGGACCATCGCGGAGAAAAATCTTGTAGGGTTTCTGGGCGTTCCGACCATGTTTGCGCTCATGCTGGAAAAGCTCAAAGATTTGCCGGATTGGCAGGCTGGAAAATTAAGGTTTATGTATTCCGGTGGTTCACCTCTGGACCCTGACCTCAAATTACGGGTTGAACAGCAATTTGGTCTTCCGATGCATAATGGTTATGGTCTGACCGAGACTGGCCCCACAATTAGTCAGACCAGACTCTATCTCCCATTAGACAATTGTTCTGTGGGTTATCCATTGCCGGGAGTAGAAACAAAAGTTGTCAGTGATGCCGGCGAAGTGCTGCCAGCAAACGAAGTTGGCGAGCTTTGGGTCAAGGGGCCGAACATTATGAAGGGATATTTCAGGAAACCAGAACAGACCGCTGAGGTGTTGATTGACGATTGGTTTAATACGGGAGATCTCGTCTCTAAAGATGACACAGGCGCTATTCATATAGCGGGTCGTACCAAGGAACTTATCATTCGATCCGGTTTTAACGTTTACCCTCCTGAAGTTGAAGCGGTGCTCTCAAGTCATCCCGACGTCAGCCTCTGCGCGGTGCTTGGCGAAATTGTCGATGGCGATGAAATGATTGTTGCTTATGTCCAACTGGTGGCAGGAAGGGCCTTAAAGCCAGCGGTGCTGATCGATTACGCGCGGCGCACACTGTCTGGGTACAAGATTCCTGGGCGCATTGAGATTCTGGATCAGCTACCCACTGCCCCTTCGGGAAAGATACTAAAACACCAACTTAAATCGATTTAGAAAACTTATGCCGGTGAGATTTGCTCAGAAAGCGACTCGGCATGAAATTCTTCTCTGGATTCATCGACTCGGCGCTTCAGATCTTTTCCAGGCTTAAAGTGCGGGACAAATTTTCCAGGCTTGAATATGCCAATTTCTCCGGTTTTTGGATTTCGGACCGTACGTGGTTTCCGGTAATGATTAGAAAAGGTCCCAAATCCTCGTATCTCTATCCTTTCACCTGTTGCCAATGAATCAGACATGATTTCAATAATGCTATGAACCGCGAGATCGACGTCTCTGCTGGTGAGTTGATCAAGCCGTTCAGTCATCTTTTTAATAAGTTCGGATTTGTTCATAGATAGAGCCAGCGTCCAACCGAAGATTATTGAGCCGTTTAGTCAGAACACATGATACAAAATTATGCACTATAATCAATAGTTTATAGACAAACACTAAAGTATTTGATTAATAAAACCACAATTAGCGGTGAGACCAGCGCTTAATCGGAGTGATGAACTCGACATATCTCGGCACGACGGCGTTGAATCCACGTGTTTATTTGACTAAAATTCGCCATGGCGATTTATGAATGTCCAAAATTTTCTTGTTTTGAGAGATATTCCTCCTCTATTCGCTTGCCGCTCGTCCGTGCACGAGCGGGAAGTCAAATAACCCCGTTTTTATTGATCCCGGATCGTATGTCTGAGTATTCGGAACGACAGGCTATTTGTTATCTATTGAACCATACCCGACTGACAGGAGCCTGACATGGCGACCATATTAAATGACATTTCTCGTACTTTTTCTGAATATCTGCTGATTCCTCGACTCACGAGAAAAGGCCAAGTGGCGGATAAAATAGGTCTCGGGTCGCCATTATCAGCCGTCGAAAAGGGTCAAGAACCTCGCTTCTCGATCAACGTGCCGGTGGTATCAGCCTGTATGCAAGCGGTGTCGGGTACGAAATTGTGTGTTGCGTTAGCACGTCAGGGTGGGCTCGGGTTTGTTTTTTGCTCTCAGCCTATCGAGGCGCAGGCTGAGATTGTCCATCAGGTAAAAGCACACAAAGCAGGGTTTGTGCAAAGTGACTCAAACGTCACCGCTCAGGCGACATTGTCTGAAGTCGTCGAGTTGATGAAGCAAACCGGTCATTCCACGATACCGGTCACCGCTGACGGATCAGCTATCGGGAAGTTTGAAGGCATTATTACAGACAAGGACTTTTGGGAGTTTGAGGATGACTTGGATGGTCTCGTAAGAGACCACATGACGCCCCTGGCTAGCGTGATTCACGGCCTCGATGGTATCAGTTTGAGGGAAGCCAATTCGCTGCTACATAAACACAAAAAAGACTGTTTACCTATTCTTGATCCTCAGGGCAACCTTACCTCTCTGGTGTTCAAAAAAGACTATGAGGATCATAGACTTCATCCTCTTGAATTGCTGGATGACACAAAAAGGTTGTGTGTTGGTGCTGCGATTAATACTCATGATTACCAGGAACGCGTGCCTGCATTGCTGGCAGCAGGCGCCGACGCTTTTTGCTTTGACTCATCTGACGGTTTCAGTGAGTTTCAGAGAGATGGCATTGATTGGATAAGAGAGAAGTTTGGTAATCAAATTGTTATCGGTGGAGGAAATGTCGTTTCCGCTGAAGGCTTTGACTATTTGGTTGCTGACGGCGAGCATGGAAACAGGGGTGTCGATTTTATCAAAGTAGGTATTGGTGGCGGCTCAATATGCATTACCAGAGAGCAAAAGGGCGTTGGCAGAGGGCAGGCTTCGGCTTTGCAGGAAGTATCCGCTCGTCGTGATGCATTTTATGAGGAAACCGGTCGATACATTCCCATTTGCTCCGATGGCGGCTTGGCGAGTGATACTCAGATTGTACTGGCACTTGCCATGGGTGCTGACTTTGTCATGATGGGTCGATATTTTGCGATGACAGAGGAAAGCCCAAGCCCCAAGACGACAATTAACGGGCAGATGTATAAGCCCTACTGGGGTGAAGGGACTCGTCGCGCACAGAATTGGCAACGGTATAGCGAAGGCATGGACACCAGAAAAATGGTCTTTGAAGAAGGTGTGGACGCTTATGTCCCCTTGGTTGGACCGCTCGGTGAGGTGCTAGAGGCTACGCTATATAAATTAAAAAGTACGATGATCAATATTGGCGCTGAAAGCTTGTCTGAATTTAGAGACAGGGCGATTTTGACGTTAGTTTCAGAGCAGTCCGTTGTGGAAGGTGGTACATCTAATGTTTTCCAGTTTAGTCCCAACCGGGAGCTGGATAACGGCGGTTGGGGTAATCCAGGCTAGTGTTTATGCGTATATACTGATGTATAATTGTTGCGGTTGGTTTTTGAGGTGTTTGACGAACATGTTAGAAATCAAATTTGATGAGTCATTCAGGAAGAAATAGTTGTGAAAAGTTTAAAGTTGATGTGGTGTGTTTGCCTTGCTGTACTGTGCATGGTTCAGACGACTTTCGCAGGGACGACGGAAGATGAAATTTCGAGCCGACTTGAGCGTGTTGGTTCAGTCTGTGTCGAGGGCGAAGATTGCGGTAGTGTAGTCATGACGACGAGCGTTGCTGCTGTTGCCGGGGCTGATAGCCCAGCAGATACCTATTCAAAATCTTGTGCTACATGCCATGCAATTGGTCTTGCCGGCGCGCCTAAACTGGGCGACGTAGCTGCATGGGAGCCACGTATCGCTAAGGGTATGGAGACTCTTTACGATAGCGGTATCAATGGTCTTGCCCCGGGTATGCCTGCAAGAGGCATGTGCTTCACTTGTTCCGATGATGAACTGAACGCTGTCGTTGACTACATGGTGGCGGAATCCAGGTAAACAAAAGCGCTCCAAGAAAACCTATTTAACGTTGGACCCTATATCCCAGCGCTTCCGTAAGGTGAGCGCTGGACACGTCGGAAAGCTCAGCAAGATCAGCGATGGTCCTCGCCACCTTTAGTACTCTGAAATAGCCTCTAGCAGAAAGCCCCATACGGTCTATCGCGGCAACTAAGAACTGCCGACTTGATGGTGCTAGACGGCACTCAGCCTCCACCTCCTTGCCTTCGAGTTGCGCATTTACCTTACCAGCGCGTTCAATCATCCGATGTTGACTCACAGCAATACGCTGGATCACCTCGTTGTCTTTGTCGGCCTCTTGATGACGTGACGCCATTAACTCGTTTACTGGAATCGCGGGCACATTCACGTGCAGATCAATTCGGTCTAGCAGCGGACCGGAAACTTTGGACCGGTACTTCTGGATCGTCATCGGCGCACATTTACATTCGCGATCATCATCGCCGAAGAAACCGCAAGGGCAGGGATTCATTGCTGCAATCAGCTGAAAAGCGGCAGGATACTCGACCTGATGATGTGCTCTGCTAATGATGATCTTGCCTGATTCGAGAGGCTCTCTTAACACCTCCAGCGCTTGCCTAGGAAACTCCGGTAATTCGTCCAGAAAAAGTACCCCCCGGTGTGCCAATGAAATTTCCCCCGGCTTAGGTGGGTTACCCCCGCCAACCAGAGCGACTGCTGAAGCAGTATGGTGAGGTGCCCGAAATGGGCGAACACCCCAATTTTCCGCGCCAACTGAGGTTGCTACACTGAATTGACTGGAAACGGATTGAACCGCAGCCACTTCTAACTGTTCTCTCTGGGACAGAGGTGGTAGCAACTCGATGAGGCGTGATGCAAGCATCGTTTTACCGGTGCCTGGTGGACCCGACATTAAAAGGTTGTGTCCCCCTGCTGCTGCAATAATTAGCGCCCGTTTCGCTAATTCTTGACCGCAAACATCCGACAATCTGCGGCCAGAAGTTCCAATCGGGTTTAGTTGTTGTTTTTTCACCGGTGGAAGTGAAGTGGTGCCATGTAAATGGTTCACAACATCCAGCAAAGAACGCGCTGCGAACGCACTGACCTGGTCAACTAACGCGGCCTCTGTTTCGTTAGCGAGCGGTACGATCAGTTGATTATTATTCTCTTTGCACCTGACCGCTGCCGGCAGCACGCCCTTTACCGCTCTTAGTTCCCCATCAAGGGCGAGCTCTCCCAGAAATACAACATTGCGAATACCTAACAGAGGGATATCACCGTTTGCGGCAAGAATGCATAGGGCAATGGCGAGATCGTAGCGGCCGCCCTGTTTTGGCAGGTCCGCAGGAGCGAGATTCACCGTCACCCTTCTTTGAGGCGTTCTAAAACCGGCATTGACAATAGCAGCCTTGACGCGATCTTTTGCCTCTTTAACCGCTGCCTCTGGCAGACCAATAATCTGAATTTGTGGTAAACCCTGTGATATATCGACTTCGACGGTAATGATCGGGGCTTCAATGCCAACTTCAGCGCGTGAATAAGTGAAGGCAAATGGCATGATCTGGGTCCTCATTGAGCGTTTTGCTGGCAAGATTTGTTTGTAACAAGCAAGTTGCTTTATTGTATGCGGGCGTTCCGGGGGTTTATGTGGGCAATCACCCTGGTTGTTTGTGAGAGGTAAGGGATAGCCGAGCTGTCAATTGCTTGGCTCGATAGCTAAGCCGGCAAGTTTTTGACGGTAAATTGCGTTGGCGCATGGTAATGGGAAGGCAGATTAGATACATTTCTAAATAAATAAGGAAGCCATTGTAATTGAAGCCTTCGCACTTGGCGGCTCCTCTGGTTTCTACTCAAGGGAGTTAACATGAAGTTAGTCACAGCAATCATCAAGCCATTTAAACTCGATGATGTGAGAGAGGCACTGGCTGAAATATCCGTACAAGGTATGACAGTGACGGAAGTGAAAGGCTTTGGACGTCAGAAAGGGCATACCGAACTTTATCGAGGTGCAGAGTACGTGGTTGATTTTCTCCCGAAGGTGAAAATTGAGGTGGCCATTGCCGATGATGCATTGGAACGCGTAATAGAAGCGATCACTTCAGCCGCGAATACCGGTAAGGTTGGAGATGGAAAAATCTTTGTTTCCCACCTGGAAGATATTATCCGAATCCGGACGGGTGAGACCGGAGGCGATGCTGTTTAGCCGCCGTTGACCGGACTTTGCACTTTTTGTCACTTGAACGACAACGACGATAGTGATCGTGTCTCCAGGAAATTGTGAGTTTAACAACGAATGAGGCACCGGAGACAATATTCGTTGATTGATGAGGAGTCCGCTGCCAAACGGTAAGCAGGAAACGAGCCTGGGGATTAGCTGGAAGGAGATATTAAAGACGTGCTCACGGCGGTTGAAAGCGTCGAGAAAACTCACCCAGATCTGACGCTTAATCCATTCACTAAATCTGAATTTAATTTTTGTGACGGATCCAGCAAGATTCCCATCTTTTCCGTGCAAAACCCTATTCATCCGACGGATTCCCCGCCGGAATTTCTCATCCGGGTGGGTACTAACATATAATTCGCGTTTTCCGCTGTGCAATTCAGCTCAGCCGTCAAAATCCGTTGTCTATAAGGAAAGCTGAAATCAAATGAGATATAAAAGCACCCGAGGTCAGGTTTCAGATTTAAGTTTTACCGAAGCTGTTCTCATGGGGTTGGCCTCTGATGGCGGTTTGCTGCTACCAGAGTCGGTTCCTGATGTATCTGAACACCTCGAAGCATGGCAATCTTTGAGCTATTCCGAGTTGGCTAAAAATATTATGGGTTTGTACATCGGTGATATCGCCGCAGCTGAACTCGGCGGGATCATTGATAAAAGCTATTCAACTTTCACCAATGAAAAAGTCACTCCGCTGAACAGGTTAGGTGAAACCTATATTTTAGAATTGTTTCATGGACCGACGTTGGCCTTTAAAGATGTTGCGTTGCAGTTTCTTGGTAATGTTTTTGAACATATTCTTAAGGAGACAAAAGGTGAACTGAATATTGTCGGTGCTACCAGCGGTGACACAGGTAGTGCAGCAATTGCCGGCGTCCGTGGAAAAGACAATATCAATATTTTCATCATGTTTCCCGAAGGCAAGACAAGCGAGTTGCAGGAATTGCAGATGACCTCTGTGCTTGACGCTAATGTTCATAATTTAGCCGTTGATGGCAGCTTTGATGATTGTCAGGCTCTGCTGAAGTCAGTTTTCTCTGACCTTCCTTTTAAGGCGCAATACCAGTTGGGCGCCGTGAACTCCGTCAATTGGGCGAGAATACTGGCGCAAATCGTCTATTTTTTCTCTGCCTATTTTCAATTGAAGGAAGAACAACCGCAGACGCACAAAGTCGATTTTTGCGTACCAACGGGGAACTTCGGAGACATCTTTGCCGGTTATTTGGCTCGTAAGATGGGACTACCGATTGATCGTCTTATTCTAGCGACTAATGCCAACGACATACTGGCTAGATTTTTTAAGACTGGGAGGTATGAGCGAGAAGAAGTAAATTTCACCCATAGTCCAGCGATGGATATACAGGTTTCAAGTAATTTCGAACGCTATTTGTACTACGCCCTTGAAGGCTCGAGTGCGAAGGTAAATGAGTTTATGGAATCCTTTGCGAACACAGGTGCGGCATCTATTGAATTTAACACCCCATCATTTGATCAAACATTTGCCGCGGGCTCGGCCACAAACGAGCAAACGCTTGCTGCGATCCAAGAAATTTACGAGGTTCATGGTTATATTACCGACCCACACACGGCGGTAGGATTGCATGTAGGTAAAACGCTCCGGCGTACAGAGGTGCCGATAATTCATCTTTCAACGGCGCACCCTGCCAAATTTGATGCAGCTATAAAATTGGCGTTACCTGAGGTTCATCCGGTACACCCCACGCTGGAAGCGCTGAAGGGCGCTAAAACTAGAAAGAGTAAACTCGAGGTTGATGAAGACGCACTTAAGCATTTTATCAAAAAGCAGCGCGCTCCCGAGTGATAACTGCTCAAGAATTATTTTTCTAGTCTTGCAAGGGCGGCCGGTAGTTCGTCAATAAGATCGATTACTTGGTCTGCCTGTGTTGCCCCTGGGTCAGGCTTTGTCGCTGATTTTAGCCAAACTGTGTGCAAGCCTGCTTGATTGGCTGCATCAACATCGAGTACCGGATCATCTCCCACGTAGACCATTTGCGAGGGTTCTATATTGTTATGTTGCAGCGCTGCGTGAAACAGATCGTGCGCGGGTTTCGGTGCTCCAACCTGCTCCGCGGAGAATGCAAAAGAAAAATAGGTATCGAGACCGATACGTTTGATATCAGCATTCCCGTTAGTAAGGGCGCCTAATATGTAACGGGTCGAGAGATGCTCGAGGGTAGCAAGGCTGCCTTCGAAAAACTTTACCTGATTGCGCGCTACTAGGAATACCTCAACTGCCTGATGCGACAACTCCGTTGCCTCCGAAGGACTAACATCGCTGAGTTCAAGAGCATGTTCAATTATTCGCCGGCGTAATTCGGTAATTTTCGTCTTAAGTTCAGGTTCCCGATCAGTCAAGGCGTGTCTTAGTTCACGCATTGACTCAGCGGTATAACTGAGTTGCGGTACCGTTACCTTGAGCCACTCATTGAGCTTTTTCTCTGCCCTTAAAATAGTTGGTTTTGTCGCCCAAAGCGTATCATCAAGGTCAAACCCGATAACCTTAATCATTCGCACCACCAGAGTCGTTAGATGTTTTTGACTTAGCGTGTGCTCGCGGGTGCGCTTTGTCGTAGACATCCGCAAGGTGTTGAAAATTCAGATGGGTGTAGATCTGGGTTGTTGAAATGTCAGCGTGACCGAGTAACTCCTGCACGGCTCTCAAATCGCCGCTCGACTCGAGCATGTGACTTGCGAAAGAATGTCTGAGCATATGTGGGTGAATATTGCCGGGAATACCTTGCCGCGATGTCCAGTAGCGTATTCTTGCCTGCACATTTCTCGTGCTGATGCGGTTTCCGCGCTCACTAAGAAACAGCGCGCTCCGATCTATCACTTGCGCTTTCTTGCCGGGAAGATCTTCTCTGATTTTTAACCAGTTCAGGATTGCCTGTGTCGCTTTTTTACCTACGGGCAAAAGTCGCTGTTTATTGCCTTTGCCCGTGACAAGCACAGACCCATCGGCAGGATTAATGTTATGCAAATCTATTCCAACGAGTTCAGACAGTCTTAATCCAGAAGAATAAAAAAGTTCAAGTATGGCGCTGTCTCTGATTGCATGCCACTTAGAAGTTTTGACATTCAGTAGCTGATTAACCTGATCTGTATCGAGTGTTTTCGGCAGTCGCTTGCCGGATTTTGGTGTAGACACAGCAAGCACCGGATTCGCCCGGGTTAATCCTTCCTTGATGAGGAAGTTATAAAAGGTCCTAAATGTTGATAGTCGGCGCTGCTGGCTTGTTCCAGAGATACCAGTCTGGTGCGCTAAAGCCACGTAACGCCGCAGGTCGTGTGATTGAAGCGCTTGCCAGGAAGAGATTTTGTTTTCTTGACAAAACTCGATAAGTCGAGCCAGGTCCGCTTGGTAACTTTTTATTGTGTGGTTCGAAAGCTGGCGCACAGTCTTTAGATGGACCAGAAATTTATCCGCAAGAGATTCCAACGAGTCTGCCTCGAAAACGGTCATTGTGAATCACTCTTCAAGGCGCTTTGCTGGCGGTGTGTTTGAGACGGGTATGTGAAGTGGTAACAGCTGAGCTAATACATCAGCCACAAATCCAATGAAAAGCGTATCCATGGACGCGTCAAAATAGTCTTTCCTGTTACTGCCGATGGAGAGCAGTGCAATTTGGATATGCTCAAAGGTTGCGTCTTTATTGATGCTGCGAGTTTTAATTGGAAGCACTGCTGCAGACTTGACTTTGCTGCTGGCATTGGGGAACAGGAAGTCCTGTTCTGAAGGTCTGAGTGCGCCCAGAGAGGGTTTTGTTCCTTTTATTAAATCGCCGACATACTCCTTTGCATTGGCGAGGGATACTCTGCTCGTAAAGGTATTGATCTGCTCCGGATCGTCACTGAAAATCACTAGGCTATAGGCGTGGCAGTCGAATTCATGTTTAAGACCCGATTCCAGTGCGTCAAAGAAAGTGATTGCGTCTTTCGCTGCCAACAACGATAAAATTAGGCTTTGACACTTGTCGAAGATTTCGTTGTTTCTCCGAGCGGCGTTGAGCAAATCATCAAGATGATTTTTAGTCGATCTGTTTCGGTCGCGTAAAACGGAGACTTGTCGCTCTACTAGAGAGACAGCACCGCCCTGCTGGTGCGGTAGCGTCATTAAGGCGAGCAGGCTGTCCCGATCACTAAAGAAATCTGGGTTTGCGGACAGATATTCTGCTACTTGTGTGCCGGTGAGTTCGGGTTCATCGGTTTTTTGTTTTGACTTCATGATGGGCTACCCTGTTTCGAAACTGTGATGATACTAAATTTGCAAACGACCTTCATATACCCTGTTTGCCGGACCCGTCATTATGACTGGCGATTGGTCTCCCTGCCATTCAATTGTGAGGCTGCCTCCCGGAAGGAAAACTTCTACCTTTTCATCCAGTAAACCTTGCATACGACCCGCAACAACGGCTGCACAAGCGCCAGAGCCACAAGCATTTGTCTCTCCAACGACCCGCTCATACACACGCAGGTTGATGCGATTCCGACTGACTATTTGCATGAACCCCACGTTTACTTTTTCAGGAAACTGAGGATGGGACTCGACCAGTGCCCCTACCTGGTTAACAGGCGCATGCTCGATGTTGTCAACAATAGTTACCGCATGCGGGTTCCCCATGTTGACCGCGGCAACGCTGATAGTCTCCGAATGAGTTGACAAACAAGACGCCAGTTTAAGCGTATAAGTAACCGCGCAGGTATCGGTGATGAACGGGATTTTGTCTGGCTGTAACACGGGTGATCCCATGTCGACGCTGATGTTACCGTCCTTTTGCAGTTTGCATTCAATACTGCCTTTGTTGGTTTCAACCTTTATTGAATTTTTTGTGGTTAATCCTCTGTCACGGACGAAGCGAAGGAAACAACGTGCACCATTGCCGCATTGTTCAGCCTCAGTGCCATCAGCATTGAAAATTCTGTATCGGAAATCCATTTCAGGAGAGCGCGGTGGACTGACAGTGAGAAGCTGGTCAAAGCCAATACCGGTGTGACGATCTCCAAGCTTGGCAATCGTTTTCTCGGTGAGACTGACAGATTGAGAGATGAGATCAAGGAAGACAAAATCATTCCCAAGCCCGTGCATTTTGGTGAATCTCAGTAACATATGTATTGGTAAGTATGGACTTGTGTGATGTAGGAACGGATAAGTTTACATCTGAGTGCACTTCAATACACTAAACTATCCGAAACAAGCTCAAATCGGGAATTTTCGTTCAAGTTTCAATTGATCATCGATGGTTTCCCGACTGCGGACACAGTGGGCTTTTGAACCTGAAACGATGACCTCCGCGGGTTTATTGCGACTGTTGTAGTTTGAGCTCATCGCAAATCCGTACGCCCCTGCTGAGTGGATCGCAACGAGATCATCGGGGGCTAGGCTCAAGTCCCGGTTTTTGCCAAGGAAATCCCCGGTTTCGCAAATGGGTCCCACAACATCATATTTTTTTGTGTCGACTTCTGTTTTAGCAACCTCTGTAATTTGTTGCCATGAGCTGTAAAGCGCGGGTCTGATCAAATCGTTCATGCCGGCATCGATGATGGCGAAATTCTTACCTTCGTTCTGCTTGATGTTGATGACTTTTGAAACGAGTATGCCGGCGTTGGCCGTCAGGTATCGTCCTGGCTCAAAAATGAGCTTGGATTTTCTGTGACCCATCAGCTGAGACAGTGCACTAGCGTACTCTTCGAGGTGGATGGGCTCTTCCTCGGCGTATTGAACGCCCAGTCCACCGCCCACATCAATGTGATCGATCGCAATATTATTGGACTCAATCTCGTCGACTAGCGTCAAAATTTTAGTCATAGCATCTAGGAAAGGTGCCAGCTCTGTGATCTGTGAGCCGATGTGACTGTCGATACCGCTGATTTTCAAGTTGGACAATGTGGCTGCTAGTTTGTACATGTCGACAGCATCAGACATGGAGCAGCCAAATTTATTCTCTTTTAGCCCTGTGGAAATATAGGGATGGGTCTTGGCGTCTACGTCAGGATTCACTCGAATAGAGATTGGTGCTTTCAGTCCAAGCGTTTGCGCGAGGTAGTTGATTCTTTCCAGCTCCTGTCGGGACTCAACATTAAAGCAGGCGATACCGGCGGTAAGGGCAGCAATGATTTCTGGATCTTGCTTACCCACGCCTGAAAAAACAACTTTGGTTGGATCACCCCCTGCCCTGATTACTCTTTCGAGTTCGCCGCCCGAGACAATATCAAAACCTGCGCCCATCCGAGCAAACAGGGATAACACACCTAAGTTTGAGTTCGCCTTAACCGCATAACAGATTAAGTGGTCATGAGAACTAAACGCGCTGGAGAATGTCTTGTAGGCTGTTTCAATGGCCGCGCGAGAATAAATATACACAGGTGTGCCATACGCCGAGGCCACCTCTTGAGCCGGCATATCTTCGATATAAAGCTCGCCGTTTTGGTAGTGAAATGCGTCCATCAATCGACCATCAGATCTTTTGCAGAATATTCTGCCGCTATTGCTGTGTGCTGAGCGAGTTGCTCAGGTTCGCCAGGTAGGAAAAGGGGGCCTTTCTGACCACAGGCGCTGAGCAGGCTCACGAGCAGCAAAAGGATTACGGCACTCGTTGCCCGGTTATTCACCATGATGTTAGTCACGCACATAGGTTAACCCCGAAAAAGCCTAAGAGTATACGTCAGGCATTGGCGTGGGCAAAGGAGGGAAAAACTTCCAGTGTGATCGCTATGCATAATTGTTGTTACAATCTATAAAAATATACAGCAGGTAAACAACAGGTGGATAAATATATCTGCTTGGGCTTTCGGGGAGACGTTCGCAAAGGATATGGAAGATAATAAATACTTCGATTTGGTAGAAACGATTTTTAACGATATTGAAGATCGAGTGGATGAATTGCCCTTTGATCTGGATATTGATGTGTCCGGTGGCTTGCTGTCTGTGATGTTTCCCGACGGGTCGAGTGTCGTGCTCAGCAAACAAGTAGCGAATCAGGAGATCTGGGTTGCGGCGAAATCTGGCGGCTTTCATCTTCACGCGCAAGACCAGCGCTGGATGTGCAGCACGACCGACGAAGAGCTTTATGTTCTGCTAAACCGCGTCTTTACAGAGCAGCTCGGCGCTCAAGTTGTGCTTTAGCGAAAGCGATTGCGCTTCTGACCATCTCGGGGGCTGTACCTCCTATGTGATTTCTAGCGCGGACAGAACCATCCAGTGTCAGCACGTCGTAAACATCTGAGTCGATCAAGTCTGAGCAGCTTCGTAGTTGATGTATAGACAGCTCCGACAAGTCAGCATTTTGCTCAATGGCCAGGGCGACTAGTTTACCCACAACATCATGTGCATCTCGAAATGGTAATCCTCTGTTGACCAGATAATCTGCCAGGTCTGTGGCTGTTGCATACCCCTTGGTTGCTGCGAGCCTCATGTTTTCTCGTTTTGGCTCCATTGCTGGAATCATATCAGCGAATGCTGTCAGACAATCGCTGACGGTTCGAACTGTATCGAATAGAGGTTCCTTGTCTTCCTGGTTGTCCTTGTTATACGCCAGAGGCTGGGACTTCATGAGCGTCAGCAGTGAGGTCAGGCTGCCGTAAACTCGACCTGTTTTCCCCCGCACTAGCTCGGGCACATCTGGGTTTTTCTTCTGGGGCATAATTGATGAGCCAGTACAGAATCGGTCTGGGAGGTCGATGAACCCGAATTGAGGCGAAGACCATAGCACTATTTCTTCAGACCAGCGCGACATGTGCATCATCAAAATGCTGGCCCAGCTACAGAATTCAATCGCAAAATCTCGGTCGCTAACTGCGTCAAGAGAGTTTCGAGCCACGCTGTCGAATGACAGGAGTTCAGCCGTCATTTCACGGTTTATTGGATAAGTAGTACCGGCGAGTGCAGCCGCACCCAGTGGCAGCACGTTTACGCGTTTGCGGCAATCCAACAATCTAGAATAGTCGCGCTCGATCATTTCATACCAAGCCATCAGGTGGTGGCCAAAAGTCACAGGTTGGGCAACTTGCAAGTGGGTAAATCCAGGCATGATTGTTTCTGACTCGTTTTCCGCCAAGGACAAAATTCCCTGCTGTAGTCTGGTCAACAGATCTGAAATTTGATCTATTTGATCTCGTAAATAAAGACGTATGTCCGTAGCAACTTGATCGTTTCTCGACCGACCTGTGTGTAAGGTTTTCCCTACAACACCAATCTTTTCAGTCAGTGCACTTTCAATATTCATATGAACATCTTCGAGGCTGACAGACCACTCAAATCGGTTTTCAATGATCTCCTGTTGAATTTCATCGAGTCCGCCCAGAATTAACTCAAGCTCACTTTCGCTGAGAATATCTGCACGCTGTAGCATTGTTGCGTGAGCGATTGAGCCTCTGATGTCCTGAAGAGCCATCTGTTGATCGAAGCCAACCGAGGCCGTAAATACCTCGACGAAGGCATCAGTCGCTTCTGTAAAGCGCCCATCCCAGAGTTTTTTGGTTGGAGTCTCAGTCGCGTCAGCCATGATGTTTCCTGTGCTATAGATCAGAAGGCGGCATTATATCGTATGTGAACTGGCACGTGACGTTAATTGCCATCTGAAATCACTTTGCTGAAACGCGTATACTGTTCGCCGAAAAGTGCAAGCCGGATGAAAAAATTGGATCCAGATTTGAAAGATACACCTGAGGCTGCGGAAGATTTTTTCCTGCCGGATTTGTGCCAACCCCAAAGTATTCTCTTCCTAGTATTGATTTCTGAGCTGCTTGTTGTCGTTGGTGTGCTTGCGAACGGTAATCTGATCAATTTTGACTGGACCCAGTTGGGTCTGACTTCTTTGTTTGTGCAGTGGGTTGTCTTGGCTTCTGCCGCCGTATTGTGCAATTTCAGACCAGTGTTGATGCGGATGTCCACCGCCTACGCCACACTGACTGGCTATGCTCTGATTCTATCGCTGACACTGATTTTCAGCATTATTGGCGAATGGATGACGCTGGACGAAATGGGGTGGGATCTGGATAAAACGGGCATTCTCATCAGGAATTTGCTGGTGGCTGCGGTGATGTCAGGGATCGCTTTCAGATACTTTTTTCTCCAGCACCAGTTACGACGCCAGGAGCAGGCAGAACTGAACTCGAGAATTCAGGCGCTTCAGTCACGTATACGCCCCCATTTCCTCTTTAACAGCATGAATATCATTGCTAGTTTGATCAGTATTGATCCAGATACGGCAGAAACGGTGGTTGAAGATCTTTCCATGTTGTTTCGCGCCAGCTTTAATGACAGCAGCAATCGTCCGGTCGCTTTGTCAGAAGAACTGGACCTATGTCGCAAATACGTGCATATCGAATCTCTGCGGCTTGATGATCGTCTCAAAATTGACTGGCAGGTGGAAGTTGATCCGGATTCGGTGAGAATCCCGCTACTCACATTGCAGCCACTGCTTGAAAATGCCATCTATCATGGTATCCAGCCTCTGCCAGAAGGGGGTGAAGTGGTTGTTTGTATAAAGATTGAAGATAGAAAGCTCATCGCAACGATATCCAACCCCCTGCCTGATAGTGATTACAGCCACGAGCCAAGCAACCGAATGGCTTTGGACAACATAAAAAGGCGTCTAGAAGCTATTTACGGCTCTGAAGCGTCGCTTGTGCCTGTCCGCGGCGAGCAAATATTTACGACAACTATCAGCTACCCCTTGGAAGATTAAGCCGTTTTACTGGCCTGCAGCACCATCAAGGCCCTGCCTTATGTGCCTTAATGATGCTAGCGATAAGGTGTTTGTTTTCGGTTGATAACGTCATAATACCCGTAAGGAAATGTGAACAAGTTCACAAACTTTCTAATTAACTGACTCAGATTCGTAAAATATGAGCCGCGAGTCGCAGTTTGTCGTAAAAATCAGTTAACCTGTCAGTTTTTCGGTCCGTTGAGCCGATGGATTGTTCAAATAACCCGAGGTGTTATCGAAATGAATGTGTTGATAGTCGATGATGAAAAATTGGCTCGAGAAAGGCTTCTCAGAATGATCAGTGCGCTGGATGACTACACGGTTGTTGGGCAAGCAGAATCTGGAGAACAGGCCGTCAATATGGTGCTGGAATTCGAGCCGGACATCGTGCTATTGGACGTTCGTATGCCGGGTATGGGCGGAATAGAGGCTGGTCGAAGAATATCCAAATCGACTGAGCCACCAGCGATCGTATTTTGTACTGCATTTGGCGAGCACGCGATTGACGCATTTGGCGTAAACGCTTCTGGGTATCTGTTGAAGCCGGTTAGGCGGGAGGCTTTGGTAGAAACGCTATCCAAAATTGGGCAGATAAATCGGGTGCAAGCGCAGAGTTTTTCCGTTGACGGAGAAGACAAGCCGCGGTCGCGAACACATATTAGCGCCAAAACTCGAAAAGGTATCGAGCTTATTCCACTCACGGAGATTCGTTTTTTTCAGGCAGATCATAAGTACGTGACTGTGCGACATGAGAGTGGGGAAGTGTTGATTGACGACACCCTTAGGGATCTTGAGGACGAGTTCGGTGACAGAGTTGTAAGAATTCACCGAAATGCTTTGGTGATGATGGACCATCTTGATGGTCTTGAAAGAGATCCACGAGGCCATTATCAGGTGAGGATGCGAGGCGTTGACGAGCGTCTCGACGTGAGTAGACGACATGTGTCGGGGTTGCGGCGATTGGTCCAGACACTTTAGTTATGAGAGATCGGGACTGAAGAAAGCAAGTGCGTGCTAGTCAAAACGATTAAGGGCATCACTCAACCCAAAAGGCGGCTATAATAGCCGCCTTTTTTGTGGCTCGATGGAAGATTAACTAGTGGGAACAATAAGGTTAGCGACACGGGAAAGTGCTCTTGCCATGTGGCAGGCAAATTTCGTCAAGGATGCACTAGAGGCGGCGCATCGCGATCTTGAGGTTGAGATTGTCGGTATGACGACCTTGGGCGATCGCAATAAACATTCGCCATTAAGCAAAATTGGCGGCAAGGGTGTGTTTGTAAAAGAACTGGAAGTCGGGTTGCTCGAAAACCGCGTAGATATAGCGGTGCACTCCATGAAAGATGTTCCCTCGGAACTGCCTGAGGGTTTGCAGATTACGGCTATTTGCGAGCGGGAAGACCCGAGGGATGCCTTTGTCTCTGTAAATTTTCAGAGGCTCGATGACTTGCCGGAGGGTGCGCGCATTGGTTCTTCCAGCCTGAGGCGGAGAATCCAGTTGCAGCAAAAATATCCTCGGTATCGGTTTATAGAACTGCGGGGAAATGTTGATACGCGGCTCAAGAAGCTTGAAGCAGGAGAGTATGAGGGTATCATTTTGGCTTGTGCCGGCTTAAAGCGTCTTGGCCTTGAGGCAAGAATAAGTGAAGGCATTGATACGGCCGTAAGCGTCCCCTCGGCGGGTCAGGGTGCTGTTGGTATCGAAAGCAGAGCTGGTGACAGTCGGGTGAACGCGTTACTAGCAGCGATTAATCATGATGATACATGGCGTTGCGTCACCAGTGAGCGACTTATTTCGTCGGGTCTTGGCGCAACATGCAACATGCCGATTGCTGCATTTGCCGAACTTGGTCCAAGTGGTGTCACCATTTCGAGTTTTGTCAGTGATATTGCGGGTGAGACAATCCTGAAGGTAGATAAGCAAGGACCCAAGCTTGAAAGTTACCGCTTAGCCAATGAGGTTACTGCAGAGCTTATGGCGCAGGGTGCCGAAAAAATTATTGAAGCAGGTAGAAATTGATTCGAGACAGCGTTCTTTTAACGAGGGCTGGTGGAAATAATACAAAATTTGCGACAGCGCTCGATGAAATATCATTAAAGCTCCTGCACAGGCCAGTGCTTCAGATTGAGCCTGTAGACATCGGTGCTCGCTGTCTAGAAAACATTGAAAATCTGGATCTTTACGATCACATTATTTTTATCAGCACCAATTCAGTCATTTACGGATTAGGTCCCTTAATGGATAGGTGGCCGCAATGGCCGGTCAAGCTGAAGTGGTTTGCGGTGGGAGACTCGACAGCCAACCAACTTCGAGACACTGGCATCGCGCCGATTGTTCCTCAAAAATATTCGTCCGAAGGATTACTTGAACTGCCCTGGCTTAAGTCTATTCAGCAACAGCGCGTGCTGATTGTGCGAGGGGTCGGTGGCCGGGAGACACTCAAGCAAGCGCTGATCAAGCGCGGCGCTGTCGTGGATTACCTCGAAGTCTATAAACGTTCGGAAAATCATTGGTCTGGAGAAATTGTCACGCCGTTTGAGGTCGATAAACTCCTCGCCACGATTGTCTATAGTGCTGAGAGCCTGATGATTTTTGACCGGCAGATCAGTGATGCGGTACGACATTTGCCGCTCTTGGTGCCATCGAGTCGCGTTGCAGGGATAGCGCGGGAACGGGGTTTCACAAGAGTTTTTGCTGTGCAGCCAAAGGATGAGGCGCTCATTGGCCAGTTGGTCGACCTCAAGAACTGAAAGGCGGTAGGAGTCAGGACTTACATTCTAGTGGGCATCGTGGGCGACGTAAGTGGTATTATCAACACGACAAGCGAACCCACCCTTCCCCGGCATGTAAATAGAGCAGATCAAAATGACAAGGAAAAAACCAACCGAAAAGGGTGGCAGTGGACAAAAGCCAGCATCTGGAAATGCTAACCGTGTATTGACTGAGGAGGGCTCTGATATCGATAAGAGGCTCGATGAAGCATTTACTCAATTGGAGAAACAATCCGACGATATTCCGTCATCCAATTCTGGCAGTAAGAATAGTCAAACGTCGAACACGGGTTCGGTGTCTACTGTGACAGAAAACAAAGCTAATACAGATGGGTCAACTAAAAGAGGGGCTGGCCTAATTGTCAGCTTTGGCATGTTGATTTCGATTCTTGCGCTTGTCGTCGCGGGATACGCGGCGTATTTGATCTACGAAAGCAATAGCGAACTGAAAGACGCTCGTACTTCGGTTCGGTCGCTGGAGACTGAACTAGCAAACCTGAAGAGGACATCAGATCAGAAAATTGAGCAATTATCAGTAGTACTGGAGCAAACAACTGCCTCGATCGCGCAAACTCGTGAAGCCGAGAACACTGCTATCGCAGATTTAGGGGCATCTTTTGAGGTTGCCACTGAGCAATTGCGAACAGAACTGAGAGCCGAGCTCAATGAGGGGCTTGGAACGAGCGGCGAAGACTGGTTGTTGGCGGAGGTTGAATATTTAATTCGGCTAGCAAATCAGCGAGTGCTGATGGAAAGAGACGTCAGCGGTGCACTGTCTTTGCTCAGCTCTGCGGATGAAATTGTTGAGCAGACCTCTGGAATCGCCGCGTACGAGTTAAGAGAGTCGCTTGCATACGATATCGCAAATTTGAAAGCTGTATCTGATCTTGATACCGACGGTATTTTTCTATCCTTGTCTGCTATGGCGTCTCAGGTTCCGGAATTGCGTCGCAAACAACCTGAGTTGAGTTCACCTAGACCGACTCAGGTTGAGAATGGTGAAGCGCAAAATTTTTACCAACAGTTTATTTCTTTGGTGAGTAATATTTTTGGTCGTGTATTGAATTCTGTTGACTATAGAAGAGACGGCGTCGCAATCACGCCGTTGCTGCCGCCTAAAGAGGAATATTATCTTCGACAAAATCTGATCTTGAAGTTCGAGATGGCGCAATTGGCACTGTTGCGTAACGATCAACCGGTATATCACACCTCGTTGTCGGAAGCTAAATTGTGGATTGTTAACCATTTTATAGAAACAGACCCGAGAACAATTGCGCTTGTTACCTCGCTGGATCAGTTGATGGAGGTAGAGGTAGATAGATCCTTGCCTAATATATCTGGTTCCCTTCGAGCTGTCCGAGGACTCTTGAATACGTTGCACCAACAGGATAGCCGTGGTGCAGAGAAATGAAACGTCGATTGATCATATTGCTCATCGTCATTGTTGCCGCGGGATGGATAGGAACCTTGGTTGCCCGAGATCCTGGCTATGTTTTGATTTCCTACGACGGCGCCACTATCCAGACGGGCTTCTGGGTGCTGATTGGTGGGTTGGGCTTATCGGTTGTAGGAGGCTATTACCTATTGAAGTTTTTCGGTGTCGCGTCGAGGTCTGCAACCTACTACCGGCGTTGGCAGGGAGAACGAAAGCTTCAAAAGTCTATTCAGCTGACCCAAAAAGGTTTGATATTTTTGCAGGAAGGAACTCATGACCGTGCATTGAAGTTTCTGGTGAGTGGAGCAGAGAACAGCGAAAATCCAGGGATTAATTATATTTCTGCTGCAGATGCAGCAGACCAGTTGGGCAATGCAGAACTACGAGAGCAAAACCTCCGGCTTGCTAGAGAATCAGATAAGGAAATGAATCTTGCAGCAATGGTTGCTGAAGCAAAAATGTGCACCCGAAGGGCCGATTGGCAAAAATGCATCGCAAGCCTCAAGGGTGCGCCGGACAATGATGTTGTGCTTGAACTCAAAAAGAACGCACTATTGCAGCTAGGGTCTTGGCAAGCGTTATCTGACTTGATGCCTGCCCTAAGAAAAACGGTAGTTGATCGGCAAGCGCAGAAAGAATTCGAAAAGCATGTGGCGCTACAGCGACTTGGTGCACCGGGAAATACCGATGATGGCGTCGTCATCATTTACAAGAAACTGGCTGACGATCTGAAAAGTAACACTGAAATAGTATTAACATTCTGCGATGCGGTAGATGACGAAGTTGAAATTGAGTTAGTACTTCGAAATGCTGTTAAAAAAGAGTGGCGAGACCAACTCGTGGTTCGCTACGGAGACGCTACGCGTGAAACGGTAACGCGAAGGCTAAAGGTTGCTGAAGGCTGGAACAAAAATCACAGCGATGACTATGCTCTACATCTTTGTTTGGCTCAACTCAACGAACAAGCAGGCAATAAGGAGCAGGCAATGGCTTCGTATCAACAGAGTATTGCGATCAGAGAGACCAGATTAGCAAATGAGCGGCTAGCGTTTCTCTTTGCTTTCGAGGGAGATTACAAGAAGAGCAATGAGCTTCTCAGAACGGCTCTGTCGCTTGTCTAGCTAATACAACGCTCGCAGCCATGCAGCGCTAGTCTCCTTTGAAACCATCAAAAAATTCGGTGAAACCGGCGGGCGCGTACGGACCGATAACCAGTTGCTCTAGCACGCCGATGCCTTCATTTTCTCCATCTGTCGCTTTGACGACTTGTTGGACATGCACATTCTCTTTAGCAAGCAGATCCAGCTGATTGGTTTCAAAAGACTCGCCGCCGATTGCAAGTTCTCCCTTCCAGAAACCCTGGCCCCATTCAGGGTGCAAATAACCAAGTCCCTTCATCTGAAACTTAAGTATTGGTTCGAGATGAATAGTACGTTTTTCTCCTTGAAGGTTAATCAGGTCAATCTCTGCTGAGGAAGCCAAGCGAGTGGCTGGGTGATACTTGACTCGGTGAATGGCGGTGGCCATCCGCTCATCTTGGGGTTCCGCTGTATCGGGTATATCGGCTTCTGATTTGTGCAGTGGTGCTGTTAATCCTTCGCGAACCAGCGCCTCGCCTTTTGTGCCATCGAAGAATATAGCGTGGGATACATGATCCTTCCAGAATAACGGCGCCCAGAGAAAGAAAATGCCGCCAGGCGCAGATGGCGCGCTGCCGGTTTCCGGCGCACCAATGCCGCGAACGCCCCATGAGCGATCCTTTGTGCCGTGGCAAACCGATGCTTCGACGTTGATTTTCCCATCGGGGTGCGAGAGGTGACCAGACCAGAATCCAAATTGATCAAATCGGGTGGCATCCATTGTTCTCCGAGCACCTTGCCACAAGGTCTGTCTGTTTTCCTGGATGGGTGCCGTTCGTGAAGAGAACACCAGGTCGCAGGTTAAGCCACTCTCATTTTCTTCCAGAGTCACCCTCGTTTTGCGCATGGGTTCCAGTACTTCAATTTTAAAAGGACCAACCGTCATCTCGGTTCTTTCCAAAGGTGCTCTCCGCGATCCATAGAAGCAGTGTTGGCGGCCATTTCTTTCGACAACGCTAAAAGCGCAATCCATGATCCCGAGGTAGGGATAAATCGCCATGCCGATGCCAAAATAATAAGCACCATCCGCAGAATAACCATTGAACCAAGTTCGGTCATAAAATCTTCTGTCGGAGGTTTCTGGGTGAGCGATAGGTTCTGGGGTCTGATGAACAGGATAGTCGTCAAGTCTGTTAAGCATGATAAGTGACCGATAGATGAAAATTAAAACCTATCACACCAGATTCACCGGCGCATGGTTTAAGTTTAAATCGAGGTTGGATACTTAAGAATTAGCTGCGCGGCGCGTAGGAAAAAACGTCGGAAGACATGTTTTTTTCGGGCATGCCTCGCTCGACGAACCGATCGAGCGTCGCATAGACCATGCCGGGCGATCCTCCCACGATGACAGAAACTTCTTCGAGGTTCGAGAAGTCTTCCAGCACGGCATCGGGTACCAATCCTGTTCGACCCTGCCAATCAGGTGATGTATTGGGTTCGCTGACAACGGGTATAAAATGAAAGTTCTGGTTCACCTTTTCCCATTCCCGGCATAATTGAGCAAGGTAGAGATCAGAGTCAGCAATAACGCCCCAGTAGAGATATGTTGGCTCGGAAATGACGTCCGCAGCAAGATGTTCGATGATACTTTTCATTTGCGTAATGCCGGTACTAGCCGCCATAAGTATCAGGGTACCCTTGGGTGCTTGCTCGACATAACAGTCGCCTATTGGAAGTTCTATTTCTAGCGTCGTTGCTTCATCAAGTAATTTTTCAATTTCGACAGAGTCATCAGAACCTGGCGTTGGTTTGATATGCAACTCAACCTTTCCTTTAAGTTCAGGCGGGCTCGCAATCGAGAAAGGGCAAAGTTTTTCAGCCAGTACAACATTAAGGTATTGACCAGCTTTGAACGTAAGGCGCGCACTTCCATCAGGAAGGGAAAGAATTACTCGCCTAGTGTCGTGATTAAGGTAATCAATAGATTCAATTGCGCAGACAAATCGATTCACAACCGCCCTTCCCTATCGCTTCTTACTTGCGTTTCATAGAGGCAAAGAATTCTTCGTTTGATTTTGATTTTTTCATCCGTTCTAACAGGAATTCGATGGCAGCAAGATCATCCATTTCGTGCAGTAATTTACGAAGAATCCAGGCTTTTTGTAGTTCCTCCTCTGACATCAGCAGATCTTCCCGACGAGTGCCCGAGCGTCTGATATTAATGGCCGGGTAAACTCGTTTTTCGGCAATTTTGCGTTCAAGGTGTAATTCCTGATTACCGGTGCCTTTAAACTCTTCGTAGATGACTTCATCCATTTTTGAACCGGTGTCGACAAGACAGGTTGCGATAATCGTCAAGGAGCCGCCCTCTTCTATATTTCTTGCAGCACCGAAGAATCGCTTGGGTCGTTCCAACGCATGAGCATCAACGCCACCGGTAAGTACTTTGCCAGAGGCAGGAATAACCGTATTGTAGGCTCTCGCAAGGCGAGTGATGGAGTCCAGCAGAATAATGACATCGCGTTTGTGTTCTACCAACCGCTTTGCTTTTTCTATAACCATCTCGCTAACTTGGACGTGTCGTGATGGTGGTTCATCAAAGGTGCTTGCAACAACCTCACCCCTGACAGAGCGCTGCATTTCCGTTACCTCTTCAGGGCGTTCGTCGATGAGCAACACAATGAGGTCACACTCAGGGTTGTTGCGCGATATTGATTGTGCGATGTTCTGAAGAATGAGTGTTTTACCGGCTTTTGGCGGTGAAACGATCAATCCTCTTTGCCCTTTGCCGATGGGCGATGTCAGGTCAATGATTCGGGCTGTTAAGTCTTCGGTACTGCCGTTGCCGGCTTCTAACAATAATGGCGAGTCCGGAAATAACGGTGTCAGGTTTTCGAAAAGTATCTTGTTCTTTGATTCTGAAGGATCGGTGTAGTTGATCTGATCAACCTTCAGGAGTGCAAAATACCTTTCGCTATCTTTAGGCGGCCTGATCTTTCCTGACACGCTGTCGCCTGTGCGTAAATTGAAGCGTCTGATCTGACTTGGTGACACATAGATATCGTCTGGTCCCGCGAGGTATGAGCTATCGGCTGAACGTAGGAACCCAAATCCATCTTGGAGAATTTCAAGGGTGCCGTCTCCGTAGATCGCCTCTCCGCCTTTGGCGTGTTTTCTTAGCACGCTGGCGATGATTTCCTGTTTCCTGGATCTGCCCAGGTTGTCCATACCCATTTCATGGGCGATTTCAAGAAGTTCGGGTATTGGCTTGGATTTAAGATCGGTAAGATTCATAGGTTCACTTGTTTGATTAAACTTTTATGGAATGGCGTTAGTGTGCAAAAAGCACAAGAAAGAAATTGGGTTTTTAGAACAGGAAGAGGACTTATTGTTAGGTAAGTTTACTTTGTTAGTTTGAGGTTAATGTGAGCAGGAAATATGTTTTCGCAATGCCGTTAGATGTTTCAAGGTTTTTCACAGAATGTTGCGAGAAAATGCTGTGAGAGGCAGCGTGATATTACGTTAATTTCTGCTCAATAAGTCGAACGATGTGTAAATTGTCGCTTTTCTGGTCAGTTGTCAACGTTTTTTATGATTTTTATCTGCTGAATACCAAGCGGAAGATGTCTGCCGCTTGGTATTTTGTCAGTGTCGGATCCAAATTTACGTGTAGCTAGATATTACTATCGAGGAATGCTGTGAGTTGGGATTTTGATAAAGCGCCAACTTTAGTGGCCTCGACTGCACCATTTTTAAACAGCATTAGGGTTGGAATACCACGGATGCCATATTTGGGCGGGGTGTTCTCGTTAGCATCAATGTCGAGTTTGCAAATCTTCATTTTGCCGTTGTATTCCGTGGCAATTTCTTCCAAAACAGGTGCGATCACTTTGCATGGGCCGCACCACTCTGCCCAATAGTCAACGAGGACCGGGACATCGGAATTTAAAACTTCAGCATCAAATGTGTCATCGGACACGTGGCTAATATCAGACATTAATAAAATACTCCAAGTAAACGAGATTATAGGTGTGGTTTCTGCTGGCTCCTGACGAAATTTAATGCGCACGAGCTGCATAGAACAATCGTGCGATATCCTAACTCGCAACATTCTCTAAGGGAATTGAATTTGATGGGAATTGTATAATAGTTCCGATTCAGGACTTTATGTCCGCAGCAATTTTTTTAGCAAAGTAAGTTAATATCGCGTCAGCGCCGGCACGTTTCATTGCTATTAGCGACTCTTCAATAACCTTTTCATCAAGCCAGCCATTCTGAATAGCGGCCTGCAGCATGGCGTATTCACCGCTCACCTGATACACCATGGTCGGTACACCAAAACTTTCTTTTACCCTTGAGACGATATCCAGATAGGGCATACCCGGCTTAATCATCACCATGTCTGCGCCTTCCATAATGTCGAGTTGTACTTCGTGCAAGGCTTCATCCGAATTTGCGGGATCCATCTGATAAGTAGCTTTGTTGCCCTTGCCAAGATTCCCCGCAGACCCAACGGCATCCCTGAATGGCCCGTAGAACGAAGAAGCGTATTTTGCTGAATAAGCCATAATGCGGGTATTGATGTAACCAGCTTCTTCCAGCTCTAGGCGTATTTCCCCAATTCTGCCATCCATCATGTCCGAGGGTGCGACAATATCAACGCCTGCTTCGGCATGAGATAGCGCTTGTTTAACGAGCGTATCGACAGTGACATCGTTCAGTACATATCCCTCATCGTCGATGATTCCATCCTGTCCATGCGTGGTAAACGGGTCCAGCGCGACATCTGTCATGACGCCAAGCTCCGGAATTGCAGACTTGAGCGCCCTAACGGTCCGCTGTGCCAGACCTTCGGGGTTGAAGGCCTCTTCGGCTAACTCGGATTTTTTCTCAAGCGAAACAACAGGAAAGACTGCCATCAGAGGAATACCAAGTGCGTGAACCTCCTTTGCCTCCTCAACCAGTAGATCAATAGTCTTTCGTTCAACCCCTGGCATGCTGGGCACCAGCTCTGTCTGGTTGGTGCCCTCAATGACAAAAACCGGATAAATCAGATCATCTGGTCGAAGGTGATTTTCGCGCATCAGACGGCGTGAAAAATCATCTTTTCGCATTCTTCTCATTCTGGCTTCTGGAAATTGTCTGCTCATCTGGTTCATCCTCAAACAGTTCTGCTATCAAAGCGTGCAGTATAGCTTGGTTTGCGACAATGGTCTTAAAGCATCGTTTTTGTTAATTGACAGAAGATTGACTTGGGGTAAAGCAGCGAGTAAAACAAAAAGTGATAGATTCTCATTAATGAGCAAAGTCGGACCATGTCCCTCGAAAAAAGAATCGTAGCAACAACCTAGCTGCCGAACTTGCGGTCGCGCCAAGGCAAAGCAATCCTCTGCAAAAGTTAGCAGGTGCTGCTCGAGCATGCTTTTTGAATGAGGGGTTTCATAAGACTCGTCCGCAGGACATCGCCAGAAAAACGGGTGTTGCAAGCGGCACCTTCTACTTTCAGGGCGTTACACTGTAATTCAGTAGCAAACGTTTCCAAGGAATGAACAAAGAGCAATCGGAGAAGAAAGAATATGAGTAAGCGTGTTTACAGCCTGGTTGAAATAGAAGCGGAACATGAATACGCAACGCCTCACATTGAGTGTGGACTTAAGTTGCACGGTGGATTTGATGCAGAAGGTCGCTATTTGTCGCCTAGAACTCAGAATCGTTGGCAGGCCATTGAAGCCTGGACAGCACAGCTGACAGACCAAAATGTGCCGATAGTGGAAGCAACAACAGATCTGCTCTCAGAGCCTAACTATCCGACAATTGATCAACAAATCTACTTGCTGGCAAGCGGAGTAGAGCAACCGTTGTGGGATTCTCTGACCATAACCGGAATTATAGAAGGTCGCGGAAAAGCTTTAGCCGATCTAGTTGCTCCTGACTTTCAGTCGATCATCAAAGAGGATATTTCAGACACAGCACTCGGTCATATGAACAAAGGGCTCTTGAGTAGCCACGGCTGGGATGAAGGCGGTCACCCTGCAAACGATACCGGAGGTCATGATGTCATGTGGTACGCGGTAAGGGATTTGATCTTTGGTAAGGACAAATTCCCTCTACCCGAGGCACCGGCAAGCATTGGTCGTGAAAAGGATGAGCGTGAAATAAGCGCAATAGGACCGGAATTCGAGGGTGTTATAGGCTTTCTCATGAATCTGCTGATGATTGAAGTCAGAGCCGAGAGAGCCTTTGATTTTTATGAAAAAGTGATTGCCTCTGAAAAAACTTTCACAGACAAGCAAATCGAATCAAAACATGCAGTTGAACTTGTTAACAGAATTCGTCAGGACGAATCAGTACATGTGGCCTGGTTAAGAGTTGCCATCTCGGAGTTCAGAAATTCGACGGTGATAACGCTCGATGGCAGCGAGGTGATGGGAAGCGAGTTGCTTGACCCGGTATGGGCGCAGATGGTGCAGTGGCATGGCGTTGATATGCACAGGGCAAACTATGACCGATTGCGCGCTGACCTTAAGGAGAAAATTTTAGCGGTGGAAAATGGTGAGAAGATCTTCGAGAAATTTGACGCGATGACGAAACAATAGCGCGAAGCAAACGTTCGTATGACAGACAGTGAAGAGGGGAATAGCGATGAAATTTGGCATTTTTTATGAACATCAACTTCCGCGTCCTTGGACAGAGGGTATTGAGCAAAAATTGTTTCAAGATGCCCTCGACCAGGTGGAACTCGCCGACCGACTGGGCATTGACTACGCATGGGAAGTAGAGCACCACTTTCTGGAAGAGTATTCGCATTCGTCAGCGCCCGAGATATTCCTAGCCGCAGCTTCCCAGAGAACAAAAAATATTCGACTGGGGCATGGCATCCGGCAGGTGATCAATAACTACAATCATCCGGCACGAACGGCAGAGTGTATAGCGACGCTCGATCTTGTCTCGAATGGTCGGGTAGATTTTGGTACCGGAGAATCTTCAGCGATTCTGGAACTCGGCGGTTTTGACATCCCTGTTGAATCTAAACGAGAACAATATCTCGAAGCGACTGAGCAAATAGCCAACATGCTGGCAATGGATCCATATCCAGGCTACGAGGGTAAATATTTCAGCATGCCCTGCCGAAATATTGTGCCCAAATCGGTGCAGAAACCTCACCCGCCAATTTGGGTTGCCTGTTCTAACCGGGAAACGATCAAAATGGCGGCAAGATTGGGCATTGGTGCACTGACCTTTGCGTTTGTCGACCCCGCTGAGGCCAGCCATTGGGTCGAAGAGTATTACAGCATCATTAAGAGTGACGAGTGTGTACCGATTGGGCATGCCGTTAACGCCAATATTTGCATGGTAACCAGTTTTTCTGTGCACAATGATCGCAAAACCGCAATCGACCGTGGTCTGGAAGGTTTTGAGTTCTTTGGCTATGCCCTTGGTTCGCTCTACGGCTTTGGGGAGCACAAACCAGGTAGAACGAATCTGTTTGATGATTTTAGGAAAGCTCGAGCTACTCAACTTGCAGATAATCCAGTCAATTCAACTTCTGCGCTCGCCGCTGAGCGGGGTGGCATCGGAACACCGGATGATATGAGAGCGCATCTCAAAAAATTTGAGAAGGTGGGAGTCGATCAGGTGACGTTTATCCAGCAGGCAGGCATGAACAAACATGAGCACATCTGTGAGTCACTCGAATTGTTTGCCTCAGAGGTCATGCCTGAGTTCAAAGCGCGTGAAGCCGAGCGAGAGGCGAAGAAAGAGGTCGAACTCGCGCCATATATTGAAGCAGCAATGGCACGCAAGGTTCGAATGCCAGCCCTCGCTGATGAGGATATTCCGCTCTTTCCTGCGCTTGGCAGGTCAGTAGTGGAAGGCCCTGCGGATCCTAACAAGGTCGCTGAGGGCTAACCATAAGTTGAGGGTCATCATTTTGCATTGAGTAATCAAATTGCCCTGGACCGATGTGAATTAAAGCAGTCATCGAAAACAGTTTCTATTGGCTACTAGATGGCTTCCAACATCGTACTCATTTCCAGCCAACTTTCTTCAAGCTCACCGATTTGATCTTTCAAATTTAGTTGATCTCTCAGCAGGGATTGTAAATCGTCCCCACCCCCATTCTCATAGAGACTGGAGTCTGTTAATCCTTCTTCAACTTCTCCCAGTTTCCGGTTTAATCGTTCAAGTTGCGTCTCAAGGGTACGAAGCTTTGTTTTGAGTTGACGCGCCTGTTTACCGCTGGCGTTATTAGTACGATTAGATGAAGTCGTCCCGACGACTGGCTTTGTAACCTGTTGATTGTGTTTCTTGTTAGCAGATTCTCCCGTTATGCGCTTTGTTACTGGTTCCCGCGGACCGTTATCTTTGCTGCCTGCACCAGGTGTCTTGATGCCATCAGTCAGCACAAAACGTCGGTAGTCTTCCAAGTCTCCATTGAATTCTGTCAATCTTCCACGGTCGAGCAACAGAAACGAATCGACCGCATTAGCTAACAAATGCCGATCATGTGAAATTAATAGAATAGCCCCGTCAAAAGTCTGTAGCGCCACTGTCAGCGCCTGTCGCATGTCGATATCCAGATGATTAGTAGGTTCATCCATTAATAGAAGATTAGGTTTTGAATAGGCAACTAGTGCGAGTGCGAGTCTGGCTTTCTCTCCTCCGGAAAAGATGTTGATAAGCTCGTTAACTCGATCGCCCTTGAAGTCGAAGCCACCAAGATAGTTTCTGATGCCTTGATCGCTTAGCTTTGGGTCAACCCTGCGGATAAGTGTGAGTGGTGTGATACCTAGATCGAGATCATCTACCTGGTGCTGCGAAAAATAGCCGATTTGAAGATTTTCACCCTCTATTCTGCGTCCGATGGTGCCGGTGTTGTCCCGCGCTTCTACAGACTTTTTCAGTAAAGGTAGTTCTCCGCTGAGTGACTTCATCAAGGTTGTCTTGCCAGCGCCATTATGGCCTAACAAGCCAATCCTATCGCCAGGGTGGAGGCTGATGGCGACCTCGCTCAAAATAGGGTTCGTGTATCCAAGATTACATTGGTCGAGCAGCAGTAGAGGATCTGAACTCTTTTCCGCTGTTGGAATTTGGAATGAAAACGGCGAATCGATATGTGCCGGCGCAATCACTTCCATTCTTTCAAGCGCTTTTATGCGACTCTGAGCCTGACGCGCCTTGGTTGCTTTGGCTCTGAATCTTCGAACAAAATCCTGCATGTGCCTTATTTCGCGCTGTTGTTTTACGTAGCTGCTCTGTTGCTCTGCTAGCCTAGCGGCTTTAATGATCTCGAACTGTGAAAAATTACCACTGAAGAGCTCTATGGATTTGTTGTAGAGATAAGCAATTGTATTGACCGTTTCGTCAAGGAATTCTCTGTCGTGAGAGATGAGAATCATTGATCCGTGATATTGCTTGATCCAGCTAGATAGCCACATGATTGCATCTAGGTCGAGGTGGTTTGTCGGTTCGTCAAGCAGTAACAGATCTGCAGGCGACATGAGTGTACGAGCAAGATTCAGCCGAATCCTCCAGCCGCCGGAAAAAGAAGAAAGAGGCTCGCTAAATTCGTCAACCTGAAAGCCAAGGCCCATCATTAATTGCTCGGCTCTTGCATTTGCCGTGTAGCCGTCAATGGAGTCCATTTGTTCATGCAAGGTTGCGAGTTTCTCAAACTCGCCATCCTGCTCGGCTTTGGTAATCGCCTGATCAATTCGGGCCCAGTGTCTATCTCCACTCTTGACATAGTCCAGTGCTAACTCAGACGTTGCAGCGACTTCTTGCTCTAGATAAGAGATCTCCATATTTTGCGGAAAATCGAGCGCGCCGGTATCTGCTTCCAGTTCACCGGTGATGAGTTTGAATAAGCTGGTTTTACCGGCACCATTGGCGCCGATTAAGCCAACTTTTCGACCTTTGTGGATGGTAAAGCTGACATCGCTGAATAACAGGAGGGTTCCCCTGCGAAGCGCCAGGTTAGCGAAAGTGAGCATGGAGTATCTGCCAGATTGGATTAAGCAAATGATAACATCTATCGGGTTGTGCTAAGAAATACCGTGAAGGCAGCATTGAAATAATAAAGCCGACAATAGTCCTTGTGGTAGTTACTTGGGGTGGATTTTTTTATCAAGGACGTAGATGAACAACCGCTCGTGATGATTGATGGGTTGTTCAGCGCGCGAAAATGCGCGTGGAACTCAATCTTTGTACTTGGGCTTTAAAAAGACAAAGCCACAAATAGCAATCAATCCAAAGAAACCTACAAGCGTCCATCCCGGAATACTGATACCCAGAAAGCTCCAGACCACTTCAGCGCAGTCTCCGTCGCCCGCGAGCACCATACTAAGGACCTCTGTCAGGGGAAATACATCGATCAGATAATCAAGAGAAGGTCCGCAGGCAGGCACCTGTTCTGGGGGTAAACTTTGCAACCATAGTTGCCGACCCGAAACGCCTGCGCCAGTAGCCGAAGCGAGCATGCCTAAGCTCGCATACGTCTTGATGCCGGTGACGGCTGGGCCGTGAATAGCAGCGATCAAAGCGATAAAGGCTGTTGCAATAACTGCTACTCGCTGCAGGATACATAAATTACAAGGTTCAAGACCCATGACATGTTCCATAAAGAGCGCGACACCCATCAGACCGGTACAGCCTAAAAAGACAATGAGGAAAATGGTTCGGGACGAGGGTAAGTTCATATTGCTGGATGCTCTGTCGCTTCGGAAATTAACTGTTCGGCTATTATGTATTAATCAGAACGCGAAAGCATGGTGAAAGGCGCTGACAGGGTTGTGAAGGTTAAAAGGTTAAGAACAGGGTGTGGCAGTTATTGAGGATCTCCTACCCGGGGAGTTTGTTGTTCTGAGGTAGATTGGTTTGCCTGCTGCCAAGTCTCCGTGAAGTGCTGCAGTTCTGGGAAAAAAGCCAAGAAATCTTGCTCGAGCGCCGGCTCATATCTTACAAATTGTGTAAAAGCGACATTCAGTGGATTTTCACGGGTCAATCGCTTGTTCAAGTGAGCAAAAGATCGTTGAACAAATTCTCTTGTGCCGTAATTTTTTAAGGTCTTGTGTTCCGCAACGTATGAAATGAATCTAAGCGCGCTGGTAGGCAGTTCTGTATCGTAATTTAAAATTGTGCCAGAGACGTGATCACTGAACTGTTCAAGATTGTCCACGCGAAACCTGTGCCAATGTCGTGCGAGAAAGTAGTCATAGATGATATCCATCATAATGGGTGCGACCCTACGAAACTCGTTGTCAGGTCGCAGGCAGCTTCGTCTGACAATTGGATGTCTGTCGGTAAAAGCATCGATCGCCCGATGCAGTTTTATGCCGTTTTCAATGTCATGCGGGTATTGACCATTCAATCGCCCCTTCACAAAATCGCCTAAAAAGCCACCGACCAGCAAGGCAGGGTCTGATGCTGATAAAAGAAAATGTGCCAGATGATTCATATTAGCTTTTTCATAGCTCGCGACTCATAACAAGTCGGAATATGAGGTTTGCAAATTTCGTAGATATTTTTCGAATGAAACCTCGTCTTTCGCCTCTATCGCTCGCTGGTCATCAAAAGATTTGCTCGACATCAGTTCGAACATTTCTGCGACGTCTTGCGAAAGTGGGGATTGCTGAAAATGCGTTTGATATTCAATGGACTTGTTCATTGCGAATCTAAAATACGAAATTCCTTCTTTTTCCATCTCTGCGAGCACGCGGGCGCTTAGAGTAAGGCTGCTGTCTTCGAGGCGAGCCGATTGTTTCTGTAAACTTTGTAGATGTTCCCCGCCCGCGGTCAGTTGATCGAGTAGCCTCGCTACCGGCGCGAGTTCTTTGGTAAGTTCGAGCCCCCAATCTTTTACCGAACGTTTTCTTGGCCCGTCTTCTAGCAATGTTGTTGGCAGCCGACCCTGCTCGACAACTTCTTCTACGTTGCTGGCAACCGTTTCACATAGCTGGTTATTGTGCTCTGGGCTTGGCAATAACAAGCAGTAAAGTAACAGCGTATCGATAAAGTTAGCTTGCTCTTTGGTGAAGCCAACTGGAGAGAATGGATTAACGTCAAGCAGTCGCACCTCAATATATTCAACGCCATCTCGATGCAGGCAATCTAGGAAGTTTTCTCCGTTGCGGGCAACTCGTTTTGCCCGAATGGTTGTGTAGAACTCGGCTTCAGATTGCAGAATATTTGGATTGACTTGGGTGTGCATGCCGCCCGTCATCTCATCGAGATTCTTGAACTGTGGATGCGGTGTGCAAACGGCTTGGGTTAAAGTACTGACGTAATTATCGAGATTGTTGTAACAAATATTGAGTAATTCGGATTGCTGTTTGCTCTGGTAACCGAGGATGCTGCTATTGCGCAGAGACGTGCCGTGAGAAAGGCCGTAAGTTCCTCGCCCCATCGCCTCAAGTTTTTTCTCGGCAGGCGTACCTTTTACAAATGACTCACAAACAGCGGGAGAAGCGCCAAACAAATAGATCGGTAACCATGAGAATCGCCTGAAATTTCTGATCAGATCGAAGTAACGTTTTGACCTCCACGCAGGCGAATTGTCACGTTTTTCATATTGGGCAAGGTCTTGCCAGAATTCATCGCTGAATGAAAAATTGTAGTGAACAGCAGAGATTGTCTGCATCAAACGGCCATAACGATTACCCAAGCCATTTCGGTAAGTGGTTTTCAATTTGCCGAGATTTGATTTGCCGTAGGTAGCAAGAGGTATATTGTTATCGCCCTGCAAAGCGCAGGGTAAGCTTGCCGACCACATGACTTCGTCGTCTAAACCGCGATAGACAAATTGATGAACCTTTTCCAGCTGGGACAAAGTATCGTCAATAGATTCGGCTGCCGGTGTGATGAGTTCGAGCTGTGCCTCGGAAAAATCTGTCGTGATCAACGGGTGCGTCAACTTTGAGCCAAGATACCTCGGGTGCGGTTTGGCCGAGACGTGTCCCGCGGCATCGACCCTTAATGCCTCTCGCTCAAGCCCTCGCAGTGTGCTGAATGTTTTACTCGAATACGCACTTGCCAGAAAACTCAATTTCTCAGTGATCTGCTCTGTCATAGGGTCTTTGCTCTGTTCCCGCCAGTATTAATTAATGTCCGGCTTTCCAGTATGAATGGTAATCAAGACGATGCCCTGATATCCATGATTAATTTCAGAATAAATTTGTTGTCAGGTTTTAGCTCGCGTTCAGATTCTTATCCTTGAACTGGTGAATCAGCCGACGATTTCGTTTGCTTGGTCGTTCCCGGGAAACTGCTTGTTGACCTGCGGATTTTCTTTGGGCGGCCTCGAGGAGTCGGTGCTCGAGACTTTCAGGAGTTTCTTCGTAAAGTGTCTCGGCAGTTGACGCATCACGCCGCTGATCTGATAGCGCTCTTACAATCACTGTTTTTTCATCCCAGCCTTGCCGCAGCCGGATTTCGATACCCACCTGTAGTTCCTTCGATGCTTTACCTTTGGTGCCGTCAATATGTACTTTACCCCCGTCGATTGCCTCTTTGGCCTTCGCACGGGTTTTGTAAAAACGGGCAGCCCAAAGCCATTTATCAAGCCTAACTTTATTTGCAGTACTCATTAGAGGGTTTTCCTCGGTAACCGGCGGAAAGTCTGGCAGGAAATTGCCCGAAGGTACAGACAGTCTGCTGGTTAAGCGAAGTGGGAATTTGGCAGAGGAAATTACAGACACGTTGATAATGGCTATACTCGGATTTTTCCAAATTTGATCGGATGAACATTATGCAAGACATGCTAGATAATTTAACGGAAATCGCCCGCAATGCAGGGGAAGCGATTCTTGAGGTGTATCAGAAAGAGGATTTTGGCGTCGAACAAAAGTCGGATGATTCCCCGCTGACTCAGGCGGATCTAGCCGCGCACAAAATAATCAGCGAATCACTTGAAAAAATATACCCCGGCATACCCTGCTTCTCTGAGGAATCGGAGGTTCTCCCTTTTGAGCAACGTAGAACCTGGCAACGCTATTTTCTGGTTGACCCGTTAGACGGCACCAAGGAATTTATCAATCGTAACGGTGAGTTCACGGTAAATATTGCCCTGATTGAAAACGGGAGATCTCTACTTGGCATCGTCTATGTGCCAGTCATTGACAGAATGTATGCAGGATATAGCCCGGCTGAGTTGAGCGAACGTATCGCCTGGGTTGAAGAAAAAGGGGAACGTCGAAAGATTGCGACCCGCACAATGGACAGGTTTGGCGGCCCCAATACTGGTGTGAGTATTGAGCCAGTGACGGTGGTGGCGAGCAGGAGGCATGGCAGCGACGAGATGGAGGTTTGCATGGGTAATCTTAATAACGCCTATCCTGATCTTGAGACCCGAAACATGGGTAGCTCTCTTAAGCTTTGTTTAGTAGCAGAAGGGCAAGCCGACCTGTATCCGAGACTGGCGCCCACCTGTGAATGGGACACGGCTGCTGCCCATGCGGTTGTTGAGGCGGCCGGTGGTTTGGTTGTTGACGC
>CAJXBG010000011.1 GCA_913050215.1 uncultured Gammaproteobacteria bacterium
GGCATCACGGACGTTAGGACCCGCCGCGCCCAAGGTTTTATTCCGTCTGAAAAATGAACGGAATTATGAGATGCTTTTCAAGCAATGAACTGCTCCTAAGCAGCTCTCTCATCTGATGGTACTGGCACCCATGGCAATCAAAGCTAAAACAGGCTTTTCGTTGAAAGATCAGTTATTTAATTCCGGGTCTGTAGGCGTTCTTTCTGATGCGCTCGCAAAATCCATTAACGTTCGCCAGGGTAAATTTAATCAGAAACAGTTTGAAAAGGCGGTTCTCGACAAGTTTCCGGCACTTGAACTCAAACAACGTATCGACTGGATGGTCACCGTACTTGCACGTTATCTGCCTGAGAACTTTGATCAGGCACTCGAACTACTTGAAGACCTGCTACCTCCACCTCTCGACCCGGAAAAGACCGACAACGACTTTGGTCAATTTATCTGGACCGTACCGGGGGAATACGTTGCTAGGTTCGGCTGCACCGAATCGAACCTAAACAAGTCCCTGACCTTTCTTGGAGAGAGCACCAAACGATTCACAGCTGAAAACCCAATCCGGCCTTTCCTGCGTCAATATCCAACGGAAAGCATGTCCTTCATTAGAGCCTGTGCGCTAGATGAGAACTACCATGTCCGCAGACTCGCTTCAGAGGGTATTAGGCCGTTTTTGCCCTGGGCAGCACGGGCGAACGTAAATCACGACGAAATATTTGAAGTGCTGGAATTACTCAAAAACGACAACACGCGATATGTCATACGCTCTGTTGCCAATACGCTGAATGATCTATCAAAAATTGAACCCGATCAGGTGATTGCTACGCTGACCAAATGGCAAAAGAAGCCCTCTTCAGATACGCAATGGTTAACACGACATGCACTGCGAACTTTAGTGAAACAAGATCACCCTGGTGCACTTGCCCTGTTAGGTTATCCCATCAAACCTGAATTCAAAGTGTCTGCTATCTCTATCCCAGATTCGGTGCAGGTGGGGGAAAACCTGGTTTACACCTGCAAGATCAAATCGCAGGTAAACCAAAACCTTAAAATCGCGCTTCGGATTCACTACCTTAAAGCGAATGCACGTCATTCGCCCCGAGTTTTTGCCGTAAAAGACGTTAAAACTCGATCAGGAGACGTGCTTCAGGTTAGTAAAAAAATTTCGTTTCGGCCGATTACGACCCGCGCAATGTATCGCGGAGAACACCATGTCGAGATTGTCGTGAACGGCGTTGCCCGGGGTAAAAGGTCTTTCTTGCTGCAATAACAATCAAAGCATCTCACCAAGCGGTCGCTATCATCGGTATGTTGAGACAAATCAGGGTGCTTGACCGGAGTCCGGTTCGCGCAGGTCAGCCTTGTTGATCGTTTTCATGGTCAACGTACTCTTTGCCTTGCATCAGCACCTGCGCGATCACCATTCTGGTTTTTAATCCAAAGTCTACGGCTAAACCCAGACACTCTCGGAAAGTCCAAACCTCCTGCTCGTCTATTCTCTTTTCCAGTTCTTCGTACATAACAACAATACTCGATGAGATCGCTCGTAGATGCAACCTGCAGGTATTCGCAGCAAGTGTGAGATTGAGACATCTGATCCGGAATTGAACTGGTCGTGCGGAGGATTTATAGTGCTTTTCAACTTTATAGCGAGCGCTCTCGCACACAACGCGTCTAGGAAAAAACATGTCATCACTCAACTTCTGCCCAAAATGCGGCGACCCTATTTCTACTCGGCATGATGGCGAGCGTGAACGCCAGGCATGTGTCGCCGTCGGTTGTGGATTTATTCACTTCGGAGAGTTCTCAATCGGCTGCGCCGGTGTTGTCACCCGTGAAATTGATGGTGTCACCAAAGCACTGCTAGTTCAGCGGGGGCACAATCCGTTCGCCGGCATGTGGCAAATCCCAGGCGGCTATGCCGAGCACGATGAGCTGCTATCGACCGCCGTCGAGCGAGAGGTACACGAAGAGTCAAAAGTTATCGCCAGCGTGCACGATGTGCTCGCCTTTCGTCATTCACTGGGAGGCAGCCGAGGCGGCCCGGCAACCAATATCTACGTTATTTTTCGCCTGAACTACGAGTCTGGTGAACCGGCCTTTGACGGCGACGAAATCAGCAACGCAGGTTTCTACTCTCTGGCAGAAATGGAACACATTGAAGGCGTTCAAGGACTTTCAAAATGGGGCATTCAGCAAGCCCTACAGAATGAGCCAGGTACAGGACTCTCAATCGGTGCTATTGATGAGCGTAGCAAAGCGGGTGACTGGCAGTTATTTGGCCTGTCATTTTGATTGCAGCGCCTGCAACAGATCGTCAAATGCAGGTTTCGACTGCCAATCCTTGAACTCGGACAAACGATAAAAGACATCGGCAGCCGCTTCGTGAAACCCGCCGGGTAATCCAGCGCTGTCAAAGGTGGCCGCTATCTGTTCCATTTCACCCGCAAAACGCCAGGCTTTGGAGGAATTTGTGGTGACTTGCTGCTTGGTTTTACTGGTAAAGGCTTCTCCCCACTGCTCAGCCAGTGCATCACCCACACCCTCTTTATCTGCGACAGCAAGTACTGCAGCTAATAGTGCCGTCGATCCTTTGGTAAAAGCAGCAAAGCACATCTTGAGGGCAGAGGCAGCGCCAATCTCACTGCCCGCAACACCTGTGTGTAAGGAGGAATGCTCGAATAACGCTGTCACCTCGCTGATGTCGGGACCTGAGAGCCACAATTTGGTACCGGCTGCAGCCTGCCACGCCGGACCACCGATAATACCTCCATCAACAAGCCTCGCCCCTTTGTTACTCGCAATTTCCGCGATCGCTCTGGTTTGTTCCGGGGCAATGGCATTACAGTCGACATAGGTGCCTTTAAAACCCAGAGAAAACACCTCATTGGCCAATGCCAAAGCACTAGCGGGAGGACAAACACTTAATATAAGCTCACTTGCATCAACCAGATCGGCAAACGAACCGGCATTAGTTAACCCCGCTTTTTCGGCACGAATACGCGTTGCGTCACTTCTACCCTCCGACGTCCATAACACGTCTTCTACGTTAGTTAACGCCGCGGCGCCAATGGAAGCGCCCATCGCGCCCGGGTTAAGCAAACCTACAATGGTCATCGTTCTTTTCCTTTTAAGTGGATCCGGTAGTTATCTCTCGGCCTACAACTGAACCATAGCAAATAATCTAGCCTCTCAAACAGCCACCGAGCTGACGAAAGAATTCGCCTGAAAACCATTTTATGTCATGCTTCAGGTATTCTTTGTTACTCACGACAATCAAAGAACATTGGCCAACGTACAGGATAAAGCTACACATGACATCCCCACCCCGACCATGTCGGGAGATAAAAAAAGCAAAGGCTTTTTTACATGCAACAAAACACTGTAGAACAGTTAGCACATTTCCCCCCAGTACTTTTGGACTTATCAAGTTTCGTCAGCCTATGGCTGAAAAGACCGTCGGATTATTGTTCATTACTCGCCGACGCTTGTCCTATGCCAACGACGCCGAAGACCCAGAGACGCTTACTGCAGTTATTTAATGGGATTTTTCAACTATTGTTCTGCTGTCGAGCAGCATCGGTGGAATTATCCACAACGCAATTTAGGCTAACAAACCCAGAGGATCGTTTATGAACATTTTAGGGTATCTCGGCAGTATGTTTATTTGCGGACTGCTAATGACCAGCTTATCTTCGCCAACACGTGCGCAACAGGTATTTGAAGGCACGCACCCTGTTCCACCGCTCTACCCAGGTCAAACAAGAGCACCGCTTGCACTCAAAAGCCCAAGGTTTGATGTCACCGAATTCGTCACAACTTTGCATCGGCCGTGGGCACTGGCGCACATGCCAAATGGCAATATGATTGTGACCGAAGTGCCGGGCCGAATCAGAATTATCACGACAAAAGGCCTCATCTCCGAACCAGTGAAAGGCGTGCCCGCGGTTCGAGCATGGGGTTCTCGTGGCCTCAATGACATTATTCTCGACCCGAATTTCGAAACAAATCGGAAAATCTATTTTGCCTACCTTGCCCCGCCGCCAAACATGGAAAGCAACAACTCCGATAAGCGCTACCAACAGTTCGCAAAGGAGCGGCTTGAATGGAACAAACTCTCACGGGAAGAGAAAGGCAAAAAACCCTGGGGATATTGGCGAGTCGCAAGCGCCACCCTCGCAAAAAATGAACGCAGCATCTCTAATGTAAAAACAATTGTTGAAACAACACCTAGTAGAATGGCATTTGATGATGATGGAAAATTACTGATCACAACACAGCGAAAGAGCCCAATGGGGAAGCCCGATCTCAAAGCGACCTACGGCATGATATTGCGTCTTAACACCGACGGGTCAATACCAGATGACAACCCATTCATTGGCAACGACGAGATTAATGATATGGCCTACGTTGTGGGCTTACGCAATTCAAACAGTCTAGAATTGAACCCTGAAACCGGCGACTTTTGGGTTGCTGACCAAGGTGGGACAGCGGGTGATGAGATAAATGTTATTGCGCCTGGCAATGATTACGGCTGGCCTTCTGTATCTTATGGCCGCATGGGAGGCACCAAACCCGTTGGTCTTGGCATGGCGACAAAACAAGGCACTGAACAGCCAATCTACTATTGGAGTCCGGTTTCGATGGCGCCGTCAGATATGATGTTCTATACCGGTGACACGTTTCCCAAATGGAAAGGTAGTCTATTCCTGACGGGTTTGTCATCGATGCATCTCGCCAGACTTGAGCTTGAAGGTGACCACATCACAGGCGAAGAGCGACTACTAGATGAACCAGGGCATAGGCTTCGCCATGTCAGCCAGGATCAGAACGGGGTCATCTATGTCATAGAAGATATGCCAAGAACTAGAATTCTCCGAATCACCGCACCAGTAGTCGAAAACGAGTAAGACACATTATCAACGTCATCAACACCAAGAGCTAACGATATGAACGCATACGAGCAGAGTCAATCATTCGCAGAGATCAATAACATTTCACTGCACTACTCACTGGAAGGTGATGAAACAAAACCGCTGCTGACACTCATTAATATGGCGAGCCACAACCTGACATGCTGGGAGGTTGTACTCGACGGACTCCTTGAACACTTTAGAGTATTACGATTCGATATTCGTGGAACGGGCAGAAGCGGCTGGGGCGCTGACACCGACTTTACTTTTTCACAGTATGCTGACGACCTCGCAGGGCTTATGGATGCGCTCTCACTTCCGCCCGCGTTTGTTCTAGGGGTTGCTTATGGTGCCCGCACCGCCGCGCGGTTTGCGTTGCAACATCCTGAAAAGCTAACGGGTCTGGGATTATTTGATGTATCACTTACGCCACCCGTGGAACAAACCGGTCAGAGAGAACTGGGCGCCCAGGCAAGGGCAATGCTGGCGAAAGCAGGAGAACCCGCTGTCGAGCTGCAGAAATATTGGCGGTTCTATGAGAATCGTGACGCTGCCTTTAAGACACATACTGCCCACCAGGGTGAAGCTGACATGTCTGAAAAACTCGGGGGCCTAGAGGTTCCGGTACTGGTGGTTTGCGGACGACAGGACATGAACCTTGCGGAAGCACAGCGTATTGCCGACAACATTCCGGGGGCGGACTTTCGGATAATGGAGATGACTGGTCACAGTTCACCATTTTACAGACCCGGCTTATTCGCCCGTATCGTTATAGAATTTAAAACCAGGCTCGTCGGCTAGCTCACGCAATTAAATACGGCTATCAAATACAGCTATCAAGGACCCAAGAGGCAAGTATGACAGGCGCATTAACAGGCATTCGAGTCATTGAGTTTGGCAGGTTTATTGCCGCGCCATATTGTTGTCAATTACTGGCTGACGCGGGCGCTGACGTCATCAAGGTAGAACCTCTGATCGGCGATGATGCTCGACGTAACGGGGAGAAATACACAAGCAGCGAGGGTCAACAGTTTCTTAACAAGAACAGAAACAAACGATCTATTGCCTGCGACATATCCGACCCAACGGTTGTCTCTGCCCTTAAGAACCTTGTTAGTAAGTCCGACGTTGTTGTTGCAAATTTTCGTCCCGGACAAGCAGAGAAACTCGGATTCGACTACCGTACCTTGCAAAAAATCAACCCGAAGCTTATTTACGCTGAGAACACAGGTTTTGGCCCAAGAGGTCCGCTTGCAACAAACGCTGGTATGGATATGGCGCTACAAGGTTATTCAGGATTAGCACCGCTAACAACCCATGGCCCGATACCGCTCGTAGACCCGGTTATCGACTACAGCGCAGCGATGCTCATGGCATGGGGCATCTCTACTGCTTTGTTCCATCGCGAGAGAAAAGGCGAGGGGCAGAAGCTGGATGTCTCCCTTCTTCAGGCAGCCCTCGTATTACAGAACAACAATATAAACTCTGCCGCAGCATTCGATGAACACCGCGTAGAATTCGCAAACTATCTCAAAGATGCGTTTACACAAGGCGCAACATGGGAAGATGTATTGTCCAGACAGTCGCAATCAAAACTGCAAGGTGCTACCGCGGCATATTACGGTTTTTTTCGCACCGCTGACCAGGTGCTTTGTCTGGGCGCCGGAGGGTCAGTTGTCCAAAAGCGCTTATTGAAAGTACTGGGCCTAACCGACCCATTGCTAGAAACTGAAGGATTTCAACCCGATGACTTACGGCTTCACGTGAATGAACAACGAATACGGGTTGAACAACGCCTCATGGAGCAATCCCTTGAGCATTGGATGCCGCTATTGCTTGCCGCTGACGTGCCAGCAAGCCGCGTCAACCTGAAAGCGCAATTGCTGGAGAATGAACAGGTGCTCGCGAACCATTACCTGAGCCAGATGACACATCCGGTGGTGGGTGACGTCACTGTTGTTTCACCGCCGGTACAGTTTTCAAAAACCACGTTAGAGATCCGCACACCAAGCCCCACTCTGGGTCAACATACAATCGAAGTTTTAAGAGAAGCGGGCATCCCCGATGGCACCATTGAATCGTTAGCCAGCGAAGGAAAAATTAAAAAGCCAGCGTAAACTATCCGCGTCGCGTGTACTCTGGTACTTTGGCATCACGCTCCCACTAAAATCGAACAAGGATTCACAAATGACGACAGAAGTTGACGATCGAAAACTACGCAGTCTCTCCTTTAAGATTTGGAGCTATAAACAGGGAGAAATGGTCTCACTGATGATTCATCTTGGCGACAGACTTGGAATCTATAAAGCGATGTCGGGAGAGGGACTATTAAGTGCTGAACAACTCGCAAAAAAAACCGGCTATAAAGAGCGATGGTTACTAGAGTGGCTCAGAGGTCAGGCGGCGGCAAAAATTCTGGACTACCACAAGCCTGATCTGTTCGAACTCACGCAGGAGGGCGCATTGCTGCTTGCGACCGAAGACACGGGTACCCACTTTGCCGCGGGCGCTTTTACTGGCGGCGTGCCACCGGAAACAATTGATAGCCTGGCAGAAGCTTTCACAACAGGCATTGGCCTTAGCTATGAGCAGCTTGGTTCTAATGCTGCGCACCGCACTGAACGGATGCTTGCACCTTGGGTAAGAGAAGCGCTGGTGCCACAGATCATTCCGGCACTCGAGGGCGTGAAAGAAAAACTCGAAAATGGCGCAGTGGTTGCCGATGTAGGCTGCGGCGGTGGACTGACCCTGACGACGATGGCGGCGACTTTTCCAAACGCCGAGTTTCACGGCTTCGACCCTAACTCTCACGCCATCGCTAATCTGAACGAAAGATGTAAGGAACTTGGTTTGACTAACGTCAAGGGTTTTGTTGCGGGCGGTGAGAGCTTACCGGTCGCGCCGACCTACGACTTCATGCTCAGTTTTGATTGCATCCATGACATGACCCGGCCGATGGATGTCATTCGTGCCGTGCGCGGCAGCTTAAAACCCGAAGGTACCTGGTTGATTAAAGATATTCGGAGCCACGCGGACTTTGAAAAAAATATGGAAAACCCACTGCTTGCGATGTTCTACGGGTTTTCAATATCAGCCTGTATGTCATCCGCTCTTTCAGAACCTGGCGGCGCAGGTCTGGGCACACTGGGCTTCAATCCTCAAGTTGCGAGAGAGATGACTTCAGAGGCCGGCTTTACACGCTTCACCGAGCATGACTTTGGTGAAGCCGCCAACCTCTACTATGAGGTCCGCCCCTGATACTCAGCAGGCGCTGATTCGGATCAAGTTCAGCCTAGCGCATTCTCAAAGGTGTGCAGCAACCGGACCCAGGCCTGCTCTGCCTGTTTTTCATGGTAGACCCGCGAGTCGGGAGGACACCAGCCATGCATTGCGCCTTCGTAGACTTCAATTTCAGCTTTCAACCCGTATTTAGCAGCGGTCTTGCGTAGCACTTCTTTGTCATTTGGCGCTCGCTCGTCATCGTTGGCAGCAACCGCGATGAGCAAATCAGCTTGCATATTTTTTATCAGCAGATGCGGACTCGCTGCATCGTTAGTCACAAGACCACCGCCATGGAAAGAGCCTCCGGCACCAATTCGCTCCGGTAATGCAGCTGCAGTTCGCATCACCATAGGTCCACCCATGCAATAGCCCGTGGTGCCAATCTTGCGTTTAACATCAACGGCATTCTGCGCATCCAGATAGGCAACGTATGCCTTTGCATCTGTCACATTCGTTTCAGCACTCAGTGCACGATGATACGGCATCACCCTATTTCTTGTTTTGGCGTCTTGGAAACTCGCCCCTGGCTCGATGACTGGCGATCTCGCACTTCGGTAATAAGGGTTCACAACGAGTACAGCGTATCCGGATTTAGCCAACCTCTCTCCCATCAATCTAAAGGCCGGACGTAAACCGAGGATATCTGGCCAGATGATGACTCCGGGGTATTTGCCCTTGGCAGGATGTACGAAGTAGCAGTCGGCATCGCCATCGGGTGTATTCACCACCACATCATGGCCAGCCACTTCAAGCGCGTTGGCAACCGGAGGCAGCATTAGTATTGCGGCAGCACCTACAGCCAGCTTATTGAAATCTCGTCGGCCCATTTTCGATTCCTGAGCCAAATAACTATTGCTTTCAATAACCGTATCTTCGTCACACATAATCTCACCCTCTGATTGGATATAAGTTATTGCAAATCGTTGCAATCGCTCAAATCAACCCTCGTTGCCAGTGGCAATATTACTCTGGCACTTTACGCTAACCCCATATATCTTATCTATCTATCTGACTCAGGATCTTACCATGACAAAACTCTGGAGCCCTATCTGCGAGCGCCTTGGCATTGAGAACCCCATTTTTGGTTTTGCCCATGATGTTGAGGCCGTTGCCGCCATCACCAATGCAGGAGGCTATGGTGTTTACGGTGCTACCCGCAGGTTTCCCCATGAGATAAAAGAAGAGCTTGCTGCGATACGAAAATTGGTTGGAGACAAAGCCTTTGGCGTTGATCTGGTGCTACCGCCAGGTATGCCCGAGCACAATTCCCGTGAGGCGATCGAGGCTGAAATACCGGAAGAGCACAAAGCTTTCGTAGAGAAGTTAATCGACAAGTTTCAGGTTCCCGCTGCCACTCAACCGGGCATGCGCACCCGCTTCATCAGGTCCACGGAGATAGAGGAAGAACAGATACAGGCTGTGCTGGATTCTTCGGTCGACATGTTTGCCTGCGGTATCGGCGCTCCGGCACATGTGATGAAAGCGGCCAAAGCCAGAGGCAAAACCACACTAGCACTCATTGGCAGCCCTCACCACGTGCAAAGAGCCATAGACGCTGGTGTTGAGATACTGGTTGCCCAGGGTTACGACGCTGGCGCACACACCGGCCCAATTGGGACCTACTCACTCGTTCCACAGATCGTGGATGCCGCCGGCGATACACCTGTACTGGTTGCCGGTGGTGTCGCTACGGGCCGACATATCGCTGCAGCATTGGCCATGGGCGCCCAAGGTGTCTGGATGGGTACAGCCTGGTTGTTGTCGAAAGAACACCAAGGCCACATGCACCCGGTTAACACCGAAAAACTGATGGCAGCTGGCAGTGGGGATACGGTGATCACCCGATCTGAGTCAGGAAAAACCTTTCGTCAGGTCCGCACTGGGTGGAGTCAGGCATGGGAAGCCGAAGATGCCCCTGCTCCACTGAAAATGCCTTATCAGGATGTACTCGTAGGAGACCTTCTCGGCGCGATTGAGGAGCATGATATTGAGCCACTCATTCACTCTGGTGCAGGACAAAGCATTGGCTATTTTAATGAAGTAAAGCCGGTCGCGGACATCATGAATGCGTTGGTCAACGAAACCATTGAAAGCCTAAAAAATCAATCTGGCTTTCTACGCTAAACGCCACTTTAAACGCGAAAGGAACACTACACACTTGTCAGGCTCATTCGCCCCGCTGATCAATCGCGACTTCCGATATCTATTATTGGGTTTTGCTATTGGTCAAATGTTGATGCCATTACAATTCATCACGCAAATTCTCTGGGTTCAGCACTTCGCCCCGCCTGAAATCTGGCTTATCCTCGTGGCCTTCATTGCAACCAGCAGAGGCGTAGGCGCGCTGGCTTTCGGCCTTTATGGCGGTGCCCTTGCAGATCGATACAACCGCAAAAATATTTTACTGGTGATCTTGTCATTGCAGATTGTCACCACAGCGGGCATCGCTATGTTGATGTTATACAGTGTTGGAGACACCTTTAGTTTTATTATTTTCTTTCTCCTGACATTCCTAAGTTCAGGATTACAAAGTATCGATGGGCCGACTCGACTGGCAATTTTGCCCGATGTACTCGGGCCTGCATTGACCCCAGCGGGCATGTCTCTCAATCAAGTTGCAGGTCAAGTAGCGATGCCCCTCGCCATGCTCTTCACTGGCATGCTAATAGACGGGCTTGGTTTTGGCGGTGCCTATCTGTTTAGCATAGCGGGTCTAATCCTTTCCATCATTTGCATCAACTTGATGTCATATGCGCCCCATGACGAACAGATATCGAAAGCGGACCAAAGGTATGGTGTTAGCGAAGCATTCAACGATGTAAAAATGGGATTGCAATACGCAAGAGGTCACACAGTCATTCTCTGGGTCATCATTTTGATCGTTGCCATGATGAGTTTTGGTTACCCCGCAACCGCTAGTCTTGGGCCCACTTGGGTCACTACGGTTGTCGGTGTCGAAATCGCCGAAATGGGTTACGTTGTGATGTTCTGGGGTGTTGGGTCACTTATCGCGGCCATGCTTATGACTAAATTTGCTTCGATTAAACAGCGCGGATTTATGCTGGTCGCAGGCGCACTTATATTCTCGTTATCTTTTGTTTTTTTCGTTTCCGATCATACGCCAATCAACGCCATCATCGGCAATCTTGGATTAGGCATTGGCATGACAACAACCATGGTCTCAAGCACGATTCTGATCCAGCACTTAGTGCCTAATGAGTTCAGGGGGCGGATCATGAGCATATTCCAAATGAACATGGCTTTTGCACAGCTGATGACCATGCCTGTCGCGTTACTCGGTCAATGGTTAACCCTACCGGTATTATTCCCATTGCTGGCAATCACAACACTTGCCCTCGTCACGCTCATCATCATTTTTCAACCTCAGGTCAGGCGCGCCGAGGTCTTGCAGTCTTCTCAATAACCACCTGAGCGCTCGACAAACAAGTCACTGAGTTTACATCGGGAAACGACGACCCATGCGCTTGCATACCAAGCTCGAAACCAGAGTATCGCCGCAGACGTGCACCTAAAGATTAAAGGTGAGAACCAAGCAGACCAAAATCACACATCATTCAACAAATTTTTTATGAGCTTGATCTTTCGCAGACCCACGACCTGACCCGAGTTCATACTCCAACAGGTACTCAACACCTGATCGATGAAAGTCACCATGGCAAGGTGATGCCGATCAAATCCGGTTATGTTATTGAACACCTTTAGTCGCTCTTCAAGAATCAACATAATCTCTTTATCGGTGGCATCACCCAATGACGTTGCACTCGGAATTTCATCTTCGATAAAGTTCTGGATAAACCTGCCGCACTCTATTATTTTCGGTCCAATCACTCCTTTAGGGTCAATAGCAACCCAACCCACCGCGTCATCGCGCAAAATGTTTTCGTGATGTAAATCTCCATGTAAAAGGAATGTTTCAGGGTAAGTCGTTTTAATCTCAGCATACAAAGACTCGGTCAGATTGATGAAACCCAGAAAATGATCGTTGCTTTTTGTATGATTTCTAAAGCGACTGAAAGCCAAACTTAACCATTCATCAAAAGTTGGCAACCCATCAATAGCAACAGCCGGAACAGGCAACGCATTCATCAACTCAATGCTAACCTGCGAGCCTGTCGCCTCATTTCTGTCTGCCCTGAATCCATACGCCCGAAGATTCGTACCAGGGAAAATCCGATCCATCAGGATGGCGCCAGATTTGTCATCCCAATCAATCACCCGCACGGCATGCCGACCCTCGTAGTAACGCAAGGCAAGCAATTCTGTTTTCTGCTCAGGATGAGGCACCCCGACCTTGAGCACGACAGGATGCCCCTCCCGAGTTTCCGCATAATGAATCATATTAATCGGCAGCCCTGCGGAGGCGGTTCCCAACAGTTTTAACCCCCAACGGTCAACACAATCCGCCATCAGCGATGGATAAGCATTTACCCACGCCACACCAGCAGACTTGAACTCAGCAACAATCGCTTTGTGTTTCAGTGAAGGCAACTCGTACATGGAATCCACCTGAAAGGTATACCATCATTGTGCACAACCGTGCGCACCTCACAAGAATTGATTAAATTTCCTCATCAACAGGTTTTTATAGCTCATCGGGCGCAGAGTTTGTAGGATGAGCGACCGCGTCGAACGTCATCGCCACTAACCCCCGAATAAACCAGGACTTTTAATGAGTAGTTGGGAGCTAATAGATACCGCCGCTATCCCGAACAATGGTGGAGAGCTGCGTCTGTTCAAACGAAACCAAGAGTTTGTTATCAGGATTAAAAGCAGCCCTGGCGACCTGATGAGCAGCCGAACACACGGTTCAGAGGATGCGCTGGGGGAATTAGCATGCCGGCCCTTTTCAGAAAAACAATCTGCATCTGTACTTGTTGGCGGGCTTGGCATGGGATTTACGCTGGCGGCTGCACTCGCGGCACTGCCCAACAATGCCAGGGCGACAGTCGCTGAGCTGGTCCCCGGCGTAGTGAAATGGAACCAGGAACTGGTCGGTGAATTTGCCAGCAACCCATTAAAAGACAAACGGGTCACGGTACTGGAAGTAGATGTCGCAAATCTGATATCGGAGAACGCTGGCGCCTATGACGCCATCATGCTGGATGTAGACAATGGTCCGGAGGGACTGACGCATCCCCAAAATGACAACCTGTACTCAATTGATGGTCTGAAAATGGCCAAGAAAGCGCTCAAAAAGTCAGGTATTCTCGCCATATGGTCGGCTTCGCCATCGGATAAATTCACAAATCTGTTAAAAAAATCCGGATTTAGCGTTGAAGTAAAGCGCGTTCGAGCGCACCAGGGAAAGGGTGCCCGCCACATTATCTGGGTTGCACAAAAGAAGTAATTGATGCTTTTGACGCCATGATAGTTTCGATCAGCGTAAGCTTTCGGTTACACTTTCAATACTACTTCAGGCTGAAGCCAATTCAGGAATACGAATGAAATCGACACTGATTAGCGACACACCCAGCACACTGCCCTCTGACGATGACCACCCCTACAGAACAGGGCCCTGGGCACCCAACATGCGGGAATATGATGTCATTGAGCCGACGGTACTCGGTGAAATACCGCCTGATCTGAACGGTGTTTACATCCGCAATACTGAAAACCCGGTACACGATTCACTCGGCCGCTATCATCCCTTCGATGGTGACGGCATGCTGCACTCGATCAGCTTCGAGAATGGCCGCTGCGAATATCGTAATCGGTTTATGCCAACCGATGGGTTGGCCGCTGAAAATACTGAAGGCAAACCCCTATGGGCAGGGCTTCGGGAGCGACCGGATAAATCGCTGCGAGATGGTTGCGGCGCCAGAACAAAACTCAAAGATTCCTCCAGCACAGATGTGGTTGTGCACGGTGGCGTTGCGGCAACCAGCTTCTATCAGTGCGGCGACATCTACGAAACGGATCCAATCACCCTCGAACCTCTTGGTAAAGCAAATTGGGTCAAGGGCGTGACGCCTGGCTGGGGAGTCTCCGCTCACACTAAAGTCGACGAAGCAACGGGAGAAATGTTGTTTTTCAACTATTCCACGCAAGCACCTTATATGCACTATGGCGTGGTTGATAATAACAGAGAGTTAGTTCATTACATTCCGGTTGAGTTGCCCGGCCCGCGCCTGCCACATGATATGGCATTCACAACTAACTACGCTATCTTGAACGATTTACCCTTGTTCTGGGACGACGAGGCATTGAAACAGGGTGCCTATGCGGTTCGATTTCATCGACTGCCGAGTCGTTTTGCCATCGTGCCTCGACGAGGAAGACCAGAAGACATCGTTTGGTTCGAAGCAGCGCCAGCGTATGTGTTGCACTGGATAAACGCGTTTGAGCAAGGTGATGAAATAATTCTCGATGGATACAAGCAAGACCCAGCAAAAGGCACCGTCACTCACGGTCTGCCAGATGGACTCAAACCGTTTACGATGTTGGACATAAATGCGATAGGCGCGCACGCTTATCGTTGGCGCTTTAACATGAAAACCGGTGCAGTCATCGAAGGACCACTGGAGGAGGCGCTGTCAGAATTTGGCATGATAAACCCGAAGGTTGCAGGCAAACCCTACAAGTATTCTTGGGCAATGACGACGAAACCAGGGTGGTTTCTTTTTGATGGCCTTGTTCGACTGGATGCAACCACAGGGCAACGCCAACAATATAAATTTCCAGATGGGGTTTTTGCCAGCGAAAGTCCGATGGCACCATCACCCGCAGGGACCGGCGAAGACGACGGCTATGTCATCACCTACACGACAGACATGAACACCGATAGCTCTCAGTGTCAGATATTTGATGCCAAAGACATCGGCACGGGCCCCATCGCCAGAATTGAACTTCCCCAAAGGATTTGTGTTGGGACACACTCTTACTGGGCGAGTGCCGACACTAAACGCTAGGGAGTAAACACAACCTTCACCGCTTCGTCAGCCAGCAATTGCGTCTCATAGGCGTTACTTGCCTGCTCCAGTGGAAATTGGTGACTGACGAGCGGCATTCGATCTATTTTTCCGGCACTAATCAGCTCTGCAGATTCTACAAACTCTTCCATCGTCCATGCCCAGGACCCTAGAAGCTGAAGCCCTTTTCTAACAACAATATTATAGTCAATGCTGACATCCTGCTCGTACACTGCAACGACAACCACTCTCCCGTTAACACTAGCAATCGAAAGCGCCTGTTCCAGTACACTTTTACCCTTAAAGTTTTTGCCCATACCGGCACTGTCGTATACCGCATCTATTTTGCCATCAACCGCTTCCACAACACCAAGCTGCGTCGCATCGGTGAGCGCAAGTATTTCTTGCACGGCATCAGTTTCCCTGGCATTAATTGTGATATCAGCACCCAGCTCTTTTGCCTTTGCGAGGCGCTTGTCTGACAAATCAACAACAATCACCCTCGCAGAAGACCTTGCTTTTATACACTGCAAAATACCGAGCCCAATGATGCCTGCACCCATGACCACATGAGTTTCTCCATCCTCTGCTTTACCAAGATTCGCCGCATGCAGGGATGTCGCTAACGGCTCAGTCGTAGCGGCTTCGACAAAACTCACGCTATCGTCAAGGTGCACGATGTTTTTAGCCATCTCTGCTGACAATCTCACGAACTCTGCATTTCCGCCCATGCCTACCGCTGTGACCCGATCACCAATACTGACACCAGGGACTTCTCCGCATATATCCGCAACTTCACCGCTGAACTCATGTCCCATGACCCTGCCTGATTCAATCCGGTTACCAAGATCAAGGAACATACCGTGACGATAAGTGTGCAAATCAGAGCCACAGATACCGCATGCTTTAACTCGGAGCAACACCTCACCTTCTTTCAACTGAGGTCTCTCTACCTCTTCAAAACGAACATCTCTTGGTCCATGAAAGACTGCTGCCTTCATCTTCTTCACTCCTGCTGCCCGCTAAACTCCCGAACAAGGGAGAAGCGTTAAATGATATTTCTACAGAAACCCTACTCTTAGAAAACTATTCATCAAGTACTTTGGAATCTTCGAATTTGCCATCACCCTGTTTCTCTCGATCACCAATGATAATTTCGTCACCTGATAATGTTATCTCCATAAAATCATGCGCGACCGTCAAGGGGCCATCGTAATAGGGTCTAGTTAACTTTATTAAATCTTCTGCCGTAGTACCCGGGGGAATGATATGGGAGTAAATAGCCATCTTCGGTCTGGATTTTGCAAACACAAAGCCTACCTCGGCCGGTGTTGAATGGACACTTAAACTCACGTTCGCCAAGTTGGCTTCAGGCGTCGCTCCAGGAGAAGGCACCTGAACCTCATGGATCAAAAGATCGACACCCTGACCATATTTGAGGATGTCACTTTTTGTTGAAGTTTTCGTATCTCCGGAGAAAACGACTGAATGCCCCTTGTAATCCACACGATAGCCAAGGGTTTCACCGCGCAACCCTAACAATTCACGCGTTTTCAAATCAACTGGCATATGTTCGACCTGAAATGCGGTAATGCGGAGCCCCTGTTGCTCTAAGATCACGCCCTCTGAAACCTCTTTTACGACAAGTTCACTACCTTCGACGGGTACACCAACCATCACCCGATAGTCGATATCCCACTGGTAAGCCTTTTGGATATGTTCCATCATACTTTTGATACCACTCGGCCCCTGCACAACCAGAGGCACTCGCCTGCCAAACAACCAACCGCTTAGCCAGGCGCTGGAGATGCTCACGGTGTGATCGAAATGAAGGTGGGTCACCAGCACATGATCCACACCAGAGATTGCCTCAAAGCCGCCCGCTTCAAACAGTCGCTCCCGCATGCCCGGCCCAGCATCTACCAGAATTCTATGATCACCCGCTTCGATTAGAATACTTGGACCGTACCTTTCGGTTGAGGGTCTTGGAGCACCGGTGCCAAGGAACGTGAGCTTCATCACATCATTATCCGCACTAACCACAGGGTTTTTAGCTGCGGCGTCGGCAACCATGCTTAACGTCATCGATACCATCAAGGCCAATACAGACTGAGTGATTATTTTTATGATCTTCTCATCGCTACTTATGTTTTCACTCGGTACTATATGATAATCATTCGGCGGCTAACAACTATTCCACTCAGCGGAAGTGATCAAACACATGCGGATTGCCTTTATTTCAGACCTGCACTCGTGCCTCAAAGCACTTGATGATGTTCTTCTGGACTGCGAAAAACGAGGTGTCGACAAAATCTACTGCCTTGGTGACGTCATTGATATGGGCCCGGAACCCGAGCAGGTTGTGGCGCGGCTTCGAGGCCTAAACATCCCAACCATCAGAGGCAATCATGATTCACTTGATGAAAACCCAGAAATTCCTCTGCTAAGAGACATCGAAGACTGGACGAGAGAGCGGCTGACCGAAGATGCTTACGAATGGCTTCAATCTCTACCAATCTCGATAATTGAAGAAGTCGATCAGCTTAGATTATTGATGGTGCACGGTTCGCCAGACTCCATTACTGAAGGGCTGCTGGCGGAAACACCTTCGAAAAAAATCAACGCGTGGCTCGAACAACACGATGCGGACATCATATTAGCAGGGCATACGCATGTGCCGCTCGTTCGCCATCTGCGGGCGGGAATCGCCGTAAATACTGGCAGTACCTCCATTCCTTTTGAAGAGGCCGATGTGCTTCCACCCATCGGGTTGCCATACTCCGACTATGCCATCGTGGATATACGCGACAGCACCCCCAGCATCGAACAAATTCGCATACCGTTCAATTTCGAGGCGCTGGAGACAGCCGTCGAAGAAGCAGGCATGCCGCATGCTGAGGAATTCTTGGGCACGTGGCGGCGGTAAAAATTAGTCTTATTCGACTGGCGCGCATTAAAGCTGATACAGTCTAAGCTCTTGTGACAACATTTGTGCGACGTTACTTCAGATATGTCAAAAGCCACAACAGCAAATACGATCTATTCTCCAGGCTATAGAAATTACGCACTAGCGATTTTGTTTCTCGGTTATGTCGTTAATTTTATCGACCGCTCAATATTGTCGATTCTGCTTGAGCCCATTAAACAAGAACTTTTGCTGTCAGATACCGAACTGGGCTTGCTTGGAGGACTGGCTTTCGCCATGTTCTATGCCACCCTTGGTATCCCAATCGCATCTCTAGCGGATCGTTGGAGCCGCACCAAGGTGTTGGCGATATCCATGATTATCTGGAGTGCCATGACCGCGCTATGCGGTGCCGCTAACAACTTTCTAATGCTGTTGCTCGCAAGAATCGGTGTTGGGGTCGGCGAAGCCGGTGCCAGCCCGCCTTCACACTCTCTGATCTCTGATTACTTTCCCGTGGAAAAACGCGCCACGGCTTTATCAATCTATGCCCTTGGCATTCCTTTCGGTTCAATGATCGGAAACTTTGTCGGTGGATGGGGTGCGGCTGAACTTGGTTGGCGAATGACTTTTCTGCTTGTTGGTTTACCGGGCATTTTCGTCGCCGGCATCATCCTCACGACGCTGCGCGAACCACCCCGCGGCATGTCCGAGAGCGCCGCAGTAAAAGCCGCAGCGGCTAAAAATGTCGAGCCTGCGCCAGCGCTGAAAGAAGTATTCAAGTTCCTTTGGCAGCGAAGGTCATTCAGACACCTTGGCTTTGCCGCCGGTTTACACGCATTTGTAGGCTATGGCGCCGGGGTTTGGAATGCGCCGTTTTTGATCAGAAGCCACGAAATGCCCATCACGGAAGTCGGTTCATGGTTGGCAATAATATCCGGTATTGGCGCTATAGGCACATTTGGTGGCGGGTATCTTGGCGACAAACTCAGTGACTGGACTGATGACCGCCGCTGGTATTTATGGATCGCAGGTATTTCAACCCTCGTCATGGTGCCGTTTCAATTTACCGCATATCTCTATGACGGTATTTGGACCGTTATTCCTGCACTCGCGGTAGTATCGATATTAGGCGGTATGTACCTCGGCCCCTCATTCGCGATGACTCAAGCACTGGTCACTTTACGCATGCGTGCAGTCGCCTCAGCACTCTTGCTATTTATGCTCAACATTATCGGTATGGGGCTTGGGCCCTATTTTGTCGGTATCGCAAGTGATCTGCTGAACCCAAGCTTCGAGATCCATTCTCTGCGCTATGCGCTCTGCCTTTGTGTGCTGGCAAATCTCTGGGCTGCAGTCCACTATTTCCTCGGCGCAACAACGCTTCGCGAGGATCTGGACTCAACCGAAGTATTAATGACCCAGCACAGCTAGTCCTTCGTTGCCACCTAAGTGAATTACTTGGAGTAAAAATGAACAAAATAGCAAAAACATCCGCTCTGGTACTCGTCCTCACTACCTTTATCGTCATTGCCGTGGCGCCTATCGGTCCCATGCCGGGAATATTTATCGGCGGCATAGAAACGCCTGTACCTGACAACTGGGGAAACACAGCTAATCGCGATGAAATACGTCTCCGGGTACCGGGCACCATACCAAGGGTTGTCATTATCTGGGTGGTAGAAGTTGATAGTGAACTCTACGTTGTCGGGAGCCGAGAAAGCGGCTGGGTGGAAATGATAGGCGACAGCGCTAACGTTCAGATGAGGGCGGGAGACAACACCTACAGTCTGAATGCAGTACAAGTAACATCGGGATTGGAACCCATCGTTACCGCCTATGCTGACAAATATCGCGCTGACTATCCAGATATCGTTAGCAGCTTTCCCCCGGTAAGCGAAGCGCAAAACACTGTTGGCGTTTTCAAACTGGACCGCTCTGCTCTTTGATCTACTGTCGGGCTGGACAGGCTGGTTTGTATCGGAGTCCCCAGATGCTGAGAAGAAAGCCTGGCACGACAGCGGCGAGGTGATTATCTCAGCAACACCTCGTGCGAGCATAGGTCGTTAATTTTCACCGCGCCAAAGCCATCGCAGGGTATCCGCAAATATTGCCCCGCCATGATTCAGATTGTGCCCCCCGGTACCAAACTCAAACCGATAGTCATACCCTGCCCACTCAAGGGCACTTGCCATGGTTTTATTAGCCAATGCCCAGTGACCAAACGGCGTATTGGCATCGTTGGCGCCGCTCTGAAGAAATACGCGAATGGGTTTTTTCTCGTTCTGACGAATTAAGGATGGCACGTTATGTCCGCCCCAGATATCTGTGTACGAACCACAATGACTTATCACGCGCGTGCATTGGTTCGCGTGATGCCACGCCGCCGTAAATGCAGCAATACCGCCGCTACTGATGCCACACAATGTTCGATCATCAGGATTGTCGTTGATCGAAATTTTAAAGTGCGCCTCAACAAACGGTAATAATTCGCTAAAGAGAAAGTCCCCGTATGCGGGAGAAAGCTGATCGTATTCCAGACTACGTTGTGCGGCACTGTCATTGTATGATGCAATCGGACGCTCTACCGCATGGTCGGGCCGCCCGGGATTGACAAAAACAGCGGCGGTCGGTGGTATCTCCTCATTAGCATGCAAGACATCCAACACATTCGTCGCCCTGACAGGCCCGTTTCGACCCATATACAAAGCACCATCGTTAAAAACGATAATGCGATAGGCATCGCTCTGAACCGCAGGCAGGTATACCCACAGGTCTCGAGTAGTACCGGCATAAATTTCTGTTTCAGACCATTCTTCAAATCGGGTCACCGCACCCCTGGCAACATCCTCGGCGGGATAGGCTTCAGCGCACGGATAATAAGCCGCGTCCCATTCCGATTGATTATTGACACCATTCTCTCTGCCATTTACCGAGGCAGCTATTGTCTTATCGAGACCAAGTCGTGAAATCGTTTCCGGACTGATCGGCATAATGGTTCGTTCCTTATCTGTTTCTGTTCGACCTCAAGTGTATGATAAATGTATCATGATAGAGACACCAAGCGCAGAGACTGCTACGAGAAAACAATATAAGAAGCGCCAAAGCAGCGCGCCAACAGGAAGACAAAAATGGCATTACAAGATCACTATCTCGACCAAATTTATGCCGCTGTACTTGGCAAGGTTATCGGCGTTTACATGGGTCGGCCCTTTGAGGGCTGGAGCAAAAAACATATTGAAGCGAAATTTGGCGAGATTGATCGCTACGTGCATGAGGAGCAAGACACCCATTCTAAAACGGGTGTTCCTCTTATCGTTGCTGACGATGACATCACGGGCACATTCACCTTCGTTCGAGCGTTAGAAGATTCCGGTCTGTATGAAAACACACCGACCGAGTTCTTCGGTGACACTTGGCTTAACTATCTCGTTGAAGATAAAACGATTCTCTGGTGGGGTGGTATGGGACACTCCACTGAGCATACGGCTTACTTGAGATTGAAAAATGGAATTAAAGCCCCTAGGTCTGGCTCAATGGAGCTCAACTCGAAGATTGTCGCGGAGCAGATAGGTGCCCAAATTTTCATCGATGCAATTGGCATGGTGACTCCCGGAAATCCAACCTTGGCCGTCTCAATCGCAGAAAAAGCTGCCCGTGTGTCACATGACGGTGAAGCAGTATTCGCTGCTCAAGTTGTGGCCGCGATGGTCAGCGCGGCTTTTACAGAGAAAGATATGTTCGCGTTACTAGACCTAGGTGTGAGCTTCATCCCTGCTGACAGCCTCATCGCCGAAGTACACCGTGATGTTCGCTGCTGGCGTAACGAAGATGCCGACTGGCGCAAAACCTTCGAGCGGATAGATGAAAAATACGGCTATCACCGCTACGGTGGTAACTGTCATGTTATCCCAAATCACGCCCTGATGGTCATGGCTTGGAGTTATGCGCCTGACAACTTTCATCTGTCCCAGAATATTATTAATACCGCAGGGTGGGATACTGATTGCAACGCAGCAAATGTCGGCGCTGTCATGGGGCTTGTTGTTGGTTTAGACGGCATCAATCAAGATTACGAATTCCAGCTACCCACTGCAGACAGGCTCCTCATGCCAACAGCAGAGGGGACCGAAGGTGTTACGGATTGCGCAATCATCGCGCGAAAACTTGAAGCTATTGGCCGAAAAATCATGAAATGGCCAGAACCCAACGTTGTAAAAAACGGCGCCTGGCATTCATTCGAGTTACCCGGCTCGCTCCATGGTTACATGGCTGAAACCGGGAACTTCAATCATCGAAACACCTGCGAAGTTTCCAACGTTACGGGTCATTCCGCTCTCGGCGATCGATCAATGCGGGTCGATTTTTCACTAGATAAATCGAGAAAAGCTGTGCTTTCCACACCCCTGCTCAGGTCCGGCAATAACGGCGGCTACAGCCTGATGGGTAGTCCAAAAATGTTCCCTGGCAACACGGTCAGATTAAGCGGCACCTGCGGAACACGCTCGGCCCCAGCAACCTTACGTTTATTTGTCACAGAAGAGGGAAGCGCCGAGCGCTACTATAGTTCGAGTTTGTTGCTGCAAGCGCAGACACCGTTTGATACCAGCTTTGATATTCCTCAACTACCCTCAGGTTTAGTACGTGACTTCGGACTTGAAATAAGCGCAGAGAGCAGTTGTTATGGAGAAATTTTCGTTGACGCAGTATTCATCGAAGGAAATTTCGACGTCACTTTTCCGGACAAGTTTTATCAAGGGAGCCCATGGGGCGGCAACGTTCAGTTTAATGGCTGGGTGTTTGACGCGGACATCGGCAGAGGTAAATTTTCCGACGACGATGAGCGGCAAACCCAATTTGGCAAGAACGAGGGACGCGGTGAACTCATATGCGGAACAACGCAATGGCGAGACTACTGCTTCGAGGCACGAATCAAAGTTCACTTGGCGACAAAGGCGGGTCTTGTTGTTAGATACCAGGGAAAACAACGTTATATAGCGATCACTATCGAGGGAAACCTGCTCCGCTTGATACAACGCTTTTACGGTGAAGAAATACTCGATGAAATTAATCTCGACACGCTATCCATGCAATGGGAACAAGATAAACTTTATGCGTTAAAAGTTGTGTGTCGCGGCAAGGACATCAAAGTGCAACTCGATGGCTACGACGTTCTGCAAGGAAAAGATGATTTATTGATAAGCGGTGGTGCGGGGTTCATGTTCGAAAACGGCATGATGGGGGCGAGAGATGTGCGCTGTTATGCCATCAATTAGCTTCGTTTGCGCCCCTTGCTCGGGCTAACTCGCCGGCGTATATTCTAGTGAACGCCACGGAGCACCTATGAGGGTAGCCGCTAGACCTACCGAACGATTCTTTTACGGCTGGGTCATTGTTCTGGTCGGTGCAGTGCTCACGTTTCTAGGCACCGGGTTTTACTCCTATTCTCGCGGCGTTTTCTTGCCTTCCCTCGCGGAAGAACTAGCCGGTGGTAGCAGATTCGAGATCGCCATGGGATTTTCGATAGCCGCCGTCACCAGCGCCCTGGTTGCGCCGTTTATTGGCGGCATACTCGACAAATACTCTCCAAAAACTGTGATTCTCGTCGGCATCGGCTTTGTCACCGGTTCCTACCTACTCTTGTCCTTTTGTCAGAACCTCATCCAATTCTATTTAATCGTCGGGATAGGTATGGGGCTTGGCATGACTTGCATGGGTAACCTCGCCTGGCACAGGACGATTATCAGTTGGTTCGACCACTGGCGCGGGCGAGCGATATCCCTTGGCGTGCTAGGTGCGTCACTCGCAGGTGTGGTAATGCCGCCTCTTGTCACCAGCCTTGTTGAGGCCATAGGTTGGCGTTCCGCATTTGTGGTATTTGCGATCATCGTGCCCAGTATTTTGATACCTCTCGTTATCTACTTCCTGAAAAACCGACCCGAGGAAATAGGCGAAGTACGGGATGGGCATGTCTATTCTGAAGCTCACAAGACAACAGAGGTCGAAGATCAGACTGAATCCAGAATTTGGCACTGGAAGGAAATGATCCGTTTCCCCGCTTTCTGGAGTATCGGGCTCATGTTTGGTGCCATGGGATGTGTCTACTCTGCGGTCATGTTGCACCTGTTCGGTCACCTCACAGACATCGGGCTTCCCGGATCCGAAGCCGCATATATTCTCTCTGCTACTGCGCTCTTCGCAGCGCTCGGGAAACCTGTTGTTGGCTGGATGTCGGATTTCTTTGGTGCAAGAGTCACGATATGGATGGCACTACTGTTTCAGGCGACATCGCTCATCCTGCTCGCGTTTGCCAGCGACTTTTTCACCTCCCTAATCGCGGGGATCGTTTATGGTTTTGGTCTTTCCGGTATGAGCCCCTTAAGAACCTTTGCACTTTCTGTTGCTGTTGGTAACGCATCTTTTGGCAAGGCTAATGGCATCTTACGCCTCGTCGAGTTACCCCTTGTGATATCCGCTTCTCCTCTTGCCGGTTTCATTTACGACTCCACCGGTAGCTACAAGATGGCATTTCTGCTGCTGGCAGGTCTCATGCTTGTCGCCTGCATCGGGCCCCTTCTGATTCGCGCCGGTGGTGCTTGGGAAAGGAAGCACCGCGAGGGGTGAGCAAAAAACATTCCGACTGGATTGTTATTCTGTTAACCTCTGGGTAAACAGTCTAGGAGAATTTCTATGTCGGGAACCGAAGCAACGCTTTATGAAGTGGCAGGAGGCGCCGCCTGGATCACATTGAACAGGCCGGAAAACCGCAATGCGTTATCCGCCGTCTTGGTCAATGAACTTAATGAACACTTGATTACAGCTAACAACGATCCCGACGTACGCTCGATTGTCATTACTGGCAGTGACCCTGCCTTCTGCGCCGGCGCCGACCTTAAGAGCCCGCCAGGCGAGGCCATCGACGGAGGCGGTAAATCAGTACCCTACCCTGATGTGCTCACTCGCATTCTTGACAGCCAGAAACCTGTCATCGTTGCCGTCAACGGCGCAGCATTTGCCGGAGGACTTGGACTCGTTGGCGCTGCAGATATTGTCATCACGGCTGAAGACGTACAATTCAGCTTCAGCGAGGTCAGGATAGGCGTTATCCCCGCGGTTATTTCAGTCGTGTGTCTACCTAAACTCGGCACTCATCATGGCATGAAGCTGTTTCTCACCGGCGAAAGGTTTACCGGCAGCCAGGCGGTAGATTTCGGCCTTGCCCACCGCGCCGTACCAAAAGATCAGCTGAAGAGTGCCGTTCAGGAAGAAATCGACATGATTAATCTCGGTGGACCTAATGCGGTTGTTGAATGTAAAAAACTGGTTCGCCGCGTCTCCGAGTTAGACATTGCCCAGGGCTTCGCTGAAACAGGTGATTGGAGCGTGCGCATGTTCAAATCTGAAGAAGGTGCCGAAGGCATGAAAGCCTTTCGTGAAAAACGCAAACCCTCTTGGGTGCCAGAGGACTAGTGTCCATGTCCAGCGCGCCTGCTATCGGCAAACAACAGGCAAAAAGCATTCGTGCTCGCGAGGCTATTTGCGAGGCTACCATCGGCTCACTCGTGGATGTCGGCTACGCCGAGACTTCACTAAATCGCGTAGCGACTGCCGCAGGTTTCTCCAAAGGTGCACTTCAATATCATTACCCCTCAAAAGAAGACCTGATTGCAGCCACACTCAACAGGTTGTTAGAGCGACCCTTTAAGCGAGCCCAGCATACGCCCTCGAATATCGAGGAGGCGCTGATGGTCGCCTGGACAAGGTACATCAACACACCGGCCTACAGGGCGCTGCTTGAAATTCTTAATGCAGCACGTACCGATGAATTACTTCAGGCGCGAGTCGCGGATGATTTGCTGGACTGGGGACAAGCATTAGATGAACAATCCCTGGCGCAATACGAGGCAATCTCTGGAGATGATGATGAGATAGTCATGTTGATCAACATGACTCGTAGCTTTATGAGAGGTCTGCTAGTACAGGAGAACTATGGCAATGATAGAGCCCAGAGTCTTAGGTACATCAAAAAATGGATCACGCTCATATCACCCCTGATGCAACTTCGAGAGGATCCTCAAATTTAGAGGCTCATACCACTATAATTATTATCTGATGGGTAACTAACAATGACTGACACGATAAAGATCGCAAACTGCAGCGGCTTCTACGGCGACAAACTCAGCGCAGCAAAAGACATGGTGGACGGTGGTCCTATCGACGTGCTCACCGGTGATTACCTTGCAGAATTGACGATGACAATTTTGTACAACCAGCGTTCGAAAAAGCCGGATGCCGGTTACGTGGGCACTTTCCTGAAGCAGGTAAAAGACGTCCTCGCCACTTGTATGGAAAAAAACATCAAAATTGTGACAAATGCCGGCGGACTTAATCCGTCAGGCATGGCTGTTGCCGTTTCAGAAATAGCAAAAGAATTAAATCTTGATGTAAAGGTAGCCTACATCGAAGGTGATGACCTTATGCCTCGACTTGCTGATTTGCAGGAAAAAGGCGAACAGTTCGAAAACATCGATACTCAACAAAACCTTGCCGATGGAAACAAGCCACCCGTCACTGCGAACGCCTATCTAGGTGCGTGGGGTATCAAAACGGCACTGGATATGGGTGCGGATGTCGTCATCTGTCCACGAGTGACTGATGCAGCGGTTGTCATCGGGCCTGCAGCATGGAAATTTAACTGGCAACGACAGGATTATGATGCACTTGCCGGCGCACTTGCCGCTGGACACATTATTGAGTGTGGCGCACAGGCGACGGGTGGTAACTATGCCTTCTTTCAGGAAGTGCCGAGCTTCCACAATATGGGTTATCCCATCGCAGAAATTGAAGCGAATGGAAACTTCACCATCACCAAACACCCCGGGACAGGCGGACTGGTTTCTGTCGGTACAGTTAAAGCACAACTGCTCTATGAGATCAGCTCACCGGCTTATCTAAACCCTGATGTCATTGCACACTTTGACACCATGAGCATTGAACAACAGGGTGACGACCGGGTCTATGTTTCAGGCTGCCGTGGCAGCAGTCCGCCAGCCACACACAAGGTTTGTATCAACACTGCTGGTGGTTTTCGCAACAGCATGGAAATGCTGCTAACCGGTCTGGACATCGAGGAAAAAGCCGAAATGTTCACCGATACACTGTTCCAGTCTGTTGGAGGTCAGGAACAATTTGACGATGTCACGATTCAACTCATCCGCAACGACAAGGAAGACCCAAAGACAAACGAAGAAGCCTATGCGCGGCTCAGAATTAATGTCAAATCGAAAGATTCAGCCTTGGTTGGCAGAATTTTTTCAGCCAAGGTAATTGAGTTGGCGCTCGCCAGCTTTCCTGGGTTCGGCTCCAGCTCAGCAGGCGCTGGGGGCGCGTACATTTCCTATTGGCCAGCTCTGGTGGACAGTAAACACATCATTGAGACGGTTCACATGGATGGCAAATCAATCGATGTTCGGCCTACAAACCAGCTCAACCTCGAAGCTATTTACTACCAGAAAATGCCGGTGAAAATCCCTGAATACCCTCAGGGTGAGACCATACGAATCCCTTTCGGTCGTCTGTTTGGAACTCGTTCTGGCGACAAAGGAGGTAATGCAAACGTTGGTATTTGGGCCAGAACACCTGAAGCATTTGGATTCCTGCATGCGTTTTTAACCGTCGAAAGATTCCAGGCACTATTAGCCGACACGGCGGAATTCAAGATCGAGCGTTTTGAGCTGCCAAACCTGCATGCCTTGAACTTTTATATTCATGGCATTCTCGGCGAGGGAGTTTCCTCCTCTGTTCGTATCGACGGTCAGGCAAAGACGATGGGCGAATATCTGCGGGCAAAAATAATCGAAGTACCCGTGGAAATTGCCAAACAACATACCACTGACATTGCCAAGTGAGAACATCATGAGAAAAATACTTATTGCAAACAGGGCAGAAATTGCCTGTCGCGTCATCGACAGTGTTCAGGCTGCAGGGTTCGATGCTATCGCTGTGCACAGTGATGCTGATGCACAATCTCGATTCGTCTCCATGGCTGATGCAAGTGTGGCAATCGGCGGCCAAACACCGGCGGAGTCTTACCTCGACATCGATAAAATTATCAACGCAGCAAAGGCCGCTGACGCCGATGCAATCCATCCAGGCTATGGCTTCCTTTCGGAGAATGCCGATTTTGCCAAGGCCTGCGCAGATAATAATATTAAGTTTATCGGCCCTTCTTCCGACGCCATCAACTTAATGGGCAACAAGGCCTCTGCAAAAGATTTGATGATCAAGGCCGGCGTGCCCTGCGTCCCGGGTTATCAGGGAACTGCACAGGACAATGCGCATTTGATCAAGGAGGCAAAAAAGATCGGTGCACCGATCATGGTGAAAGCCGCGGCTGGCGGCGGTGGTAGAGGCATGCGACTTGTCACTGATTTAGCCGAGCTGCCGGATGCGCTGGACTCAGCTCGAGCAGAATCGACAAGCGCTTTCAGTAGCGATGAGCTAATACTTGAGAAAGCCATTGTCGATGGAAGACATATTGAACTGCAGATTGCAGGAGACAGTCACGGTAACGTCATACATCTCGGCGAGCGGGACTGCTCTGCTCAACGCCGCCACCAGAAAGTGATTGAAGAATGCCCATCACCTTTTGTGACACCAGCACTGCGGGCAAAGATGGGCGAAGCGGCGGTAAACGCTGCCAAGGCAGTGAACTACGAAGGTGTTGGGACCGTTGAGTTCTTAGTAGATGAAAAAGAAAATTTCTATTTCCTTGAAATGAACACGCGATTGCAGGTTGAGCATCCAGTGACGGAACTTGTCACTGACACTGATCTTGTCGACTGGCAATTAAGAATAGCCAGCGGCGAACCACTACCTTGCGAGCAATCAGACATTCACTTTGATGGTCATGCCATCGAGGTCCGAATTTACGCTGAGGACCCGCTGAACAACTTCATGCCGCAGACAGGGAAAATTCACTACTTCGAGCCTTACGATAATGTCGGCGTCCGGATTGATCATGGCCTGCACAGTGGCTGCCAAATAACGCCGTATTATGACGCAATGCTGGCAAAGCTCATCTGTTGGGGAAAAGATAGGGAGGAAGCACGGCGGCGCCTTATCAGAGCATTAACGCAAACAAGGATTCTTGGTCTTACCACTAACAAAAGTTTTCTTGTTGATCTACTTGAACAACAAACCTTTGTGAAAGGCGACACCACAACCGGTTTCATCAACGAGCAGTTACTCGAACAGCTTAGAGCTAAAAACACCGATGAGCTCATCGCCGTTAATGCCGCGCTAATCGCGCATCATAGCTCACACAGCGCGGGGAGCAGCGGCGGCTGGAGCAACACTGAACCCATGTTTATTCGAGACACCTTATTAATCGGTGGTAGAGAGGTATCCGTCACGAGCCTGGCCACGGATATCGGGTTTGAAGTGCTCGTCGATGGCAACGAACATCTAGTACAGATTACCCACTGTGAATCAGGCACGCTGATCTATAACTACAACGGGGTCGCAAAGGAAGCCGTCTTCTATTTGTCTGACGAGGAGACAAGTATCGATTTTGGCAAGGATAACCTGAATGCAAAAATTATGACTTATGCACCGGCAGCTTCTGCCGACGGTTCGGGTAGTGGTCAGATTCACGCTTCGACCGAAGGTCTGGTCGTTAAGGTGCTGGTTGCTGAAGGAGAAAAGGTCACCAAAGATCAACCGTTGGTCATCGTCGAGGCGATGAAAATGGAACATAGGCACTTGGCCGATGGCGACGGCGAAGTGATACAGGTCGCAGTGGAAACAGGCAATCAGGTAAAGAATCGACAGTTGATGGTCGAACTGAAATTAACGGAGGTTGAAGATGAGTCAGCTTGAAACAAGACTGGATACCAATAGCGAAGCATACCGCGAAAATGTTGAGTTCATGACCAATTATGTCGAAAAGGTCCGTGTCGTTGAGCGAAATATCAGAGCAAGCGAAGAGCGCTATCGCGAGCGAGCGGAAAAGAAAGGCAAACTATTACCACGTGAACGTTTGTCGCATTTGCTTGATCGTGGCGCCCCTTTTCTGGAGCTTTCCTCAATCGCAGGTCTTGGGATGAATGGCGATAAGGAAGGTGAAACCGCCGGTGGAAATCTCATTGTCGGGATTGGCTACGTGAAGGGTCGTCGCGTGCTTGCGATGGTCTGGAACTATGCAATAAAGGGCGGCACCATTACCTCTGTCACCACCCGAAAAAATTTAAGGTTACAAGAAATCGCCTTTAGCACAAGACTACCGCTGGTATGTCTAAGCGAAAGTGGGGGTGGCAATCTTGCGGGCGGCGGCGATCCAGACCCGTGGGGCGTCCATGGTTTCCTCGACGGTGGCAGGGTCTATTGCCAGCAAGCTGAGCTTTCCGCTGCAGGCATACCACAGATCACCGTGGCGCACGGCAACGCTACAGCAGGGGGTGCCTATCAAGTAGCGCTTTCTGACTATGTTGTACTCGTTAGAGACCAAACACACCTGTTCCTCGCAGGTCCACCGCTGTTAAAAGCAGCAACAGGGGAAGAAGCTGATCACGAAACATTGGGTGGTGCGGTCATGCACGCGACGGTCTCACAAACAGGCGAATATTTTGCGGAAAGTGATGCTGACGGCATTCGGGTAGCCAGAGACATTCTTGATCAATTCCCACCGGATGCAGCAACAAACCTAGTGCCAGATCAGCCCGTCGAACAACCGCTGTACCCAGCAGAGGAGCTACGCGGTATCGTGTCAGAAGATAAACGGATTCCCTACGACATGCGTGAAGTCATCGCGAGGGTGTTTGATGGTTCAAGGTTTTTCGAATTCGAGCCTGTCAACGATCCGCATACCGTTTGTGGCCATGCTCACATTGGCGGCTGGCGCTGCGGCATCATTACTAACAATGGTCCTATCACACCGCAAGGCGCGAAGAAGGCGAGTCAGTTCCTGCAGCTTTGCGATCAGACAAATACGCCGATGATCTTCCTGCAAAACACCACGGGTTTTTTAGTCGGTGTAGAAGCAGAGCAGGCTGGCCAGGTTAAACATGGCTCAAAAATGATTCAAGCTGTCGCAAACTTCCGTCCGATCAAACTTACCATAATTGTTGGTAATGCCTACGGCGCTGGCAATTACGCCATGTGTTCAAAGTCACTGAAGCCTGAGTTTGTTTTCTCATGGCCAACTGCCCGACAGGCCGTCATGGGAGGTGCACAGGCAGCAGGCGTCATGAGAGTTATTGCCGAGGACAGAGCAAAATTGACGGGACAGGAAATACCCCAAGAACAAAGAGACATGATGGAGAAGCAAGGCGCGGCGATCATCGAGAGCATGGAGCATTCATCCGAGGCGATGCACTGTTCATCACGCATGATGGACGATGGTATTATTGATCCTGCAGATACTCGCGAAGTATTGATATTTACGTTGGAGACTTGCCTTGAAACAACCCACCGCGGCACGGAGCCCAACACCTTTGGTGTGGCCCGGTTTTAGGTGGCCAAATAGAAACATAGTGGCAACAAGATTTTTCTGGAGAAAGTAATGAGTGTAAGCGAACAGGAGCTGGACCAATTCAGAGTGGAAGTGTCCGCATGGCTAAGAGAAAACAATCCTGGCGATCCCGGATTTTTGTTACCCGAATCATTTATGGAGGTGGGAACAGACGAACAATTTGAATATCTCCGCGACTGGCAAAGAAAGGTCTACGATGCGGGATACCTTGGAATGTCATGGCCTGAGGAATACGGCGGTGGTGGCAAGCCGCAGGTATTTCAAGACATCGTGTCACAGGAAATGGCGCGTCAGCGGGTGCCTTTTATGACAAACACGATTGGCCTCAACTGGGCTGGCCCTCTCATACTCCAACAAGGTACAGAGGAGGATAAGAAAAAATATATCAAGGGTATTCTTAATGCCGATGATATTTGGTGTCAGGGGTTTTCTGAGCCAGACCACGGGTCAGATCTCGGCAATGCCCAGGTTAAGGCAGTGAAGGATGGTGATGACTACATCATCAACGGCTCCAAAATTTGGACCAGCCTGGGTTCATACGCAAAGTACATGATCCTACTCGCTCGCACTTCAAATGAAGGTCCCAGCAAATACGCGGGATTGAGCTTCTTCCTTGCACCGATGAAAACCGAGGGAATCGATCCGCAACCGATCAAAAAGCTCACAAGTGAGTACGGTTTTTGTCAGACCTTTTTCAATGATGCACGCATTCCTGCCAACTCTATTATGGGGAGAGAAGGCGAAGGTTGGCAAGTTGCTATGGCCACACTCATGTTTGAGAGAGGTAATGTTGGCGGCCAGGCAGGCGGCCTATCGATGATGGACATCAACGTGAATGACGTGCTCGAACTAGCGCGTCGCTCAAAGCGAAATGGAAAACCGGCGCTTGAAGACCCATTGATCAGAGACCAGATGGTTCAATTTTTGATTGAAGCAAAAAGCAATGTCTTGATGGGCGCCAGGACAAAAATTCCAGCGCTAAATACTGAACGACCCACTGCTATCGCCATGTCTGGCAAACTCAGAGGCTCTGAGTTAAAGCGACGCTTCTGTCAATTCGCCATGTCGCTACAGGGCGCTAATGGCGGGCGATTTATTTCTCCCGAGGCGGTAGACGGCGGTAAATGGCAACGAATTTACTTCAACTCTTTCTCCGCAACCATCGGCGGCGGCACCACTCAGGTTCAATACAACATCATGGGTGAACGTGTACTTGGATTGCCAAAAAGCTAAATTTGCCTGTGTCTCGGATAAGCAGGACAGGCGGAGAAGAAGGAACAACGATGAATAGTCAAATTAGTTTTACCGAAGAACAAAGTATGTTGCTAGATACGGCGATGGACTTTTGTAGCAAAAACTCACCGATCAACCTCGTTCGCAGCAGAACCGAAGAAGCCCAGAGTCTACCTTCTGACCTGTGGTTATCGATAGTGGAGTTAGGTTGGACTGGGATCGCTGTGCCCGAATCTCACGGAGGTCTGGGCCTTAGCGTGGCTGACCTGGTTCCTGTCGTTGAAGCGATGGGGCGAAACCTAATGGCTAGCCCATTGGTATGGTCGGCAATTTCAGCGAATACTTTGCAACTCGCGGGGAGCGAGGCGCAGAAGTCGGCATGGCTTTCAAAGATTGCAAACGGTGCCATCGCAACCATGGCCTTGATAGAACCGGACGGCAGTTGGCAGCTTTCCGAACCACTTTGTAACGGCACGATGAAGGAAAATACTATTAGTCTTTCCGGCACAAAGTGTTTTGTTCAGGATGCCGCGTTTGCAGAAATCGTGCTGGTCTCAATCCTGCTAGAAAATCAGCCTCGGCTTGTTTTGCTTGAAAGGTCAGCCATACCCGAACATGCACTGCAACGAGAAGTTGTCATCGACGAAACGCGACGTTGTTACCGTTTAACGCTCGATGGAATAACGGTAACACCGGATCAAGTTTTACCCGAGACCTGCTTTGTTGAGATCGAACAGACTGCGATGTTATTGCTGTCAGCGGAAATCGCAGGGGGACATGCCAGCACGCTCAATCTAATTGTCGAATATTTGAAGACTAGAAAACAATTCGACCAATATATTGGCAGTTACCAGGCACTGAAACATCCAACCGTTGATGTGCTACTGGGGCTGGAGGCGACACGTTCTCATCTCTATCACGCGGCCACCGTATACGATACGGGCACCCCACTGGAGAAAGAGACATCGTTGCGTATGTTAAAGGCCGTCGCTAGTGAAGGTTTTGCTTTTGCTGGGGACCGCGCTATTCAGTTTCACGGTGGGTTCGGATTCACCTACGAATGCGATGCACAGCTTTTTCTTCGCCGTGCGATTTTTTGTCAGCATCAATTCGGTGACGAGACACACCAACGTGCCTACCTCGCAGATACCTTGATTGATAATTAAAGCTACTGAGGCTCTGAGTTCTTGGTGATCGCACAATCGCAGATAGCCTTGAGATGAACCGTACAGCCTTCTTGTGCCCGATTAGTCGACTAATCTACGCGGCGGAGAGATTAATGACGAATACTTCAGGCACACGAACGTGCATATGCTTGCCTCACTCAGCCGCTCTCATTCAAGCCGGTAACCTAGCCACCTACAATCCGTGGTAGCAAAAATACCTCTGAACCTTCAGGAATTGGCGTCTCCCAACTATCGCGATAAATTGTGCCATCAATCGCAACGGCAATCCCTTCCTCCGGATGGTGTTCCAGTTTGGGGTATCTATCGATCAGACGGGTCAGTAGCTCGCGAATAGTCTCTGCCTCAACTTCAACTGAGGCGAGACCACCCACGGCATCTCTTACCGACCCTGACAGGGAGACTTCCACTTGACCTTTCCTGCCTAAACCAAATCAGGCGCTAGCATCATCCAGCGCCTTCAAGATTCTTGGAGGAGACATAGGCACCTCGTACATCCTGACACCCACAGCATTGGAAACAGCATTTCCGATCGCGCCAAGTGGCGGCACAATTGAAGTTTCACCAACACCACGGATACCGTAGGGATGGCTGGGATTAGGAATCTCAAGAATCTTCGTATCAATGGAAGGCAGATCTGAGCAAACAGGCATTCTGTAATCCAGAAATGCGCCGTTTTGCAGCCGCCCGTCTTCTCCGTAGATATATTCTTCGTTCAGCGCCCAACCAATGCCCTGAGCAGCTGCACCCTGAAATTGCCCCTCGACATAATCCGGATGAATAGCTTTACCGGCATCTTGCACGACGGTGTAACGAAGAATAGTCGTCTTACCCGTTTCAGGATCAACTTCGACATCCACAATGTGAGATGCAAATGATACACCAGCGCCATCTGCAGTTGCTTCGTGGTGACCAGCAATAGGACCACCCGTGTTGCCGGCTTTCTTTGCAATATCCTTTAGCGTCAACGGCGATAAATTATCGTGCTCATTGCCAACAGCGTGAGCTGATCCATCTTCCCAGGTGACTGCTTCCACTGGGATCTGCCACATTTTAGCCGCACGCTCTTTCAAGACGTCGATCGCCTTTCTTGCGGCAAAGATTGTCGCCATACCGGAAGAGAATGTACCCCGGCTGCCCTCAGTTGTGTCGTTGTGCCCAAGAGAGGACGTATCGCCAATGTTCGTTCGAACATCTTCGTATGCTATGCCGAGCTCTTCAGCCGCAATTAGCGCAAGGGATGCCCGGGCTCCGCCCACATCGATCGTGCCTACCGTGAGGTTTACCGTACCATCAGGACCAATATTTAGGTCACTACAAGTCTGACCACCAATATTAAACCAGAATCCGCAAGCAACACCGCGACCCTGATTCTTACCCAATTTTGCTCTCATGTGGGGATGGTCACGCACAGCCTCGAGGGTTGGCTCAATACCAATCGGGCCCCAGACAGGACCATAAGGTGCAAGCGTACCTTCCTTTGCAACGTTCTTAAGACGAAGTTCAACAGGATCAGTGCCTAGCTCCTTGGCCAGTTGATCAATAGTACTTTCTACGCCAAAAGCCATCATGGGTGCTGAAGGTGCTCTATAAGCCGCCACCTTTGGACGATTACATAGTACGTTAACGCCAATCGCCTTGTTGTTCGCAATGTTGTAACAAGCAAAAGCCGTCATACCGCCGAGTGTTCCCCACATACCGGGGAATGCACCATTCATATAACGACATTCAGCACGGGCAGCAACGATAGTCCCGTCTTTCTTAGCTCCGATTTTGATATCCATCGAAGTTGAGCATGTCGGACCAGAAGCCTTGAATACTTCCTCTCGGCTCATCACCATCTTCACAGGTCGATTTGCTTTGCGAGAAAGCGCAAGCGCAATAGGCTCCATCCAAACATGGGTTTTGCCACCGAAACCACCGCCAATCTCAGAGGAGGTGACCTTCAACTTCGCTATATCCATACCCAACAACTGCGCACAGTTGTTACGGTAGGCAAAATGGCCTTGCGTTGTCACCCAGAGCTCACCTGTACCGTCCGGGCTAACACTCGCGAGACATGCGTGTGGTTCAATATATCCCTGGTGCGTTTGTCCTGTCTTATAACTGCGTTCTACGATGACATCGGCTTCAGCAAAACCCTTGTCGATATCACCATGACCAAACTCGCCTTTATTTATCAGGTTACCGTGACGACCATCCTGTGCATAGCGAGGCTGCACAATTGGCGCATCATCATTTAACGCTTCGTCAACGTCAGTGACGTGTGGCAATTTCTCATAGGTAACCTTGATCAATTTCAGCGCTTTTTTCGCCGTGGTTCTATCGATGGCGGCAACACCGGCGACGGCATGACCATCATAGAGTGCGCGGTCTCTTGCCATACAATTTTCGAGCGTGTCGTAAAGGCCCGAATTACCGCCGGTCAAATCTGGCAAGTCAGCCGAAGTAATAACCGCTTTGACCCCGGCAAGCTTCTCAGCTTTTGAAGCATCGATCTTTTTGATGCGCGCGTGCGCATGGGGAGAACGCAGCATTAGCCCCACCAGCTGTCCCGGTGCACTCATATCCGCACCGTAACGGGCTCGCCCTGTCACCTTGTCTAATCCGTCAGGTCTTTTTACCCTGGTACCGACAACCTTGAATTCCTGTCCTGTATATTTTGGATCATTCATATTCAGTGCCTCCTACTTTTTCTTTTTGTTCTGCTTACGCAGATCTTTTGCGGCTGCCTGTACGGCTTTGACAATCTTGTCGTAGCCTGTACATCGACAAAGATTACCCGCCAATGCGTAACGAATTTCAGTTTCAGTCGGGCTTAGGTTTTCATCCAGCAAAGCCTTCGCCGCAATGAGGAAACCCGGCGTGCAAATCCCACACTGCAAAGCAGCGTTATTAATGAACTGCTCCTGCAATGGATGGAGTTTTTCACCATCCGCCATACCTTCGACCGTCGTTATGGTTCGTCCTTCTGCTTCGGCACCCAGCACCAGACAAGCACAGACGAGTTGGCCATCCAGCGTTACGCTGCAGGCACCGCAATCACCGGTACCGCAACCTTCTTTCACACCAGTAAGTCCAAGATTGTCACGCAGCACATCGAGTAAAGACTCATCTGCAGGACAAACATATTCAACCGGGTCGTTGTTAATTGTCGTAGTTACATGTACGCCCGCCATTATTTACCCCCTGCTCTTTCATAGGCTATTTTTGCTGTTCGTTTGGCAAGTACGCCTGCCACGCGTTCCCGATATTCGATCGTGCCGCGCTTGTCGTCGATTGGATTACAAGCTGCGGTGCAAGCCATTGCCAGCGCATCGAGTGCAGCATCATCAAGTTTAGTACCAATAATGGCTTTCGCCGCCGCTTTAACCAACAGCGGCGTTGGTGCCACGGCACCCAATGAAACCCTCGCGGAATCAATCACGCCTCTCTTCAGGGTCAGGCTAATACCGACACCAACCACTGCAATATCCATTTCCGTTCTGGGTATAAAACGCAGGTAGGCATCGCCGGATTTTTTAGCGGGCGCTGGAAGGGTAATTGATTCGACTATTTCACCTTTCTCCAAGCATGTTTGGCCAGGCCCCGTAATAAATTTTTCAACCGGCACAGTGCGTTTTTTCTTACCCACAATAACCGCTTTGGCGCCGGCAGCTATTAACGCCGGAACACTGTCAGCCGCAGGGGATGCATTACAAAGATTTCCAACCATGGTGCATCTTCCCTGAATCTGATCAGAGCCGATAAGATTGGCGGCTTCAACAACGCCAGGCCAGGCTTTGACTAAAGCCTTGTTTTTTTCCAGAGCTGCACCGGATACCGCAGCACCAATTTTGAAACCGGATGCTGTTTTGGTAACTTCGGACATCGCCGGAATCCGCTTGATGTCGACCATCAGATCCGGTTCGATCGTGTCCATTCGTAATCGCACCAGCAGGTCTGTTCCGCCAGCCAAAACGTAGGCCTGCCCCTTTTCTCCGGAAAGAAGGGCGACCGCTGCTTTGGTGGTCGTCGGTGATTCGTATCTCATACAACCCTCTGTTTAATAATGATGTAGAAACTAGAGTGTATCGCTTGTAGCGCGTAAGCAAAACACCAAAGTGGCAGATAGGAAAAAAAGATATAGTCAGGGTAAACTCGGTGGAACGACCAAATACATCGAAGACAATACAATCGGAGTCAACAAATGGAAATTCAAGGTAGCAAAGCGATTTTTGTGGGAGGAGCCTCGGGTATGTGCCGAGCCACAGCTGAGCGCTTTAAGCAGGGGGGCGGGGAGGTCGCTATTCTTGATCTGGAGGCATCAAATGGTGCCGAGATAGCAGCGTCTCTGGGCGGCAAGTTCTACCCTTGCAATGTGATGGACTATGCCAATATGGATCAAATGATCGCCGACGCTGTCGGTGATATGGGCGGTCTTCATTTCGTGTTGAACACAGCTGGAGGCGGAAACCGATCAGTCGGCGGCACTGCTCAGCGCACGGTCAAGAAAGATGGCACCAGACACCCCACGGATATTTTCAGCAAAGTTGTCGCACTTAACCTTGTGGCATCCTTCAATATTAACACGGCTGCTGCGCAGCATATGTCGACTAATACGCCCAACAAAGACGGTGAACGTGGCGTCATGATCAACACATCTTCAATCGCTGCATTTGAGGGCCAAATTGGCCAAGTCGCCTATAGTGCGGCAAAAGGCGGCATTTCAGCGATGACGTTAACTATGGCGCGAGACCTAGGCAATTTAGGCATTCGCTGCATGACCATCGCGCCAAGCTTGTTCGCAACGGGTCTGACTGCCGGCATCCCGGTCGAAAGCTCTGATAACATGACAAAAGATGCGGCCTTTCCACACCGCATGGGAAATCCCGATGAGTTCGCGATCATGGCAATCGCCATTTTCGAGTCAGCAATGATGAATGGCTCAACCCTCCGCGTGGATGCAGGTCAACGATTCGCACCGAGATAAATTTCTACAAGAACCAGATACCGCTCGATTGGTGTAAAGACATGCATAATAAATGCCGCGCTATTTCACGATTACCCGGTGCCTATCGTTCGTGGTGTAGGGGCTTAAGCGAAACTAGTATGGGCCTCAAGAAACATCGCATATTTTTTTAGGGTTTTGCTCTGCCCACAGTCTGCGATCATAGAGTCGCCGAGCAAAAACCAGGTTCGCCTTCTCGCAAACTCGTTTTCACAATACGGACTTCGGCATGAAATTTTCAATACCAGAAGCAAAAGCACCCATGGAAATATGTTGGGATAATATCGGCATTCCCCATATATTTGCGAAATCAATCGAAGATGCATATCGGGGCATGGGCTATGCCTGCGCAAGTGAAAGGCTCTGGCAACTTCACCTAAGCAATCTTTATGCGACCGGCACAGCAGCTAGCGTGATGGGTGAAAAATACGTTGCTCAGGACTTAATGCACAAAGCTTTTAATGTTGTTGCAGGTGAGCTGCCTGATTCACCCGGTGATTACATCGTTGACGCATATCTCCAGGGCGTTAACGCCTATGTCGACTCACTCGACGACATCCCCCCTGAATTCAGGAAGGCAGGCACAGAACCAAGGCATTACACCCGACAAGACGTCGCTTCCCGCTATCGCTTTACAGGATGGTTTCAACACAAATCTTGGCTTGAAAAAATCTACCTCGCAAGGTTAATGGCTGAAAACGGTATCGAGTATTTCCGCAACAATGTCATCCGGTTTTCCCCTGAAGATGGGCAATGTGTCGAGCAAATGAGAGATTCGATTCTTAACATTGACCTGAATATTGCGAAACTATTGTTTCCCCATGAAACACGGTTGAGCGGCAGTAATAATTGGGCCATTTCGGGAGCGTTGTCCTCATCAGGCTTCCCCATTCTTGCGACCGATCCACATCAACCGCACACAATGCCCAATACTTTTTTTTACTCGCATCTGAACACACCAAATTGGGATGCTTTTGGTGCCAGTTTTCCTGGCGTCCCCTATTTCATGATGGGGCATAACAGGGATGTCTCGTGGGGTTTAACCACCGGCTTCATTGATACCTATGATGTCTTTATCGAAAATCAGCCGCCTAAAGAAACCCTTACCTATACGATCGATATCGCTGGCGAGACGGCTCGCTCGTTTTCGATTGCAGCCTCAAATCATGGTCCTGTGCTGGAATCAATCACCCACGCGCTGGGTATCACCACTGCCAACGAAGCAAAAAGCACAACATCATTGGATTGGGTGATGCGAGATCAACCCTCTTCCGCCGGGATACTCGCTTTAATGCCGCTTGCGACTAATAGCAAGGAACTCGGTGATGCGCTCTTTGAGAACGACGTGTGCCCGCTTGTTAACAACATTATTTGCGTGGATAGACATAACGACATACACCGGTACATTGCCACAACTATTCGCAAGCGACCTGCTAAAGGGAAAAATCACGCCGAACAGGGCGTTACTGGCGTTGTTCCACTACCAGCCGACGATCCGCAGTTTCACTTTGACTTGAGCAAAGCGGAAGAACTCTTGGTTGAAGTCAACCCGGAAAGGGGTTATCTGCTAACGGCGAATGACGACACAATGGAAAGCGCTGGTGACTATCCTATACACAACTTTGCAACACATAATTCTCGTGCAAAAAGAATTGAAGCACTGCTTCAAGAAAAAATTCAATCACGACAAAACCCAAAATTTACGGTCGAAGACTTCACAAACATGCAGCTGGATCTGCTCGACTTCAGAGCACGGGCACTGGTCCCTGACATTCTGGCATCTCTCAAAGCGCCCGTTGCAGGCATTCAACCTGACGGCAACCTACAAGAGGCCATCGATCTGCTTTCAAGCTGGGACTTTCGAGCGACAAAGGCATCAAAAGCTGCCTGTATTTTCTATCCGCTGATGGAACGAAGGCCCCACCTGCGCTTTCTAAAATCTGTGCTTGGCACAAGTCCCGCCATAGAAACATTATCTGCAGTTGCACCGGCACTCAGCCGATTTGCCATTCACGATTTTATGGTTGAAAGCTCACCTTGGCTCGCGCATCGCGAGACCTTCAATAAAATCATTCAGGAAGAGGTCATGTCGATTGTCGAATATCTCACTACCACTTACGGTGACGATTGGACGTTTGGAAAGATCCACCAGATTCGTTTTGGTCATTCATTAAGAAAGTATGACGCCTGGCAACATATGGAAACCGGACCGGACCCCATTGGCGGCAGCCCGACAACGCTGGCGATGGCGATGCACAATCCACCTGCTCGGGGCACAGTAGAGCAAGAGGTTTACCATGGCCCCGCGTTCCGCTGGGTAGTAGATATGGCAGACCCGCTGCGATTCAAGTTTGTCATTGCCGGTGGTAACGGCGGGCGTAATAACAGCGATCATATTTCAGATCATTATCATGCATGGCTACACGGCAACTATTACGATATGTCATTGATCAGGGATGAAATCATTGTGAAACACCTTTGGCAATCGAAAAGCAATTCCGCGAACAGGTAAACCGATATGAACAAAAAGATATCCGATTTAATTGAGTACAGGTTCGGTGCACCCACACGGGTTGGCAATCAAATGCCCGCAGAGGGTCCGCTAGCATCCATCCTAGAACGACGCACTCACCGCCAATACAGCGAACAGAAAGTCGATGATGAATTACTTGAAATACTCATCGCTTGCGGACTTTCAGCCAGCTCAAAATCCGACTTGCAGCAGGCATCCGTTATCATCGTCGATGATCCTGCAACAAGAGCGCTGATCGGCAGCTGGATTCCATCAATGCCCTGGATTACACAAGCGCCACGATTCCTGGTGTTTTGCGGAGACCACAGCCGAATTCGTATCGCGGCGGAGATGCGCAACAAACCGTTTCCCAACGATAATGTTGACCAGTTCATGAACGCAGCGGTAGACGCTGGTCTGGTCATGCAAGCATTCACGATGGCAGCTGAATCCGTTGGCCTGGGCTGTTGTCCAATTAGCGAAATTCGCTCAAACATCGAAGCGCTTTCAGCGCTCCTCGAACTGCCTGACCTTGTTTTTCCAATCGCAGGGTTATGCGTTGGTTATCCTGCGCGAGAAGGCTTCGTCAGCATGCGATTACCGCAGTCATTGACAGTGCATCACAACAGGTACGAGACATCAGATCGTGAAGAGAAGATCGACGCCTATGACAGGCGTCGCGATGAGCGCTTTAGCATTCCAGAGGCAAACCAACGCAACAAAAAAGAATACGGCATAGCGGATTTTTATGGCTGGTCTGAAGACAAAACCCGCCAGTACTCAACACCACACCGGGCGGGCTTTCTTGCCTATTTGAAGGCCCGCGGGTTTGCCATGCTTTAACCTGGCCTTGATTTCCCGGCAATGCAAAATGACGGCATAAGCAACTCGCCGCCCGTAGCGCTCTGAGCAACTGCCATTAACAGCTTGTTGAGAGCCTGATAGACTGCTCCACTCACCTCTTCGGGTTCCTTTAATGTCATATTTTGATCAAGCTATCTCTACTGAGCAGTTTCTTGGCTCACACAAGATAAATACCAATGACGGCATCAGTTGGCGCAGGGTTGCGGATGGGCAAGGAACACACACGCTTTACCACGGGTCTGCGGGTATCATTTTGTTCTATATGGAACTGTACCTGTCGACAAAAGAACAATCTTATCTAGACACCCTGCGCGCAGCAGGTGATGACTTGCTGGCGTATGTCATCAGAAAAGCGCAAGCGAAAGCTTTTATCACCATCGGGTTTTATAGCGGCTGGCCTGGCTACGTCTACGTGCTAAACGAGTTGTACAAATTAACTGCAGACGAAAAATACAAGTCCGGCGCCCTGATGGCACTGGATCGCATCACTGCTCAATCTTCAGCATTAGGTGACGGGATTGGTTGGGTAGAACCCATTCCGTTTTCCGATATCACTGGCATCACAGGAGAACGAGAAGTCATCGACCTTTCAGTCGGTGCAGCTGGCGCGGGTATCATTTACCTCTATGCCTTTCGTGAAGGATTACTCGCCGACACAACCCTCGCCGAGAAAACTGCTGATCGTCTCCTTGAAGTAGGTGAAGACACCCCAGATGGCATTCGTTGGCTGATGATGGCCGATATGCCATTTCCGTTTACCGCACCAAACTTTGCCCATGGCGGAGCCGGTGTTGGTTACTTCCTCGCAGATTTATACCGGGAAACCAAGGGCCAGGCTTATCTGGATGCTGCGCTGTCCGCCGCTGAGTATATTAAAACCAGAACCGTGACCAGTGGCGCGGGCATCCTGGTCTGTCACACGGAAGAACAACAACCACCGTCGACTTTTTACTTAGGTGTCTGTCATGGCCCTGCAGGCACGGGCCGTTTTATGTACTTGTTGAATCAAATCACTGGAGACACCCGGTACATTGATTGGCTTGGCGCCAATTTCGAAGGAATGTTAAGTACCGGTGCGCCGGAGCAGCGGAGCAAGGGGCTGTGGCAAAACTATGGTCAATGCTGTGGCGATGCAGGTATTGGCGACTATGCACTATTCCTGTTTTCAGTCACCGGAGATGAAAAATACCTGAACTATGCAGAGCAAACTGCCAAGCACATCGTTAATCAGGGTAATGATACGGCGGGGCTATCTTGGCAAACAGCAGAGCACAGGGACCGCCGCGATTTTCTGGAGACACAAACCGGATACATGCAGGGGGCTGCAGGCATCGCCAGCTTTCTGTTACATATCGACAGCGTACTGAATCAAATGCCAGTAAAAATGATTTTGCCCGAGACACCATTCTCGTATCATGAAACACACGGACACTTGGCACGATCATGACACTCATGTCCAACAACCAGCACTGATCGTCAATGATGAGTAAATCATGAACCTGAACGCTTATTGGCAGGACTTCATTCAGAGATTCGACTTCAGCGCGGGTTCGCTTAAGGCGGACATCCTCGCCGGCTTGACAGTATCGTTAGTGGCAATTCCACAATCTCTCGCTTACGCGCAATTGGCCGGCGTACCTGCCTACTACGGTCTTTACGCAGCGCTGATTCCGACGATCGTGGGTGCCTTGTTCGGTTCGTCTAATCAGCTGTCAACAGGTCCCGTTGCAATGACATCATTGTTAACCGCAGCCAGTATTGCGCCGCTGGCTGCACAGGGCACAGATTTATTTATATCCTACGTTATTTTACTCGCGTTGATTTCCGGTTTAATCCAGATCGCATTCGGCGTTATGCGTGCCGGCATCATGTTGAACTTTCTCTCTAACCCAGTGTTAATGGGTTTCATCAACGCAGCAGCCATCATTATCGGTTTGTCACAATTACCGACGTTAATGGGTATACCTTTCGCCCAATCAACCCACTTTATGCTCGACATTTCGCAGGTGATTCTGCATATCGATCAGTTACACATGCCATCCCTCGGTTTTGGGCTCGTTGCTATATTGCTATTAGTTGGTTTTAAACAGTGGGCACCCGGGTTGCCAGGTGTTCTCGTCACTGTTGTGCTGCTGACCTTTACCAGCTTTGTCATAGACTACGCCGGTATGGGCGGTGCAGTTGTCGGCGTTGTACCAGAAGGACTTCCAACCCTCAGTGTGCCTCCCCTAGACTGGCAAGCAACCGTGACACTTTTACCCGCTGCTTTTGTCATCGCCCTGATTAGCTTTATGGAAGCCATGTCCAGTTGCAAAGTCATCTCAATCAAAACCAGGCAACCCTGGGATGAAAACAGGGAATTGATCGGTCAAGGGCTGGCAAAGGTTGCTGCCGCATTTTGTCAATCGATGCCCGTCAGCGGCTCGTTTTCACGTTCAGCGCTAAACCTGGCATCAGAAGCAAAAACGCCTTTGGCCTCGATTATCTCCGCGCTCTTCGTTTTAATCACATTGCTCTTCTTCACTTCGCTGCTACATCATCTACCCAAACCTGTACTCGCTGCGGTTATCATGGTGGCAGTGCTCAATCTAGTGAATTTCCAATCAATAAAAAATGCCTGGCTTGCGAGCAAGGACGACGGCGTCGCGGCGCTACTGACTTTTATCGCAACCCTCTCATTCGCACCCAATATCCAGAACGGTATCCTCACGGGCATTTTGCTTTCTCTTGCATTACTCCTGCTTCGACTGATGCATCCACGCATCGCCGTGCTCGGCCAACACAGCGATACAACACTTCGAGACGCAGTACTCCACAAGCTACCACCCTTGCATCCTCAATTAGGCGCAATACGTTTCGACGGAGCATTGCGCTTTGTCAATGTTTCCTATTTCGAGAACGCGATCCTGAAACTGGAGCGCGAGAACCCTCGCATGGTTTTCATTCTTGTCCAATGCAGTGGCATTAATCAGATTGATGCTTCCGGCATCGAGATGCTGAAAAACCTGTCAGAGAGGCTCGAAAGTAACGGCATTCATCTCGCTTTTAGCTCCGTTAAACACCAGGTTTCAAATGTCATGCAAACAACCGGATTGCTGGACCTAGTTGGAAACGATAATATTTTTGCAACGGATAGAGATGCGATAGCAACGCTGCGCGACAGACTTGAACAGCTAGCGCGAACAACGTCAGCGTAGACAATTAAGACCCAGACTTGCTCATCAACCGCAGCACGATCTCCTCATACTGCAGCCAATTTGATAATGACCGACACCAGACCTGAGCGCCCGTATCATCCCACGGAGGTATCGTGAACAAGCCTGCCTCACTAACATTAACATTGAGCCCTTGACTGATGAACGTCTGCTGCGATTGTTTAATACATCGTGGTAAATGAAGCGGATGCGCGATGACCTGCACGTCCTGAAATACTTGACCGCGGAGTTTACAGTCTTCACAGACTTGTTCGACGACGCCGCCTGTACTCAAATACTGCCCGCGCTTTAATACCTCCTTGTCCTTAACGATACTTTCGATAATTAATCTGTTCACTCGTATTCGCTGGTATCTTCTTAACCCGTCGGCATGAGACAACACTTCTGGCAGCTTCCGATATTCACTCAACAAGTCTCCATGTTCAGGTCGTATCAAGTTGTCTAGTTCAAGGTGCTGGAAGCGTTCATAGAGCCGCGCATCTGTTAACAGAAAATTCAGTTTTTGCTGCGTGTTTTCTCCTTGCGCTAAATTTATGCTGTCGGCAAGCACGCGACTATTATCAGAACCAACGTTTTCCAACTGGGCAACAAACCGAGCCTGATCGATATCCGTCGGTAAAAAAGCGGGAGGTTTTACGACAATTAGCCGCGCTTCATCATGCAATGTGCGGGAAAGCGCGGGGAAACTGTCCTCAAGCGCATCTGCAATTTCCCACTGCAACGCAACCAGCGACTGTTCACTTTTTGATAATCCGGCATCTAGGCGTTCAGCCAGTTGACAGGCAATCGCATGGTTGTAGGTGCCAGGTGCCCCATCTGGCATTAGACTAAACGAAAAAGCGATTATCATTTCCATGAATATTTCATTTTAGCATCCGACTCATAACCCGTTTAAAAAAACATTGTGGACTCATCAGCAGCACAATAACTAATGCTATTATTTGCCATTAACTTATCACAACACCCGTCAGCCCGAGACCCAAAAAGGACACCAACACAATGTCAGAGCGCGAAAGCATCAAAGTCATCTATGACGGCGCAATCGTCAGGTTAGTATTGAACCGCCCAAAGCAACTCAACGCTTTAAACGACGATATCCGTAAAGTGATCGCTTCGACTTTAAATGACTTAATGGAGAGACCCGATATCCGATTGCTGGTCCTAAGCGCCGAAGGAAAATCATTTTGCTCCGGCGCGGATCTCAAAACAACGTCCTATCCTCGAGTCGAGGGAGACTGGTCAACAAGAAGAAATCGAACCGCCACTTGGCAGCGGGTATTGGAGCAACTGGATAGAATTCCTCAGGTGACCATTGCTTCCATGCAAGGTCACGTTGTGGGGGGCGGCGCACTCCTCGCAACGGCATGCGATTTCAGAGTCATTTCAGAGGATACCGTATTCCGCATACCTGAATTAGCGCTGGGTATTCCCAATGTCTGGAACGGAACCCCGCTATTAGCAAGGGAAGTTGGACTGCCGACCGCCCGTGACTGGGTGATGACGGCGCGCAAGGTGCTCGCACCAGAGCTGAAACAAAGTGGTTGGGCTCAAAGGATCGCAGCACAAGATATGCTCACAGGTGAAACCAATCAACTGATTTCAGAACTACTCGATATTCCCGCCGCATCACTTGCCATGACCCGATCAATGACCTCGGCACTTGGCAGATCAAGTGCAGGTATGGCCATGGGTTGGGCAGACGCAGACTTGCAACAATGGGCGTTTACCGAAGATGAATACAAAGAAACCGTTCGCAGTTATTCAAGCAAGGTTGGCAGCAAATCGAAGCCGTGATAAACAAGAGCAACTTACCTTGTGCCATAAAACACACAAGTAAACCTCAGAGAACCTCGACTTCTTTTACGCAAAAGAGTAATCGAGCGCAGCCTAGTTTTTTTCGTCTAATTTAGCTTGTGCCACCATATCAGCAACATCGGCCAGCAGCGCTTTTGCATTATAGACAATGCCACTTTTTATCGTATACGAGACACCGCCAACCCGACCAAGCACGCCCGATTCTCGGTCAAGTTTCATGTGGCCAGTACCATACAGAAGTTTAAAGTTTGCAACAGGATTACCCTTTACCAAGACGATATCCGCTTGTTTGCCAGGTGTTATAGAGCCAATCTGCTCTTCCATACCAATCAATTCCGCCCCATTTAAGGTCGCTGCCTGAATCACTTCAAGCGGATGAAACCCTGCTTCCTGCAACAACTCAAGCTCTCTTATATAGGCAAAGCCAAACAGCTTAAAAATAAATCCCGCATCAGATCCCGCGGCTACGCGTCCACCACCGTTTTTGTATTCATTGACAAACTGCATCCAGCGCTTGAAATTGTTACCCCAAGCTACTTCATCAGCGGTCGTCCAATCGAAATGATAAGAGCCATGAAGTCTTGGATCCGGCATGAAGAACTTTTGTAATGCTGGTAGCGTGTAGGATGCATGCCATTCTGCATCACGCGCCCTGATAACATCTCGGTTTGCCTCATAAATGGTAAACGTTGGCACCAGGGTAAAGTCCAGTGCCAGCATCTCTGCCATCACTTTTTGCCAGTGCTGCGACCCCGGTTCTGCCGCTTGCAGCCAAAGACGACCCGCTTCGGCAAAACGCCACTGCTCATCAGCATAATTGTATTCCGGCGGATAATGCTGAATTGTCCTGTCTGTAAACAGCGCTTCGGGCAATCCATACCAATGCTCCATCGAATCTAACCCCGCCCGAGCACTGTCGAGCGCATTCACATGATAAACACCGTTCTGGTCATGGTGACTCGCAGTGCCAATGCCCAGTTTTTTCGCTTCATCGTAGACAGCCACCAAGGCTTCGCGGGTCCCACCCCTAAGCTTGACTCCCTGAGCCCCCTTCTTTTTTACCGCCCTTACCCACTTACGCGCGGCTTTATCTCCTACAATCTGACGGCCAGGAAACATCGAGTAAGGAATGATTCGCGGCGCAACAATCTTCCCCTCTTCACTTCGTCTTGCATGATCCACCGTCCAGGCTAACCCCATGCCTGAGCCAACTTCCCTGACAGTTGTAATACCATGAGCAAGCCAAAGCTTGAAAACATATTCAGGTGGCGTCACCGGCCCGGCTAGCCCTTGCCCCGGGGTACCAATGTGCGAGTGAGCATCAATAAATCCGGGCATTGCTGTCATGCCCGCTCCATCTATCCGACGAATACCGTCAGAGACTGCGTTACTTCCAGCCGACGAGGAACCTCTTGAAGCACGTATCGAGACGATTTTGTCGTCAACAATGTTGATATCCACAGGACCACGAGGTGGAGAACCGAGACCATCGACCAACATAACGTTTTCAATCCGAAGCTGCTCATAAGGACCCCCGCCTTCGTCATCACCCCGACTAGGTGCTGGATCCGGTATCTTGATGCCATATTTGGCAACGGACTCTGCGCCTTCTTCCCCCGGATTCGCCGCCTGAAGCGAGCTACAGAATAGTAAAATCGACAAGGTCGCCCGGTACAGCCATCGGCCCGAATTGACTTTCTTTTTTGTTGTTTTACTCATCATGTTCCAGAATTTCCTTAGGCTGAAGGCTTTTTGAACTTCTTTTCAACACTATATATCTAGCGGATTGCCGAACGTATTGCTAAAGGCCATTTCGGTCAGCGGTCTTCTTGTGATTTCACCATGCCCGCCAAGCACAGGATAGCCTAGTGGTACAAAAGCCGCCGTGTGCCATTCGTCCGGAATTTCCAGCAGATTTTTTATACCTGGCTCTTCAATACATAACAGGGTTGTTAGCACACAACCTAAACCTTCCGTTCTCGCGGCTAACAACAAATTCTGAACCGCAGGATAGATTGAACCACCACCAACCACGCTCTGTCGCGGCAAGCCTGCATCGGTCACGGTAATGTGAGCAAAGTCAAAACAGAATACACAGATTACCGGCGCCTCATGCATATGATTCGCGAGATAGGTGCCGGACTCAAGCGCCTTCCGACTACTCAATGCCATCGCATCACTCATTGCAGAGAGATGTGCCTCGTATCCTGGTATGTAGCTATTCCAGTGGGGACGGTACAGGTCTTCCATACCCTGCTTCAACGCGGCGTCCTGAACGGCAATCATACGCCATGGTTGGTGATTACCACCCGTTGGCGCCCAGGTCGCTGCGGTTAAAACCCGCCGAAGTACATCAGAGGGAATGGGATCGGGTCTGATTCTTCTCACGGCCCGCAGGGTAGACATCGCGTCATAGATTTCCATAGCAACTCCTTAAACATCAATTCAGAGATTCTGAAGCAATCGAGGCCCGAACGCTAATCCAGCATACGGTTAAGGTTTTGTCTCAATCAGTTTAATCAATCTATGCTCGTCTCCGGGCATGTGTCAGAATGATTTTGCGTTTGTTTTGTAATAAGGAAGATTTATCGTGCTTGTATCCGGTGAAATCGAGGAAGTACCTAATCGTTCGTTACCTGCGCTACCCGTAGAGATTTGATGTAAAAAAACAATGAAACCGATCCTCCTAACAATTCTTTTAATGCTAAGCATGCACATTAGCGGCGCGGAGTATGTCGGCGCAGAAGCTTGTGGTGCCTGCCACCAGACTCAACTAAAACAGTGGCAAAAGTCCGATCACTTTCACGCAATGCAAATCGCGAACAGCGCAAGCGTATTGGGAAATTTTTCAGATGTGCAAGTTGAGTTCCACGGTATCAAGACGCGTTTTTTTAAACAACAAGACAGCTACTTCATCGAAACTCTGGATGAAGACAATGAAGTCAGGGTTCTAAAAGTTTTATACGCTTTTGGCCACGATCCATTACAGCAATATCTGGTGGACATTGGATCAGGTAAACTTCAGGCATTCAGCATCGCCTGGGACAGTCGTAGCAAGAAAAATGGCGGTCAGCGCTGGTTTCACCTTCAGCCCCAGGAAGACATTTCGCCCGCACACCCTTTCTTCTGGCAGGGCCATTTTCAGAACTGGAATAGTCGCTGCGCCGAATGTCACAGTACCGATCTGAGGAAAAACTACGACCCTGAATCAAACAGCTATGACAGCCAATGGTCGGAAATCAATGTCGCCTGCGAAGCCTGTCACGGTCCTGGCTCGGACCATATAACCCTGGCGCACCAAGGTGCTGTAAAAACCGAAGATACTGGCCTGATCAGTATAGGAAAAAGAACTCCCTGGCTTTTCGTTGAGGGCGACTCAATTGCAAACCCGCAACGGGATGTCGATGAATCTGAAATAGATATCTGCGGAGGCTGCCATTCAAGACGCCTACCCATTGCAACTCATGTGCCCGGTGCAGCCTATCACGATGAAAATATCATTCGGCTGCTAAGCCCTGGCCTTTATTTTCCCGATGGACAAATTGAAGACGAGGTTTTTGTCCTTGGCTCTTTTTTGCAAAGCAAAATGTATCAGCAAGGCGTACGCTGCACAGACTGTCATAACCCTCATAGTGGCGAGGTCAAAATACCTGGCAATAACCTTTGCAGCCAATGCCACCTAGCCACTACTTATGACGATCCTGATCACCACGGCCATCAGCAAAACACGCAAGCGAGCCAATGTGTTAACTGCCATATGCCAGCGCGAACTTATATGGGGGTTGATGATCGCAGGGATCACAGCTTCGTTGTGCCCAGGCAGATGACTGAGAACGCAACGACACCGTCACCATGTGCTGACTGCCACAAAGCTCAGTCACGAAGCTGGATAAACAAAAGCATCAAGGTGAGCGCAAAGGATCATTGGTCCACTGCCAACACACAAAGCCGAAATTTTGATATGCAAAGCGTACGCGGTCTCGCCACGCATGCAGCAGACCAAAGTCTTGCACCAATCGTCCGCGCCTCGCTCATCGAGCAGCTCGCGAATTATCCCTCGCGATTTACCTTGGAAGCTGTCACTCGAGCACTCACAAACATGGACCCCATGATTCGCGGTTCCGCGATTGCTGCCTTAAGTTTCTTACCCGCAGCAGATCGCTGGACACTGTTAGAACCCTTTGCCGATGACGAAAGCAAAAGCGTCAGGTTTCAGGTCGCGGCTACCATGGCAGATGCGTTACCAGCCCTACCTGAAACAACCAGGGACCAGTTGGCAGGCCTGATTCGCGAGTACAAGCAGGCACTGAAGATAACCGAGGATAACCCGGCAACTCAGATCGCGCAGGCGAATCTAGCGATGCAACAAAATCAACTCCTTGAGGCTGAGCAACATTTTCAGCGCGCGCTTCAAATCTCTCCCGGTTTTGTACCGGCATTGCTGAACTTCGCAGAATTCCTCCGGAACACGGATCGCAATGCGGCATCAGAGCAACACCTGCAGAAAGCGTTATCGATCGCTCCAGATTCGGCAGGTGCCCAACATGCATGGGGATTACACCTTGTCCGTCAGCAACGTATCGAGGATGCACTTCCCTTCTTGAAAATCGCCGCAACCATCGCCGATGCACAGCCCCGGTTTTCTTACGTATATGCCGTGGCACTCGATAGTATTGGTGCGACAGACCAGGCTCTTTCACATCTCAAAGCCTCGGACCAACGTTGGCCCAATCAGATCGACACACTGAATGCGCTGTTGATATATGCCGACAAACAGAATGAATTGGCTAGCCATATGCAATACTTAAGCAAACTCTCAGCACTTTCGCCCTCATCACCCCTAGTGAGACGGCTAATGCAAAAATTCCAGTCTCGTTAAACATTTGAGTGACTGCGGAAATGCTGTTTATAATCCTCAGGCGCTAAATTTCACTTCACCGATCATCCAAGGTACAACTCACTATGTCTAACCCTGAGGGCGCGCTAAGCGGCGTCCGTATTATCGATCTGACTGATGAACGCGGCATTTACGGTGCCAAACTCCTTGCCGACCTAGGCGCTGATGTCGTAAGGCCCGAACCTCCAACGGGTGATCCTTTAAGGTCTAGGGGACCAAGACTGGCAACGGCACCGGAAGATCAGCAATCACTGTGGTTTGCATTTTTTGCTTCCAGCCGTCGTTTTTTTACCCTTGACCTGTCTACTGCCGAGGGCAACAACCAGCTTCAATCGCTGATTGAACGCGCATCGATTGTATTAACTTGCAAAGATGCCTTTGGTGTTAACGAGGCAAAACTGGATGAGGCGCTGGAAAAGCGTCCCGAGCTCATCGTCATTGACGTGACTTCCTTTGGCAACGAAGGGCCCTGGGCAAATTACGTTTCTTCCGATCTCGTTGATGGTGCTTTGGGTGGTGCTGCAGCAACAACCGGAGACGCTGACACTGCGCCACTCAAGTTTTTCGGTGAATTAAATTACATGACATCGGGCGCCTACACGGCCATTGCCGCGCTGTCAGCGCTACACCACACAAGATCTACCGGTGAAGGTCAACGCGTCGGTGTACCGGTGCAACAGTGTATTGCCTCGTGCCTTGAACACGTTCTCATGTTTTATTCTTACAATGAGCAATTCGCCTCCACCGACGGACCCATCTTGCCGCGACGGGGCAGTTTACACTGGTCCAACGCTTATCAGGTCATGCAAGCAAAAGGCGGGTCGATCATGATTACCCCGACCCCTAACATAGAGGCACAACTCACTTGGCTAATAGAAGAGGATGCTTTTGAGGATTTGCTTGATCCCAAGTACATGGAACCTGAAAACGTTCAACTACTCATCCAGAGGATAATGGAAGTCCTAACCACATGGGCGGGAGAGCAGGACGTCGAAGCACTCTTTTTAGCCGCACAGGAACGCCACTCGCCCTATGGCTGGGTACTGCCGATAGAAAAGGTCGCAGAGAATCCCCAGCTAGCGTTCAGGGAATGGTGGCAGGATTACAAAATCGGAGCAGAGACAATCAAAGGTCCCGGGGCACCCTACCACTTGAGCGAAAACCCTTGGCAACTGCAGCATCATGGCCATTTGGATGATAATACAGACGATATTCTGAAAGAAATCGGCTGGACAAACGCACGAGGTAACCAATCATGAGCAGACCTCTCGATGGCATTCGAATACTCGATTTCACCCACGTGCTTGCGGGTCCCTTTGCTACCCGCATTCTAGGGGATATGGGCGCGGACGTGGTCAAAGTTAATTCGATAGATCGCGCAACCGGCGTCAACCTTGCGACTCACCCCTACTTCTTGCAATTCAATCGTAACAAGCGCTCTCTCGCCTTAGATATGGCTCAAGAGGCAAGCCGTGCAATCAGCCGTAAGCTCTGCGATGAAGCGGACATCGTCATTAACAACTTTTCAGTTGGTGTATTAAAGAGATGGGGCATTGATTTCGACACAGTCGCTGAAACCAATGCAGGCGTAATCTATGCTGAAATGTCCGGCATGGGAGACACGGGCCCGTGGTCAAAGTTTGTGACTTATGCGCCGACGATCCATGCGCTCTCGGGGCTAACACACCTGACCGGCGTACCCGGACGAGAAGATATTGGCCTCGGTTTTTCTTACAACGACCATCAAGCAGGTCTACATGCCGTTGTCGCAATTTTGGCCGCGCTAGAAGCTCGCAACCGAACGGGCAAAGGGCAACGTATCGACATGTCCCAGTTCGAGGTTGGGGTTAACTTCTCGGGCCCCTCATTACTCGACTGGTTCGCTAACGGCAACGCAGCAAGACCGACAGGAAACAAACTACCCTACGATCATGCAGCACCTCACAATTGCTACAAATGTGCGGACACAATCGATGACAGTATTGAAAACGAGCGCTGGATCGCCATCGCCTGCATGGACGAAAATCAATGGCAGGCTTTCAAAAATGTGATGGGCAATCCTGACTGGGCGAACAGCCCGCAATTCAATAGTGCTGCCGAAAGAGTCAACGCAAGCGACGAGCTCGATCAGGCGATATCCGCGTGGACTCTGGATCTTGAAGCTGCTGAAGTGATGGAACAGTGCCAGCGTGCCGGTGTGCCTGCGGGCATTGTGCAAAATGGCGTGGACCTAATAGAGAAAGATCCACAACTCGCAGCATATGATTTCTTTCAACCCATGGAAGGCGAACATCCGGAATATGGCACGATGACAGGAGACCGACTGCCGCTGTATTTCAGTGCAACGCCGTGCGATGACTATCCACGTACCCGAGAACTTGGCGAAGATAACGCCGCAGTTTTAACAGACTGGCTTCAAATGTCACCCGAGGAATATCGAGTCCATGACGAAAGTGGCTTGCTCAAGTAACCCTTGCAATAACCCTGATAAGTAAACCCGACCATGTCATTAACGGATACAAATATGAAAGCAACACTTGGCTCCTGGCTCTCTCCTATTACTAGCGATTTGATTGTCGCCGACACCATAGGAATCTCTTCTTCTTGCTGGCATCAGGGCGCTTTGTACTGGATTGAATCTCGACCCCAGGAAGCAGGCCGCAACGTACTAGTAAAGAGAAATGAGGACGGTACGGAAAAAGATATCAATCCCGCGCCTTACAACATTCGCACACGTGTTCATGAATATGGTGGCGGTGCGTGGCTACTGCACGAGGGCGCTTTATACTTCTCCAACTTTGCTGATCAGCAGCTTTATGTGCAGTCACTCAATGAAGACACGCCCTCGCAACTAACGGATGCAGCAGGTTTGCGTTTCGCCGACGGTTGCGTTGACGCAAAGCGAAACCGGATAATTTGTGTGGTTGAAGATCACCGCGCGGAGGGCGAGGCGGTAAACTATCTCGGCGCCGTCGATCTTCAATCTGGAGAGGTCGCAGTTCTAACGCGAGGTCACGACTTCTATTCATCACCCACAGTCAGTCCAAACGGTGACCAAATCGCTTTCATGAGCTGGAACCATCCAGACATGCCTTGGGATGAGACGATTATTTGGACCTCAGATCTGAATGAAAACGGCTTATTGTCAGAACCTATTCAGGTCGCCGGAGGTAAAAAGGGCACACAAAAAATATCGGCCCAGCAGCCGATTTTCTCCCCCTCGGGTGAACTCTTCTTCATCACTGACGAATCTGGTTGGTGGAATATTTACCGTCAGGGTGCAAAGGCAAGTATATGCCCGATGGAAGCTGAATTTGGCGGTCCTCATTGGGTGTTTGGCATGCACTCCTACGACTTTCTCAGCGCCAACCAACTTGTATGCAACTACGGCACAGGAAACGTCAGCCAATTAGCCATGCTTGACATTGCGTCAGGTGAAATCACGGACATCCCACTGCCCTATACTGATCTTGGCGGCATATCGCTTAATGGCGAGACATTGACGACAGGCGCAGCTTCACCGATCACATTTCCCGAGTTGATCACCGTCGATCTGAATCAAGGTAGTCATCAGGTGTTCAAACGGTCAACCACACTGACGCTGGATGAGGGGTACTATTCAGTACCCGAAACAATCGAGTTTCCAACCGCTAATAACCAGACCGCGCACGGGTTCTATTATCCCCCCGCGAATAAAAATTATCACGCCAGCGACGATGAAACTCCGCCATTAGTGGTCATGATGCATGGAGGGCCTACTGGAGCGACCCATAGTGTGCTGAATCTAAAAACCCAATTCTGGACCAGTCGCGGCTTCGCAGTGCTGGACCTGAATTATCGAGGTTCAACCGGTTACGGACGCGAGTATCGCGACAGACTTTTCAAACAATGGGGCATTGTTGATGTTGAAGATGCAGACTTTGGCGCTAGATATTTAGTGCAGCAAGGAAAAGCAGATGGCGACCGGCTAGCCATTCGTGGCGGCAGCGCGGGAGGATACACGACGCTTTCAGCACTCACTTTTACTGAGACATTTAAAGCCGGAGCCAGTCACTTTGGCGTGGGTGACCTCGAAGCCCTTGCCAAAGACACACACAAATTCGAAGCCCGTTATCTCGACAGCATGATTGGTGCCTATCCGCAAGAAATCGAAACCTATCAGGCAAGATCTCCGATAAACCACGTTGATCAGATGGCTAGTCCTTGCATCTTTTTTCAAGGTCTGGAAGACAAAGTCGTACCGCCAAATCAGGCGGAGACAATGGTTGCAGCGCTAACAGAAAAAGGTGTGCCTGTCGCTTACGTGCCATTCGAAGGAGAGCAACACGGGTTTCGTATCGCTGAGAATATCAAGCGATGTCTCGATCTCGAATTATACTTTTATGGTCGCGTATTTGGTTTTAGCCCAGCGGATGATATTGAACCCATCGCAATCATCAATCTCGATTAGTATTAAAAATCAGGGTGAGGTTATGCCTACATGATCGACAAAAACCTACTGATTTTGCAGATCATTGCTGACCTAAACGCCGCTATTCAAACAGCGCTGGCTGCCGCAGACGATGCGCGGGCAACCGCAACGAACAAGGAAAACGTGGCTGAAAACCGATACGACACATTGGGACTTGAAGCAGCGTACCTTGCCCATGGACAGTCAGAACGCGTAATGCAGCTCAACGCGGCACTCGAAGCATTTCAAAACCTGAAAATAGTGCCCGACAATCACCCCGTCGTAATGACTGGCTCGTTGGTCACGTTGCTAGACAATTCAAACGCTCAACGTGTCGTCTTCATTGGACCCTCAGCCGGAGGGCGCGTCATCGATTTTGAAAGCAAACAGATCACGATTATTACTCAGCAATCCCCCTTGGGTGCTGCATTGGCGGATGCCGCTTGCGAAGATGAAATCTCCGCTAAAATCGCCGGCAAAATGGTAAGTTACACAATCACTTCAATTTGTTGATAGCAGCTTGCTATCGCTGCAACATCTTGGACAAATGATCTCGCGGCAAATATTAATAATGATATATTAGCTGCTGTTGCGATTTTTCAATAATCTGATCTTCAACCCAAACTACAAAGAGCAATGACAATGAATGAATTCGACCTAACAGGCAAAGTAGCCGTCGTCACTGGCGGGGGACAAGGGATTGGTGAGGGTATCGCTAAAAGTATGGCCGGCGCTGGCGCGGCCGTCATCGTTGCATCACGGTCAAAAGACAAAATCGAACGTGTTGCCGAAGAGATCCGAAGCGCTGGCGGCAAGGCGCTAGCAGTGCCTGCGGATGTCACTGACAGAGGTGCATTGGTTAATCTTGCCGAGACTGCCATAAGTACTTTCGGAGGTCTCCACTGCTGGGTAAATAACGCCGGCGGATCACCTGTTAGAGCGGCATTGAATGAACTCCCCGATGAGGAGTGGGGGGCATGTATTGATTTGAATCTAACCGCTGTCTGGAAGGGTTCTGTTATCGCATTTGAGTATATGAAGGAGGGCGGAAGCATTATCCAGATTTCGTCACCTGCAGGCGATCGCGCCGTTCCCGGCAGCGGGCACTATGGCGCAGCCAAAGCGGCTGTGAACTCTTTGACGAAAACCCTGTCGCTGGAATTTGCGCCTAGTGTCACCGTCAATGGTATTTCGCCAGGATATATACCTACCGAAGTCATGATGAAAGCATTGCAGACAGATGAGGAAGCACTGGCCGAAATGGCGCAAGCACGCATTCCCCTTAAACGTCTGGGCAAGCCTAAAGATATAGGCTCAACTGCAGTATATCTGGCTAGTGAGGCAGGCAGCTGGGTAACAGGACAGACCTTAATTGTTGCAGGTGGCATTTAACCGTATCAGGGAGCGCTTTGCGCTACCCAGCTGACATCACAAAACAGCCAGGAGACGGGCTACCACACCGCTTACGCCCTCACCCTCAAGGATTTCTTTGGCTGAGTCTTTTGCAAACGCATCACCATGGGCGGGCGTGCCACTATAGCCAGCCCACGACAGCATCGACACGTCGTTAATGCCATCACCAATGGCAAGCACCTGCGATTGTTCCACTCCCAGGTCGCTAGCAATCATCGCTAGCGCATTGCCCTTGCTAGCACGGGGTTCATGTATCGCCGTCACTGTAGTGAAGTCTAACAGCGCGACCCTACTGCCATATCGAGCTTCCAGCATACGATGCACATCGCTAGAGGATTGTTCATTACTCACGATATCAATACCGGTTGCCTTGACACCAGATTCGTGGGGTCTTGGATGCATCTCGATTTTAACACCAGACACTGCCGCAAAAAATTCTGCAGCCGGCGTCATGTCAGTCACCAAATACCGTTCATGATCAAACCAGGCCAAACTGTACCCGTGCTTTACCGCAAATTCGTAGAGCTCTAAAGCAATGTCTTGATCGATTGAGTAAGCATGACGCAGTTCACCATTGGGGTGATGAATAGAGGCCCCTTGTTGACAGATGATCGGTTCCTCAATACCAAGATGATTCGCAATAGGTGCTGTACCGGGATACATGCGACCGGTTGCTAGCATGACGACTATTCCACTCGCTTTAAGAGCCGCCACAGCCTCTACCACAGAATCGTCTGGCACCGCATCATACGGCACCCCCGGCGCAAGCAGCGTGCCGTCAATATCTAGGGCAACCAGTTTTATATTCTGAGACATAAGAATCTTCCGTTCATAGTATGAAAATAAATCGAATCATAAGCCCTGCTTGAAGGGAAAATGCATGCCGGCATACTCTGAGACTCAGAAAAATACGTGCGATCTTGAACCCGTCGCCACTGCAGGTTCGTATGCCTGAACTTTTGCCAGTCGTCTAAACTTGCGCGCAAGCCTCATCATGATGCTTATGAAATCTAACCCGCACACTTTTTCTAAACCATTTAGGTGATGGTGATAAGTTCTTAAAATAGCGGTATGGTGCCTAGGATATGTCATCATCCGGGAATTGAACAGACCTCGCTCGGCTATGCCTCAAACTCAAGAAAAGCCACTACAAAAACTTCGGGTCGTTGAAATATCAAGCAGCGCCCCGGCTGCTGCGTGTGGTAGGCATCAGCTTGATCACCCTGACCTTGGCGTCCATAAAAATGCGGGCTTCCCATACGCCTTTCAACACAGCAATTTACTATCGGAACAAGCCTCTGCTCGTCTCGGGCAACATTCCAGAACCTTGCTATGCACTGCGCTGAATTTGAACGACGAGGAAATCAACAGATTATTTGCTTCCGGCGTCTCGGGGGAAAATGGAAACGGCTCTAAACAGCTTAAACAGCTAAAGCCCGCTAATAATCTCAAAAAAATAATCTCCAACAACGATAGGTGACAAAGATGGCTTTTAAACATATCGAAGTAGAACGCAAGAATCGCATCGCCACTATTTGGCTTAATCGCCCGCGATATCGAAACGCACAATCAAGACTGTTGCTTGATGAGATGACGGATGCATTTAAACAACTAGATTATGACAACGAAATAAAGGTGATTATTCTTGCGGGTCGCGGCGAACACTTTTCTGCCGGCCATGATCTGGGCACACCGGAAGAAAAAGAAGATGCATCCACCAAACCATTTGGCGATGGCACAATGGGCAGGCTCAACCGCTCATGGCATCTCTACATTGAGAACTCGCTACGCTGGCGTGATGTAAAAAAACCAACAATTGCCGCTGTACAGGGTTACTGTATTTTTGGTGGCTTTATGGTTGCCTCGTGTATGGACCTGA
>CAJXBG010000012.1 GCA_913050215.1 uncultured Gammaproteobacteria bacterium
GCAGCAGCCCCCCGGCGGCGGATTCCCGCGGTAGAGCCCTCAGCGATAAAGAGCCCTCAGCGGGTAAAGAGCCCTCAGCGGTAAAGAGCCCTCAGCGGGTAAAGAGCCCTCAGCGGCGCGAAAACAAGGACCTCCTGTGACGCGTTTAATTCTGATCGGCGCGGCTGCAACTAATTGAAAGCACAGCTTTAATTCTCAATCTCTATACCGTACAATACGCCACCTTTTGACGGCCAGTGCGACTGTCGCAATGGCTGCGTGTACGAATAAATTTAAGGAAATCAATAACATGGTAACTATCCGGTTATCCAGAAGTGGCAGCAAGAAACGCCCTTTTTATCACATCACTGTGGCTGATAGCCGCGTGAGCAGAGACGGTCGCTACATTGAGCGTCTTGGCTTTTTTAATCCTGTTGCCAGGGGCGCTGAAGAAGGCATGCGAATGGACCTCGATCGTTTTGATCACTGGGTTCGTCAGGGCGCCCAAACTAGCGACAGAGTGAAGAAAATCGTTAAAGTTTATCGCAAGGCGAATGCTGCAGCGGACGTTGCGGCGGCATAACTGGCACAACTTCCTGATGCCTTCGACGATTATCGGCAAAACTCATGTTCCGATAAGGTCAAATAGGTACTCTCCCTACGGGGAAGAGACTGGCAAACGCAATGGATAGCGACCAGCCGGTTAACGAAAAACAGGAAGCTGACAGAATTGTTGTTGGTCGTATCAATGGTGCCTATGGCATCAAAGGCTGGGTGAAGATTTTCTCCTATACCGACCCAATAGAAAAAATATTGGGATATACACCTTGGTATATGGTGCGCGAATCTCGAAGAGGGTCTCGTCCCCAAGAGCGCGGCAAGAAACAAGCAGAGGATAGCATCCTCGAATTTGAATCAGGCAAAGTCCACGGTAAGGGTGTTATTGCACTGCCAAAGGGCTTTAAAGACAGAGATCAGGCGGAGTCTCTGCGTGGTTTTGAGATTTGGGTAGACAGAGAGTTGCTGCCACCACTCGAAACCGGAGATTATTACTGGCACCAGTTGGAAAATTTACAGGTGCGAAATGAGCAAGACGAATGTCTTGGACATGTCAGTCATTTGCTAGAGACTGGCGCGAATGATGTATTAGTCGTCGTGCCCAACAGTGAAAGCATCGACGATGTGGAAAGACTGATCCCGTATGTTGAGGGAAAAGTTGTTAGAGAAATAGATGTGGCCGAAGGCAAGATGCTGGTCGACTGGGCCTCCGACTACTAGATTGCAAAGATCTTATCGAAAGTTAGGTAATGGTCGTCGAAGGAGTCAGTCAGATGTGGGTGGGAATTGTTTCGTTGTTCCCTGAGATGTTTGAAGCAGTCTCGCGGTATGGAATTACCCGGCGGGCTGTAGAGAAGGGTTTGCTTAAAATTGCGACCTGGAATCCCAGAGACTACACACGGGACAAACATCGAACGGTTGATGATAAACCCTACGGTGGCGGCCCTGGCATGTTGATGAAGGTTGAGCCACTCAAGGCTGCAATAGAAGCTGCGCTAACTGAGGCGGCGAAAATAGAGGGTGAGGGTGATTGTAAAGTCATCTTTTTGTCCCCTCAGGGACGGAAGCTTGATCAGGCGGGTTTGGCTGATTTGGCAAGCAGGCAGAAGCTGATCCTCGTTGCTGGACGTTACGAAGGTATTGATGAAAGACTCATCGATACTGTGATTGATGAAGAGTACAGTATTGGCGACTATGTACTAAGCGGCGGTGAATTACCGGCGATGGTGCTTATCGATGGCGTGACAAGGTTGTTACCTGGCGCGTTGGGCGATGAAGATTCGGCAGCGCAAGATTCATTCGCTGATGTAGCGAACGGTGATGCAACAACACCGGTGCTGCTTGACTACCCGCAGTACACGCGGCCGGAACAAGTAGAAGAGCAGACCGTACCGGACGTACTGTTAAGCGGTAATCATCAACAGATTGAACGTTGGCGAAGAAAACAGGCGCTTGGCAGAACCTATGATAGACGCCCTGACTTACTGGCAAATGTTGCGTTGAGTGAAGCTGATTTAGCACTCTTGAGTGAGTTTGCCGCCGAAAACGCCGATAGTAATAGTGGCAAGAATTGAAAGTAAAAGAGACTACCTTGGTAGTGATTGTTTAAGGAAAAAGTAATGAAGAACAAGATTATTGCAGACATCGAAAACGGACAGTTGAAGACTGATCTACCAGAATTCAGCCCCGGTGACACGGTCACGGTGCAAGTAAAGGTGCGTGAAGGTACTCGTGAGCGTCTTCAGGCGTACGAAGGCGTCGTCATCGGCATCAGAAATCGTGGCGTTAATTCAGCGTTCACTGTCCGTAAGATTTCTCACGGTGTTGGCGTTGAGAGAACGTTTCAAACGCACAGCCCGCTCATAGACAGCGTGACTGTGAAGCGTCGCGGTGATGTTCGACAAGCTAAACTCTACTACCTCAGAGAGCGAAGTGGTCGTAGCGCGAGAATTAAGGAAAAGCTCGCTAAGAAGTAGTTTTTCCTAAGATGATGCTCGAGGCCGATAGAGGTTCTCGGCACAATCATAGAAGAAATTGAAAAAAGCGCCGAATCTGCGGCGCTTTTTTGTGGATGAAAGTTTCTTATCTGCATTTCCCCCTTTGTGTTTCTTGGCTGTGACAAAGTAGACTAGTCGTTGTATTTTCCGGTAAGCGGTAGTTTATCTCTGTGAAAAAGAACGAGCCGGTTTCAAAACGACCACCCTCCAGATTGGTGAGAGAGTTTCTCGATAGTTTGTGGTTGGAAAAAGGTTTAAGCAATAATACGCTTGAATCATATGGTAGAGATCTTCGCGCTTTCGAAGCATGGCTAGATGACAGCATGTCAGGCCGAAAGCTGGAGGCTGTTAGGCGCGAGGACTTGTTGCGATACCTTTCAGACCGCCTCTCCGCCGGTATCACGGCGAGATCCACCGCCCGGGCATTATCTTGCTTGCGCAGTCTCTATCGATATCTGCTTCGTGAAAATAAGATAAAAGAAGACCCAACGCTACAGATAGAAAACCCCAAACTCGGCAGGCCGCTACCGACAACGCTAACCGAAAAAGATGTCGAACGACTACTGGCGACACCGGATATCTCGACTGCAATTGGTATGCGAGATCGCACCATGTTGGAGCTGTTATATGCGACGGGCTTGAGAGTAACTGAACTTGTTGCTCTGCAATTAACTGAAGTCAATCTTCGCCAGGGTGTTGTTCGCATCATGGGAAAAGGCAGCAAGGAAAGGCTGGTGCCGATGGGTGAAGAGGCTATCCAATGGTTAGTGCGCTATCTGAAGGAGTCGAGGAGTGATTTGCTAAAGCATAATTTGTTTCAGGAGGTGGTTTTTCCTAGCAATCACGGCAGGCAAATGACTCGTCAAACATTCTGGCATCGAATTAAGCTACATGCCGACACCGCTGGGATTCAAAAAAAGATTTCTCCGCATACATTGCGACATGCATTCGCGACACATTTACTTAACCACGGTGCAGACCTCAGGGTCGTGCAGCTTTTGCTGGGTCACAGCGATCTTTCAACTACCCAGATTTATACCCATGTTGCTCAACAAAGGATGAAAGAGCTGCACGCGGAGCACCATCCACGAGGATAGATGGGTCTCCGTTGGATTTGTCTCTTTGACGGCTGTTCACCCTTTGTCGTTGTTTTTAGCATGTCGGCAGGCACATTCCTGATAGATTGGGTTCTTATATGCTCATGACAGGTTTCTGCTTAGGTCAATGGGCGCTATACTGGGGCAACGTGACTGGCACAAATGCCATCCCTTTCTATTATCTCCATGTAAAAGAGAGACACATTATGCTTCAAGCTCTGAAACTAATTGTTAACCTGCGGCGTGGATTCGTGTCGACGTTTAGTTGTATGACCGCTGTTATTGCGCTGATGTCGGGTGCATCCTTAATGGCAGCCGAGTTAACGACAGCGGATGAAGTTCGGGCGCGACTGAAGCAGGCAAATGCAGCGATACCCATCAATGATGTTTCTCGCAGTCAGTTGAAGGGTTTTTGGGAGGCTGAGTTACCCGGCGGCCAGATACTCTACGTCACAGAAGATGGTGAGAATTTCATCGTTGGTGACTTGTTCCAGATTACCGACACTCGCTTCGTTAACCTCGCGGAAGAGGGTCGAAACGTCAAGCGAAAAGCGCTGATGTCTAGTATTGATGAGTCAGAGATGGTGGTTTATGCGCCAACTGAGAATGAAATCAAATCAACGATCACTGTCTTTACAGATATTGACTGCGGCTTTTGCCGCAAGTTGCACCAGGAGATTCCTGAGCTAAATCGAATGGGTATCGCAGTGCGTTATCTCGCTTATCCACGAGCGGGTATTCCCTCGGACTCTTACGACAAAATAGTGTCTGCATGGTGTGCGGATGATCCTAGGAAAGCGCTAACCGAGGCGAAATCCGGTATATCGATTGAAAAACGTACCTGTGTGAATTCCGTAGCCCGTCAGTTCCGACTGGGTGGTGTGATGGGTGTTACAGGAACGCCAGCTGTGGTTTACGAGAGCGGTGAACTGCAAGCTGGTTACATGCCCGCGGCGCAGGTTGCGATAGCATTGGGCCTCAATCCTGGATAGACCCAATCTCTCTTCAGTTAAGAAGAGAGAGTATCTTCCATAAAAATCTAACGACTTGTCTAAGTCTTGTCGTTATTCCATTGGGATAAACTGTCTAAATAGCAGTCTGATTCTGTTATACTGATCAAAAACCTACGCATAACCGATCACTTAAGGGGTGTTTTTACGCCCGAGTCAACCAATTGGAACCTGATTCCCCCGCGCTCAGACGAGCTGAGCGGCGTTATCAAATCGAAGTTCAACGCAATCTGACCTGGAATTTTTCGGCGCATCTGTTTCATGGCATGTTGGGGCAAACGGGTTTTCGGCTAATCAATGCGCCAACGTTTCTTCCCGCTTACATCATGCTGCTTTCAGGCGGGTCCGAGTTTATCGTCGGGCTTGCACTGTCATTGCAGGCCTTCGGCATGATGCTGACACCGATGCTCGGTGCCAATCTTATTGAGAGTCGAAAACGCGTCTTGCCGCTTGGTTTTTTGATTGGCGGCTTGATGCGGACCACAATCTTGTTAATTGCGTTGGCAGGCTTGTGCCTGACCGGAGAGGCGACGCTCATAGCGCTTTTGATATGTCTGACCCTGCTGGGTGCATTTCAGGGTATGCAGGGAGTGATTTTTAACTTCCTCATGTCGAAAGTCATTCCTGTATCAAAGCGCGGCCGATTAACCGGGTTGCGCAACTTTCTTGCAGGTATTACCTCCGCAATCGTTGCCTGGCTTGGTGGTACATACCTCATCGGGGAAAACCCGACGGCCGCAGGTTATTCGTGGACTTTTCTTGTTGCATTTGTGCTCACGACTATCGGCTTGCTGATGCTATTGGCCGTGAGAGAACCGGAACCTCCAACGGTAAAACTCAAGCAGAGCCTGAAACAACGTTTCGGTGACATACCCCAATTGCTTCGAGATGATCCGGCTTTTACCAGATATTTTCTGGCAAGATCCCTCGCAACCATGGGTAGAATGTCGATGCCTTTCTATATTTTGTATGCTGGGCAGTCGATTGGCCTTACCGGTGCAACTCTTGGGGTGGTCACGTTTGCATTTACCATCTCCGGTACTATTTCAAATCTATTTTGGGGTGCGATAGCCGATCGTAGGGGTTTTCGGGATACTTTTCTGATGTCGATTGCTTTGTGGATTACATCTACACTGGTACTGATGTTGGCAGACGGTTATCTGATTACTGTGCTGGTTTTTGTCGGTGTTGGCGCCTCGGTTCAGGGTTTTCAGAATGCTTCGATGAATTTAACGTTAGAATTTGGTGACAGGGAAGATCTTCCCGTTAGAATAGCGCTCGCGAATATGGCATCTGAAGTAGCGGGTACAATTGGACCTTTATTAGGTGGGCTGCTCGCGGCATTTTGGCACTACGAGGCGGTGTTCATTGCGTCCGTCGCTTTTTTGGCCGTTGGTGGTGTGGTTGTAAGAATTTATGTACCCGAACCGAGGCTTCGCGGGTCAATAAAACGAGATAGAATTTAAATATACAGGTATCAGACAAACATTATGGACGACTTTCCGAGAATAAAGAGACTGCCACCCTATATCTTCAGTATCACTGATGCGCTGAAGAAGGATGCACGTGCGCGCGGGGAAGATATCATTGATTTCGGGATGGGTAATCCGGATCAACCCACGCCTAAACATATTGTCGACAAGTTGATCGAAACTGTGCAACGTGGCGATACGCACCGTTACTCCCAATCGAAGGGTATTCCGCGACTACGACAAGCGATTTGCAACTGGTACAAAGATCGCTTTGATGTAGATCTGGATGCAGAAAAAGAAGCGATTGTGACACTTGGATCAAAAGAGGGTATTGCGCACCTGGCGATGGCGGTGCTTGGACCGGGAGATGCGGTGCTTGTGCCGAACCCTTCCTACCCTGTGCATCCCTATGGTTTTGTTATTGCAGATGCCGATGTCCGACATGTACCGCTCGCACCTGGTGTCGATTTTTTTGCTGAGCTTGAGAAAGCAATCGCGACGAGCTGGCCGAAACCAAAGGTGCTGGTGCTGAATTTCCCCGGAAACCCGACGACGCAGTGTGTTGATCTGGAATTCTTTGAGAAAGTGATCGCCATCGCCAAGGAAAACGATATCTGGGTGGTTCAGGATCTTGCTTATGCTGATATTGTATTCGATGGATATAAAGCACCCTCAATTTTGCAGGTCGAAGGTGCCAAGGACGTTGCTGTTGAGTTTTTCACTTTATCGAAAAGCTATAACATGCCTGGCTGGAGGATTGGTTTTTGTGTGGGAAACCCGACGCTGGTTGGTGCACTGGCACGGATGAAGTCATATCTCGACTACGGTATGTTTACGCCTGTTCAGGTTGCCGCGATTGCGGCCCTAGAAGGTGACCAGAGTGGTGTTGCGGAAAATCGAGAGATGTACCGAAAACGACGCGACGTACTCTGCGAGGGTCTGAACGCGATAGGTTGGCAGGTTGAAAAACCCAAGGCGACAATGTTTGTCTGGGCAAAAATACCGCCGCAGTTTCAAAGCATGGGCTCGCTCGAATTTGCAAAATTTGTATTGAAAGAAGCGAAAGTTGCCGTTTCACCCGGCATCGGGTTTGGCCAATATGGCGATGACCATGTGCGTTTCGCGCTGATTGAAAATGAACATAGAACCCGGCAGGCCCTTCGCGGACTTAAAAAGATGTTTCAAAATAATGCCTCAACATTAGAAGGCTAAACCCGAAACATAATAAGGAACTCAGGTTATGACAAAGGTGAATATTGGTATCTGTGGGTTGGGAACAGTCGGTTCAGGTACTTTTAATTTGCTCCGCACCAACGTCGCTGAAATTGCACGGAAGACGGGGGTTGATATGGCCGTCTCTCATGTGGGTTGTCGTCGGGATCATCCTGATTGCGATCTAAGCCATGTCAAAGTCAGTCGTGATGTGTTTGATGTTGTGAATGACCCCGAGGTTCATATTGTTTGTGAGTTGATCGGCGGTGACGATGTCGCGTTGGAACTAGTGAAGCAAGCGATCGGAAATGGCAAACATGTTGTCACTGCCAATAAGGCGCTGATCGCGGTACACGGTGATGAGTTATTTCAACTTGCTAATGCCAAAGGCGTTTCGATTATGTTCGAGGCAGCTATCGCTGGTGGCATTCCTATCGTCAAAGCGCTACGTGAAGGTCTGGCTGGTAACCAGGTTCACTGGGTGGCGGGTATCATCAATGGCACCAGTAATTTTATATTAAGTGAAATGGAGTCCGCGGGTAACAGGGGCTTCGAAGAAGTTCTGAAACAGGCGCAGGAGTTGGGCTACGCTGAAGCGGACCCGACTTTTGATGTAGAGGGTATTGATGCTGCTCACAAACTGACAATTCTCAGTTCCCTGGCGTTTGGCGTGCCACTCAATTTTGCAGCAATGTACACAGAAGGCATTTCCGAAATTACCGTTGAAGACATCGGTTACGCCGATGAACTCGGTTTCAAAATTAAACACCTTGGTATTACACGAAAGGTTCAGGGCAGCAAGGCTGATGATGTTGCAGGAGTAGAGTTGCGCGTGCATCCAACGTTGGTGCCCAAGGCCCAGATGTTGTCTCAGGTGTCTGGTGTGATGAATGCTGTCATGGTTGGTAGTGATGCGGCCGGGGCAACCATGTACTACGGTGCTGGTGCCGGTGCGGGACCAACAGCTTCCTCGGTTGTGGGTGATCTTATTGACCTCTCTAGGGTCATGTCGAAGGACAGCACGGCAACGCATTTGGTTCAGAACCTTGGATTCGTACCCGACGCGATGCAGGCGCTGCCAATCATCGATATAACGGAAACAGTTTCTTGTTTTTACCTGCGTTTAAAGGTGCACGATGACTCTGGCGTACTCGCGAGGATTACTACTGTGCTGAGTGAACACGGCATTGGAATCGACTCGATGATACAGAAAGACGCAACATCGGGACGAGCGCTCATAGCGTTGGTCACAGATAGTGTGGTTGAACGCAACGTCGATGAAGCGGTCTTGAAGCTTCAATCGATGGATGTGGTTGATGGTGATATAGCGCGCATCCGGGTTGAGATGTTTTGAAACGTCTCGTCAGGCGGGCATCTAACGCACGACTGGCACTTGATTTGGAACAGAAAGTGCAAAGCGCGCTGCTCGCCAGATTATTTGCGCAGCGGGGCATTGTTGACCAATCAGAGATCGATTTTTCCCTCGGTAACCTGTTGCCGCCAGACTCTATGAAGGGATTGACCGAGGCTGCGAATGTGGTGGCATCGACTATCGTCAACAGGCAAAAAATCATTATTGTGGGCGATTTTGATGCTGACGGCGCAACCAGCACTGCACTTATGGTCCATTGCCTGCGCGCATGTGAGGCTGATGTCGATTACCTTGTACCTAACCGGTTTGAATTTGGCTATGGTCTGACGCCCGAAATTGTGGCGGTTGCTGCGAAAATGCAACCTGCACTCATTGTGACCGTTGATAATGGCATTTCGAGTGTTGACGGTGTTGGAGCGGCTAATGCACTGGGTATTGAAACAGTCATTACCGATCATCATCTTCCCGGTGATGTCGTGCCCGCTGCGACAGCGATCGTCAATCCAAATCAGACTGGGTGTGCTTTCCCGAGTAAAGCGCTGGCGGGTGTTGGCGTGAGTTTCTATTTGCTTTCGGCAGTTAGAAAAGTGCTTCGACAGAAGTTGTGGTTTGAGCAAAAGCAGTTATCGGAACCCTTGCTTGCCGATTATCTTGATCTGGTTGCGCTAGGGACTATCGCCGATGTCGTCCCGTTTGATAAAAACAACAGGGTACTCGTCAATGAAGGTATTCGAAGAATGCGCGCGGGTAAAATTAGACCGGGTATTCGCGCACTGCTGGCGGTTTCCGGCACCAATTTCAAGAAGCTTGTTTCCAGAGATATCGCCTTTGGTGTTGCACCTCGGCTAAATGCCGCGGGGCGTCTAGAGGATATGTCGATTGGCATTGAGTGTTTATTGTCTGAAACGGATGCTGGCGCGGTGGTTCTGGCGGAACAATTAGATGGAATCAACAAAGCGCGTCGATCGATAGAAGATGAAATGAAAGACCAGGCGATTGAAATTGTGAAAGCTGCTGTTGCCTCGAATAGTGAATCAACCAAGACCGAGAAATACGGTGTTTGTCTCTACAATGCTTCCTGGCATCAGGGGGTAGTAGGCATCATCGCGTCTAGAATAAAAGACCGCGTGCATCGCCCGACAATTGCGTTTGCAAAAGTTTCCGATACAGAGATTAAAGGTTCGGCACGGTCTATACATGGGCTACATATTCGTGATGCGCTGGATGCGATAGCGACGGCTAATCCCGGATTAATTGACAAGTTTGGTGGTCATGCGATGGCCGCAGGTCTTAGCTTACCCCTTGCCAGATTTGCCGAGTTTGCTGCATTGTTTGATGCTGAAGCACGAAAAGGTCTGTCGAAAGGAGATCTTGAGCAACAGGTGGTGAGTGATGGCGAACTTGAAGGGGAATTTAACCTTGCGACAGCCAGAAAAATCGCCGAAGCAGCGCCGTGGGGGCAGGGTTTTCCAGAACCCGTATTTGACGGAGAATTTGAGATTATCGATCAACGCATTCTAGGCGGCAGACACCTGAAGTTGAGACTGCTGAAAGATGACGAGTTGATTGATGCGATTGCTTTTAATCACAATCGACTGATCGAAGAGCGTATGAAGCGAATGGCATATCGAATTGATATCAATGAGTACCGAGGTTTAGAAAAAGTCCAACTCATTATTGAAGCCGTTGACCTGGACTTTGAAACCATTTGATAAAAATACAACAGAGATGTCGTCGCTGTGATGTTTGAGACAGTACAATTTTTGTCTGAAAGGGTCCCCTCATAAAAATAAAAAATTTTCCTATGAGGGGTTGGCCAAAAACGCCTAGGCCGCTTTACCGATCAGAATGTCAGCCAGTTTTGCTCGGTGATATTTAGCATCACCAAATAGCATTTGGTTGTGCATCTGCCGTTTGAAGAACAGGTGTACATAACATTCCCAAGTGAAGCCAATACCGCCGTGAAACTGTACCGCGCGGCTTGATGAGAATGCGGCCATTTCGCCCCCGTTGGCCTTAGCCATGTGCGCAAACTTTGCAGCTTCATCCCTGTCAGACTGACTTTCCGCAACATCCAGCGCGCAGGCGGCGTTGTAAGCTAACGACTTGCATCTGTCAATTTCGAGCATGACGTTTACCAGTGGGTGTTTAACAGCCTGAAAGAATCCCAGCGGACGATCAAACTGAACACGTGTAGTAGAGTAATCAACGGTTGTTTGTAACAACCATTCACCAGCACCAACCATATCTGCTGTGATGATCGTTTGGATCGCAGGGAGCGCTGATGCCAGGCTTTCTTCGCCAGTGCCAGGAGCTGCGAGTTCGATTGCCTCAACATTTTTGAACTCAACGTGGGCCTGATCTCTTGTCAGGTCGATAATGCCATCGGGCGTGATTGAAACGCCGGCTGCATTCGCATCAACCAGAAACAGAGCCACGCCTTTTGGTGTTGTCGCACTGACGATAAATTGATCGCACTTTTGGGCATCCTGCACAAAGTATGCCGTACCATTGAGTGTGGTTCCTGCTGCCGCAACATCAGTATCGCCAGGTTCCCAGGATCCTTGTTTGTTGGTCACTGCAAGGGTCATGGGTACACCACTGGCAACATCGCCCAACGCCTTGGTCGCTGCGTCAGAATGACATTCCTTGAGCACAAAACTTGCAATCATCGTAGAGATGAGTGGAGACGGAAATGCCGCTTTGCCAGCTTCTTCAGCGATTGCGACGGCGGCAACCAGAGGCATACCGAGGCCGCCGGCTTCCTCTGGTACGCAAGCTGCGGTCCACCCCAGTTCGGTGATTTGTTGCCACAACTGTTTGTCCCAAATGCACTCGATGCTTCTGTGAATGTTTGGGTCTTCGGCTACCAGTCCATGTAATTTGTCTGGGCTGCAGTTATCAGCAAAGAATTTAGCCGCGGAGTCTTTCAGCATGGTTTCGTCTTCACCAAAACCAAAGTTTTTAGGTTGTTCTGTCATCGATGTTTCCCCTTACTTTGATTTTGGCATGCCAAGCACACGCTCACCGAGAATATTTCGTTGTACCTCATTTGCACCAGCCGCAATGGTGACGCCAAATGAGTTCATGTATGCCAGCGGCCATTCGCCACCTCCGGGCGCATGCTCGTCGTTTAAATACAGACTGCTTGCAGGTCCTTCGATGTCGTACGCGAGTTGCGCGAGGTCCTGATTGTATTCGGTCCCTACTAGTTTGTTTTGTAACGCGAGTCGCATTGGGTGATCCAGCAACGACTGCACGCCGGCACGTCGCTGGTTCTGTCTGAATGATTCCTGACGAATAATCATTTTAACGATGTCATCACGCACTAATGGGTCGTCAGCGGCTGTTTTGCCGTTCCGATAACTGTTTTTTGCAAGTTCAATGAGCGCGGAAGGGCTGCTGGTATTGGCACTTTTCTCTGTCTTTTGTGTCATGCCGCCAGCTGCAGGTGTGACCAGCATGCCAGCACCTCTTTCGTGTGCAAGCGTGGTCATTGCAACTTTCCAACCCGCACCAACTTCATCGAGTCGATATTTGTCTTCGATTACCAGGTCTTCGAAAATGACTTCGTTAAAGCCGGTCTCTCCTGTCATTTTAATCAGAGGTTTTACCGTGACACCCTTACCTAGCGCAGATTTTATAGGTACGACAAAGTAGGATAGGCCATTGTATTTGTCATTTTTATCTGTGCGGCAAAGCAATATCATCCAGTCTGCAAAGTGGGCGAGAGACGTCCAGACCTTGTGTCCATTGATGACCCAACTGTCGCCCTTTTTCTCGGCAAAGGTTTGTTGGTTTGCGAGGTCAGACCCGGCGCCAGGCTCGCTGAACCCTTGGCACCAAATTTCTTCTCCTGATAGCAATTTAGGCAGCAGTTCCTGTTTAACTTCCTCTTGCCCGTGGAAGTAAACTGTCGGCGCTGCCATGCCCAGCCCAATAATGTTGGGTAAAAAAGGCGTCTTGGCGCGTTGCATCTCCTGATTGGCTATCGATTGACAGTCAGCATGACCGCCACCGCCGCAATCGGTGGAATAGTCAGCGCCCACTAAACCTGCATCATAAGCAGATGCCTGCCACTTCTGAAGGTAGTCAAGCGCCGCTGGATCGCTTAACTCAAGCGCGCCAAGTGGCAGTCTGACCGAGGGTTGACCCGGATGGTTGTTTTCAAGCCACTCACGCGCCTGAGCTCTAAACTCGGCTTGTTCTGGCGTGTCTTTGCGTTCCGATGCGGACATCTGTTTACTCCTAGTTACTTTTAGATCAAATACTAAACATGGCGTTTTTTACAGGAATCAGGGGAGTGAGAAAAGGTCAGTTTTGTCCAATAGTTCGCCTGCTACGCCTGCGGATTAACACCTACAATCCCTTCATAAACTCCCCGATGATACCGCTCGCCTCCTTAAGGTGAGCACGTCCATTCGGCCCCGCATAATAATGGGTTGCATCCTTGACCATGTATAGCTGCTTGTTTTCGTGTCCAATCGCATCAAATAGTCTTGTTGTGTGGCTTGGTGTGCATGCATCGTCAGCTGTGTTGCCAATCACTAATGAAGGTATGCTAATTTGAGCGCCTGAACTGATTGCGTCGCAACGTGCATCGTCAATGCTCCATTGGCTCAGCCAACTGCGCAGGGTGCAAAATCTTGCGAGACCAACGGGTCCATCGTTGACGGTTTTCGGGTCACCAAGATAGCAAGTGCCGGGTGCGCGATCGCTGGGTTCAATTGTTGAATCAAGCCATCTTGGGTCGGCCATCGTGCCATGCACAGTGAATGCAAATTCGCTATTGGGATTTTCAGATGCCTTAACTGATAGAAGCTTTTCTTTGACCCAAGCAGTGATGCGTCGATTCCTGGCTACCTGAGCAGCTGCAAAAGTGGTTAAAAACGCTGTCGAGTAGGGTGGTTGGTTCGGGTTGGCTGGGTCATAGAGATTGAGTTCCGGGTCCCGAATGTCCGGAGTGGACTCATCTAGAATAGAGGGATCAATCCATTCAGTAAAAATCCGATGTCGACTCACATGCGCGGCTAACATCATAATGCCGTTAGCGGCTGGCATGCGGTCCGCTGATACGTTGTATGGATCTCCTGCTGCGGTCCTGCTGATACCTGCGCCGGCCTCGGCAAGGGCCTGGTACCACATAGCGAGGGAGCCACCACCGGACCAGCCGGCCAGTACAATGTTTGAATAGCCGAGTCTGTCTTTCGCATCGCAGATAGCCTCACCCAGATCGCAGGCAACCTTTTCCATGATGAGGGCATAATCAGCGCCCCGATATCTTGAGTTAGCCCAAAGTACGTGGTGCCCGGCTCGCGCGAGTTCCCGTACCATTGGCAGGTACATGCCTCCACCGACGGGATGCATGAATACAATCAGTTTTTCCGAGGGCTGGTCTACCGGTCTGATGAGATGACAGTCTAGCCCAACAGTGGCGCCGCCGCCGCCGTAAACATCGCTATAGGCAGCGTTTTCCTGAAAGCCAACAACATAGGCGATGCGCTCACAGCCTTTGGGTGTTCCTGGAATCGTGTTGTCTGGCATATCGATCTCCTTTTTTGATTTCGTGGCAGGGTGTGCTCTGTTGAACTGAGCCGGTTTGAGTGCCTCAAGCAGGATGATGCACTATTTCATCTGTGCTGCGGTCCAGCCGTACCAACGCTCAGGTGTTAACGTCAAAAATCGCTGAGCAAGATGGCCGTCGCCTGCGACGACCTTTGCAGCGGCTTCGGCACCACGGTAGTGGGTATGGAGTTTCAACCGCCATTCGCGGGTCGCTGTAGGTCCGAGCACGCATTGACCTTCAGCGGTCACATGGAATGCATTGTTGCCACGTTTATCGACACACAATGCCGCCCGTCCATTCAACGCGATGTGCCGCATTTTAGCTGAGTTAGTGCCGCCGATGATCTCAAAAACATCGCCAGTCCACAGGTACCAGACGGGTACCGCGTGTGGACGACCATGAGCATCTACGGTGGCGAGCACGGCAGTATTGGGTTGGTTGAGGAACTCATCTCTCTCGGTTTTGTCTAGTTGCATATTTTAGCCTTTTAAAAATGGACGATTTTTCTAGCCCGCAGCGACCTGAACTGGGCGCTTACCGTCCGGCCCATATAAGTTTGCCTGCAAACTCGAGATAGCATGAACCAGCGGGTTTGGAGAGATAGTCTGTTTGCCTGTCCAATGGATATGAGGAAATCGGTCAAAGATTTGCTCGAAAGCTAACTGCAGTTGCATCTTTGCGATGCGCGATCCGAGACACTTATGCACACCATGTCCAAACGCAAGATGTTTGTCTGCATTACTTCGATGCATATTGAATACGTCTGGATCAGAAAACACATCAGGGTCCCGATTCGCAGCGCCGTACCAAAGAACGACTTTTTCATCTTTCGCGATTTTTTGACCGTTCAATTCTGTATCTTCTGTTGCCGTGCGTCGCATATGCATGACCGGTGACACCATGCGTAGGGCTTCCTCTGACATTTGAGGAATCAGCGACGGATCGTCAAGCACCATTGCGCGCTGATCTGGAAACTGCGTCATTAATCGAATGGTGCCTGACAGTGAATTCCGCGACGTGTCATTGCCCGCAAAGATGATCAGCAACCAAGAGCCGTCAAGAAATTCCTGAGGTAACAATGCATCGTCTAGTTTCGATTCTGCGATAACCGTGAGTAAATCTTTGCGAGGGTTAGCGCGCCGGTCGGCCATGACACGCTCTCCGTAGGCAAACATCTCGTTAACGATAGGGTTAAAACGAAACGGGAACATGGGTTCGGAAAGAAAGGTCTGCCAGGGGTTAGAGATAAATTGTGCCGCCAATTCTAGATGGTGCATCCACACCTTAACTCTTGGGCGATCATCCTCATCAATGCCAAGCATTTCACATAGTGTGAAAAGTGGTAGTTCCTCTGAAAACAATTTAACGAAGTCCACGACAGGGCCTTTTCGCTCCATTTCGTTAAGTAGTTCGTCAATTTTCAGCGCAACCTTATCCCTGAGGGTGGCGACATATGCTGGGAAAAAGAAGTCGCTTTGTTGCATGCGTAACTCCCGATGCTGTGGTTCATCGAGATTGATCAGCGAATTATAGGCGGCGGGCACTAGCTTTTTCGGCCGCCACTGTTTTCTATCAGGCACACCCATGTTGATACTGCCGCGCTGTGAGGAGAACACGCTGTGTGCAAGCTCAACTTGCTTGATGTCGTTGTACTTAGTAACAGACCAAAATCCAGAGATGCCTTTTTCCGCGGGTGACCACATCACCGGTGCGTTTTCACGCATTTTGTCGTAAAGCGCGAAAGGATGTCCGCTCGTCCAAGCTGCGGGATCCCAGAAGCGGTAGTCCAAGTATGATGGGTAAATGGCCTCGTTGGCCGGTTTTTCCTGACCTGTATCGATGAGGATTTCGTCGCTGATGAGTTTCAAGGTGATCTCCCTAGTTACTGACTTATTTGTTTTGATGGACGACAGCATACATGATACCCACATTTTTTCGCCCGCATATCGCTGACCAAATCGTTCCCAGTCTGTTGCTGTCTACTTCGCGTTGCTGTGATCATCGGCGTTGTTCATCGAAAATTGAATTTGCCGACTTAATTGATATGCTGTGAGGTTCTATAGGTAGAAAAACGAAAGGATTAAGCCATGTCCAGCAAACACAACACCTTCTGCAGAGTGTGCGAGCCCTCCTGTGCATTGATAGCCGAGGTGGAAAATGACGAAATCATTTCACTTCTTCCTGATCGCGATCACCCTGTGACTAAAGGATTCGCCTGCCACAAGGGTTTGGCTACACTCGAAATTCATCAGGATCCTGATCGCAACAATTACCCGATGAAAAAAGTGGGCAATAGTTTTGAACGCGTGAGCTGGGACGAGGCAGCTGCTGGTATTGCAGAAGGATTGGCAAGCGTCAGGGAAAAGTACGGCGCTAATTCAATTGCATCTTACACAGGCAATCCGTTGGCTTTTAATTCAATGGCAGGTCCGGCGATCGGGTCTTTCTTAATTAAAAATGAAATCCGAAGAAACTTCAGTTCAGGTACCCAAGATTGCACCAACAAGTTTGCGGGTAGTGAAGCAATGTTTGGTTCCAGCACAATCCACCCGATCCCGGATATTGAAAACACCGATTTTCTGTTGATTTTTGGTTCGAACCCGAGAATCTCGCATATGAGTTTTCTGTCGATTGCAGATCCAATGAAAGCGTTAAGAGAGGCGAATAAAAGGGGCGCAAAAATAAAATTTGTTGACCCGCGCGTGAACGAATCCGTCAAGGGCATTGGCGAAGTTGTTCACGTGAACGCCGATACGGATGTTTATTTAATGGCTGCGCTACTGCATGAGCTTGATGCGACCGGAAGGTTTAATGCAGAAATCATTCATCAGTATGGCGAACGCATTGAGGAGCTAAGGACGTTTATCGCTAACTATTCACCTGAGAGGGTGGCAAGTGTTGTGGGCATATCCGCGGCTGAAATAAGACAGCTGGCGGAAGATTTTGCCGATGCGGGTCGAGCGGCGGTATACATGTCCACCGGTGTGAATATGGGCCGGCAGGGAACAATCGCGTATTGGTTGTTGTTTATGTTGAGCTTTGTAAGCGGCAACCTTGATAAGCCAGGTGGCAATATCTACTCCCAAGGTTTCTATCCTGCCGCAAAAGCCGGTAAGTCTCGCAACGATAACCCATTCTTCGAATCGGCTTTCGGTGAGATGAGAAAAATCAGGGGCTCTCTACCGGGCAATCTAATGGCAGATATGATTCTGGCCGAAGAGGACCCGGTAAAGGCATTGGTGGTGATTTCTGGTAATCCAATTCTCTCCATGGGCGGCGGAGAGAAAATGCAAAGGGCGTTCGAGCAGCTGGAATTTATTTTCGTGATTGATATTTATCCTAATGCGACAGCAGCCTATGCTGATTATGTGTTGCCAGCGACAGACATGTACGAGCGCAAGGATATAAATATCTGTGGTCTGGGTTTACAGCAACAACCGTTTGTTCAATATACCGATTTTATTGTGCCGCCAAAAGCTGAGCGAAAGCCCGAGTGGTGGATACTGGCGCGTTTGGAGCAGGCTCAGGGTTTCGGCGAAAATGCAGAGGATGCGGGCATTGAATTTGAGGTGCAACCGCCCCTCGGCCGGCTCGATCATATGTTACGACAGAGTGATTTGAGTTCTACGCAGTTGCAGGATATGCCGCACCAGACGGCAGTACTGCCGATACCGCAAGCCGGACGTTTTTATGCGGAATGGATTCAAACCGAGAGCGGCAGGGTAGACTGCTGCCCTGAAATTTTTACTGAAGCCCTAGGTTTGTGTGAGGAAATTTTTGTCGGGCTTGAAGCTGAAACTGACTCACAGCTGAAAATGATTTCCCGCAGAACGAACTATATGGTCAACAGCTGGTTTCACAATGTGCCTTCACTTAAGCGCGAAAAACAGCAGACGAATCCGCTCTATATGCATCCGGAAGATGCTAGAGCGCGGAATGTGGGCGATGGCTCTGAAGTAAAAATCTCAAACAACAATGGTGAGGTGGTCTCGAGTGTTGTGCTGGACGATTCACTGAAGCCAGGCACTGTAGCAATGACGCATGGCTGGGGGCATCAAAACACGGGCATGAATGTGGCGCGAAAATATGCCGGTGTTAACACAAACTCGTTGCTGCCTACGGGTCCAGGGAGTTACGAAAAACTGAGTAACCAGTCATTTATGACGGGTATACCGGTAGATGTTGAAGTATGCGGATAGGTCTTATTGCAGATACGCACATGCCCGGGTCGATTGAGGCGCTCTGGCCACAGGCCTATGATGCGTTTAGGGAGGTCGATGCGATTCTCCATGCAGGTGATCTTCATACACTGGATGTAGTAGACGAGCTCAATCAGCTCGCGCCGACTTATGTCGCCCGGGGTAATGGAGACCATGGGATTGTAGATCAGCGTTTGCGTGATTGTTGGGTGTTGGAACTCGGTGGTCTGACCGTAGGTATGATTCACAAGTTTCCGTCACCTGAACGAAAACCTGCTGAATTTATTGAAGGCTACATGGCACGTCATTTTGGTGAAGTGAAGCCTGATGTTCTGGTCTACGGGCATACCCATCTTGAAGGTTTGTATCGCGTCGGAGAGATGGTGTGTGTGAATCCGGGATCACCGACGCTGCCGAAGAACCAATCTATCAGACACGGGACCATTGGTATTCTCGACATTTCGACAGAGAGCAGCACAGTATCGATTCTCCAGATAACAGAAGAGGGTGTAAGAGCCCACGACAGTGTGCAGCCCCACTCTTTCTAACTGTTGTGGGCGCTCGTCGATGTTCTTTTCAGGGCCATGGCAGAGATGGCAATGAGCAGCGAGATGCTGCTGAGAAGATACAAACCAGCGCTGAACCCGCCCGACACGTCATAAAGTATGCCCAGACTGATTGGACCTAGGACACCACCAACCTCGGCCGCCGTGAAGAAGATACCACTAGCGATCCCCGCGTATTTTTCGCCTACGGCAGGCAGTTCTAATAATGTGAGAATGAGGACTGTCATGAGGCTGGACCGGGCAATGCCTTGCATCACCAGACCGGTAATTCGAGGCAGGTCTGCTGAAAATTGTAGTAATACACTCGCAAGTGCGGCGCAAAGTGTTAACGCAATCAGGATATGATATCGGCGTTCCGGTGTTGCAAGCCTTGGTATAAGCAATGAACCTGCGATCCCGACCACGGTGGGAATTGCCGCCCAGTAACCAGAATCAACTTCGGAAAGTCCGCCTTCCTCGAGCAACGCCGGTAACCAGTTCATCAACCCATGATTGAACATAAACACACCAACACCCATCAACAGCACCAACACAACCGAAGGTTGGCGAAGTAAATTCATAATGATTTGTGTTTGCTTGAGGGGCGCCGTTGCCGCTTCTAGTGTTCCCTGATGAATGTCTTCCTGTGTCTTGGGAATGGGGTTAATGGTGGTGAGTAACCACCACAGGATACTCACGCCGGCGGCAAAACCACCCCATAGAAACATGACCGCTCGCCATGAGTCGTCAAAAAAGGGAACTAGCATGCTGTGCGTTAAGGTTAACGAAACGACACCACCAATAGATGGGCCCGTCATATAAATGCCCATTGCCAACCCTCGTGACTGGCCGTCAAAATGTTGCGTCACCACCTTCGGCGCGCCGGTTGAAATGATAGGACCGCCGACACCGAACAGCATGACAGCGATCATTAACATGGCATAACTATCAGCGAAACCGCGCGCCAAAGCTGAGGCTGCGATAATAAGTCCACCAAGTGTGAGCGCTGATCGAACGCTAATCTTATCTAATAAAATGCCACAGGGGATGGCTGAGATGATAAATATGAGCTGCCACGCACCCATGACACTGCCCATTGCAGAGTGGCTGATATCGAGATCTGATTCGATCAAACCCACAAGCGGGGCAAGGCTGGTGACAATAAGACCAAAAGAACAATACATTGCCCATACGCCAGCCAACAGAATCCACCGGTACCAGTGAGGGGAGGCGGACATGTAATTTTCCTTGTTTCGGTGTTTAGGGTTGAGAGTAATCAGTTCGTGCGTTTGTCGATTGAGCACATGCAAGGATGTGCAAGCCCATCAGATAGCACATCAGATAGCACATGATGATTGCTGCTTGTTGCGAACCGATCCGCGTGATTTTCCGCTGGGTGTCTGTCATCGCTGGTGAGTTTGATGCTGCCGAGCGCCTCAACGGCTAAGCTCAACTTCTTCGTACCAAGTAAGGCGACATAATCTGCAATAATGCTCGCCGCTTCAAGTTCTTTTCGTCGGCTGATGGCACCGCGTGGGCCAACAGACGCTTTTCAGCGAGCGCTGACAAGCGGGTAAGCGTCCATCTTTGATAGTCGTTGATCAAGTTTCTGTTGAGGGTTGCGGATGCCTTCGTTTCCCGCCAGACTCCTTAGCGTCGCAGCACTTCAGATGATGGTTAACAAGCATGATTTTTTGCTGTGTATTGCTGCCGCTGCTTGCCCTTTTGACCGGTTTACTTGCACTTGCGGCACCCTTGTGGCAATTTTGCCGACTGAATTAAAAATCACCAGATTCTCCATAAGAGGTGCACTTGTTACTCGATCTACACACGCATTCCATAAAATCAGACGACGGTCGTGCCAAGGTAGAAAACTACTGCCAGTGGATAAAAGCAAAAGCATTGCCGCTTGATGGCTTCGTACTGACTGAGCACAGACAATTCGACGATGAGTCAGACTATTCCGCCCTGGCAGAAAAATTTGGACTTTGTATTCTGAAAGCCAGTGAGGTTGAAACAGAATACGGCCATGTGTTGGTTTATGGAGTCACGCCTGAACTACAGAAGGCCTTTGACTTTGCAAGCACGCACCTCGAGTTGGCGGTTGTTTTGAGTGAGAGTAAGAAGCATGGGGCGATGGCAGTGCCATGTCACCCGGGTCGACCGAAAGTGGGTATGTTCGCCCACACCGATGAGTTGGGCATTCCAGAGGGTGTGGAAATCGTTGAGATTCACAATGGCGGAAGTCGTGATCAGGAAGATCAAATAGCGATTGATAATGCCGAGGCACTTAATTACCGCGGTATCGCCGGCAGTGACTCGCACATTGTCAGTCACATTGGCCGATGTGCGACTAAATTTAGCCGAAATATCAATTCGATCAACGATCTGGTTGAGGCGTTAAAAGCGGGAGATTTCGAAGCTGTTAATCTGAAGACAGCAGGTTAGTTCCCGGCGAGAAACGGGTAAACTGAGCCAAACATTGCAAATCCATAGGTCAAATTGGAAAGCTTTTTCTGACGCTGATAAGAGAATGAATGCCAGTGTGCTCGCGATTTTAATGCACATTGGTTTGCAAACGTATTTACATTTGATAGAGAGAACTACACGTGACTGATAATGTCGAACAAAAAGACATCGAGGATCTTCGCGAAAGATTTCTGAACCGGGATTTCGACGAAAAAGAATTTGAGATAAGCGCAGAAAAGACGATCTCTTATGCCAGGTTGTGCGGTGAAACCGCGGACCGATTTTTGGACGAGAATCATCCTGATTTCCAAGCCTCCTCGACCTTTGTCGCCAGTTTGAGCGGTCGGCGAGTTTTACCGCAAGATTTTCCGAAGATGGGATTGGGGATGGATGCGGGTAAAGGCGTTGAGTGTTTGCAACCTGTGCGTCCAGGGAAAAAGCTTATCGGTAGAACTCACGTTCATGATATCTATACCAAAACAGGTCGCTCAGGTCGTATGGTGTTTGCGGTATCTAGAATTGAGTTCTACGATGAAGATGGTAATCATCTGGCTAATTCAGATAGCAGAGTTGTGATGAGGGAGAAGAGCAAATGAGTATAGCAACGTTATCCGATGTTGAATTTGGCGTTGAGCTTCCCACCTTTGAGCCAGATACTTCTCTTAAAACAGTGGGCACCTTTGCAGAACTGGTTGGCTGGGGTGGTGCACGTTTTAGTGACCATGAGGCTGCACGCAAAGAGGGTCTTGCCGGTGCGATGGTGCCGGGAATATTGAGTCAGGGTTATTTAGTTGCAATGATTCACCAGTGGGCACCGCCTGCTGAAATCAAGAAGATTGATACAGTCTTTCGGGCGCCTGTCATTGCAGATGAACCTCACGCGATTAACGGTGTTGTCACCGATATTGATGATGAAGAGGGCTTGGTGGAAGTAGACATCACCGTGACCAACGAGAAGGGCGAAACGCGGGTGTTTGGTACCGCCTCAGTAAAACTGCCCCAGTAAAACGGTTGGGGGCAATAAGCTTAGGCGCAGACGGCGCGCGGCGAGCGGCCCGCAGCGAGCGTGATTCGTCTGCCTAGTTCCCCTTAGTTCCCCTAGTCAATAGTGACAAACAGCGGTATCGACAGCGCTTCGTGCTCTTCCCACTCAATCGTCACGCGTTGGCCGATCGATACCTCTTTATCGGAAGCCGCAAGGCCAACAATATTAGAAAGAATACGTGGACCTTCGTCCATATCTATCCAAGCGACAACGTAGGGTACCTGATTTCTAAAAAACGGGTGATAGCTCTGACGTACAACGCTGAACGAATAGACTGTTCCTTGGCCGTTAGACTGTTTCCATTCGAGTTCACCATCGGTACACCCGGTGCAGTGACGCCGAGGATAAAAGATGACGGTATGGCAGGCTTTGCATTGCTGATATATGAATTCCTTGTTTCGAGTAGCAGCCCAGAACGCCTGGGTGTCGTGCTCTTTTGCCGAGGGTAGTGGTCGTTTTGCTTCACTCATGATCAGTCTCTCCCCAAAATGATGGTACCTGCCGTATGTCGGCTGCCGAGCATTCCCCCATTACCATGTGCAATAGCGAGCTTCGCGTTTTCCACCTGGGCATTGGATTCATCTCGTAATTGACGGGCTGATTCAATTAACAGGAATATGCCCCGCATGCCGGGGTGATTTGAAGATAGCCCGCCACCATCGGTATTGAGGGCTGGGCCTTCCGCGGGGCGGTCGAATCTGAGTTTACCTCCCGCGACCCATGCGCCGCCTTCACCCTTTTTACAAAATCCTAGATCCTCAAGTAGCGTCAGCACAGTGATGCTAAAAGAATCGTAGATCATAGCAATATCAATTTCAGCGGGTGTAACGCCGGCATCCGAAAATGCAAGTGGTGCTGACTGAATGGCAGCGCTCGTCGTAAGATCACCGCCAATTTCCGGATATTTTGTTGCCTCACCAGAACCCAATATCCAAACCGGTGCTTTCCTGCAATTTTTCGCCACCTCTGCAGAAGCGATAACGACGGCGCCCCCACCATCAGAAATCATGCAGCATTCAAGCAAGTGAAGCGGGTCTGCGATCATACGTGAATTAACAACGTCCTCAATGGTCGTTTCACGAATATCGAGAAACTCAAGATCTTCCATAGCCTGCACGGCATCAGGATTACGCATCGCGTGGTAGCGTGTGGCCGTTGATATTTCTGCCAACTGCTCGCTTGTGGTGCCGTATTCAAACATATGCCGTTGGGCAACCATGGCGTAATTCGAAATAAGAGTGGCGCCCGCGAAGGTCTCCATTACGTCTGCGGGATGGTGGTTTCCGCCACCCTGTCCGCCGACACCAATTGCTCGAGCATTGCTGTGTGCTGTTGAGCCATACGTTAACAGGGCAACCCTAACTTTGCCTGCGGCAATATCGCGCTTTGCGTGCGCCGCGTGAAATTCATACGAGCTGCCACCAACCGCAGTCGTATCGATCACGTTCGGTTTTAATCCAAAATATTCTGCGATGTTGAGTCCGCTCATGGCGCCACCGCCGTCACCAGCATCGTAAAGACCATCAACATCAGCCCAGCTCAACCCGGCATCTTCCAGTGCCTTTGCTGCGCACGCCGCCTTGATTTGTAACGGACTCATCAGTCCGCCGACATCTCTCAGTGGATATTCGTGAATACCGACAATCGCCGCAATTCGCTCCTGACTCATTAACTCATCTCCTGCTCTCGGAATTCGAGGGGAGACATTACTATTACTGGAGTGTTTTGTCTTGCTGCAGCGCTATTTGAAATACTCAGGTTTTCGCATCGCTGAAAGGCGTCCGCGTTCAAAATGGTTTTCGCTTTTTCGTCTTGGCTGTGGCAGATTAATGAAAAAGATGGAGCTAAAATTTGAAAATTATATGTATGACGGGTGGGTTGGCATCGGGGAAAACCACCGCGAGTGAATTTCTTCAATCCCGTGGTGCCTCAATAATTGACGCTGATAAGCTGGGGCACCGGGCATACGATCCAGGCACTCAGGCTTATCTTCAGGTTATTGAAACATTTGGAGAGGACGTCCTTGGCGACGATCAACAGATAGATCGCCGGGCGCTAGGTGGCAAAGTGTTCGGAAAGCCCGAACAACTGACAAAACTGACGGATATTGTATGGCCAGAAATCAGACGACTGGCGGAACTGGAAATTGCCGATTGCGCAGCGATAAACCCCGACGGTGTTGTTGTGCTCGAAGCCGCAGTGTTGTTTGAAGCCGGTTGGGAAGATATAGGTGAAGAGGTCTGGGTGCTGGTTGTTGATAGAGAGATTGCGATAGAACGCGCAATGGCACGAGACAATGCAGATCGTGCGGCCGTTGAAAGCCGACTTGATTCTCAGTTAAGCAATGAAGAGCGGATCTCTCGCGCGACGAGTGTCATTTACAATAATGGTGACCAGCAGAAGATGATTGAGCAGTTAGACGCAGAGTGGCGTCGGGTATCGGAGGCCTGAGTTTCTGGCCAGTGACTGTGCGTTGGTTTACAATTCGCGGTTTCCGTATCCGGGCGTAAGTGACGCCGTCCTTTCCAATCAACTGCAATGAGCTTTCGCCTGTGGAAATTAATCCTCTAGTTTTACGCATCAAAGACCTTGAAGAGAGAACAGATGTTCTCAGGGGGTATCTTTGACTATGAAAATCGTAAGGAAAAGCTAGCGGAGGTAGAACTTGAGCTTGCGGAGTCCAGCGTCTGGGATAAGCCTGAATACGCCCAAAAGCTGGGTCAGGAACGATCATCACTAGAATCGGTGGTTCACACAATCGATCGACTTGATGAAGGCATCGCGGATGCAACCGACCTGCTCGAACTCGCAAAGGAAGAGGATGATGACTCGCTGGTCACAGAAATAGAATCAGACCTTGAGGGTCTCGATCAACACCTGGAGAAACTGGAATTTCGGCGCATGTTCTCAGGAGAGATGGACGCGAATAATGCTTTTGTCGATATACAATCAGGTTCTGGAGGTACGGAAGCACAGGATTGGGCCGATATGCTGCTGCGCATGTATCTGCGTTGGGGCGAAGCAAAAGGCTTCAAAACTGAAGTGATCGAGATTTCTGATGGAGATGTGGCGGGCATCAAAGGCGCCACGGTCCACTTTCAGGGTGAATATGCCTTTGGTTGGTTGCGTACGGAGACAGGCGTTCATCGTCTGGTCAGAAAGTCTCCTTTCGATTCAGGCAGTCGCAGGCATACTTCTTTTGCCTCTGTCTTCGCCTCGCCAGAGCTCGATGATGATATTGAGATAGATCTTGATATGTCTGAAGTCCGGGTCGACACCTATCGAGCCAGTGGCGCTGGTGGGCAACACGTGAACAAAACTGACTCGGCGATTCGGCTGACTCATATCCCCACTGGCGTTGTCGTGCAATGCCAAAACCAGCGGTCTCAGCACAAAAATAAGGATCAGGCCCTGAAGCAACTAAAAGCAAAGCTCTATGAACTTGAAGATCAGAAGCGACGATCTGAAATGGATGAGGTAGAGGCAAACAAGTCTGATATCAGCTGGGGTAGTCAAATCCGCTCCTATGTACTCGATTCTGCACGAATCAAAGATCTTAGAACCAATGTTGAAACATCAAACACACAGGCTGTGCTTGACGGAGACCTCGACCAGTTTATCGAGGCAAGTTTAAAGCAGGGTCTTTAGGTATAAATACAATAACCCATAAATGGCAACTGAAGAGAAGCAAATGACCGACGAAAATCAGGTTCTGGAAGAGAGCGACATTGTCGCCCAGCGTAAAGCAAAACTGGCTACCCTCAGACAGCAGGGTAATGCCTTTCCAAATGATTTTCGACGAAAACATACTGCCGTCGAGTTACACGATCAACACGGAGAAAATACCAAAGAAGGATTGGCTGAAGAGAAGTTTGAGACCGTGATAGCCGGTCGGGTCATGCTGCGAAGGGCAATGGGCAAAGCAAGCTTTGTTACGCTGCAGGATAGAACGGGTAAAATTCAGGCTTATATTCGTCAAAACGATGTGGGTGAGGAAGTTTATGCGGATTTTAGTACCTGGGATATAGGAGATATTGTCGGGATAACTGGCTATATGATGAAAACTAATAAGGGCGAGTTGTCGGTGCATGCGACGGCACTGAGACTTTTGACGAAATCTCTGCGTCCGCTTCCCGAAAAGCACGCTGGCCTTACGGACACGGAAACGCGGTATCGTCAACGCTACCTTGACCTGATGGTGAATGACGAGACTCGCGATGTTTTTCAAAAACGGACTAAGATCGTTAGCACTATTCGCGACTATTTTAATGCGCGCGAGTTTATGGAAGTTGAAACGCCAATGATGCAGTCGACACCGGGTGGTGCGACGGCAGCGCCATTCATTACTCACTACAACGCCCTTGATACCGATATGTTTCTGCGGGTAGCGCCAGAGTTGAACTTAAAACGGCTTGTTGTAGGTGGTTTTGAGCGGGTTTTTGAGATTAATAGAAACTTTCGAAATGAAGGAATGTCGACCAAACATAGTCCTGAATTCACCATGCTTGAATTTTATTGGGCCTATGCCGACTTCAATGATCTGATGGATTTGACTGAAGAGCTCTTCCGACAAACGGCGATCGCTGCAAATGGCACGGCATCTTTTACCTACCAGAATACCGACGTCGATTTCGGGGCGGCGTTTGCGAGAATGACGATGGCCGAGGCAGTGCTGGAATACAATCCGTCGATTTCGCCAGAACAATTAACGAACATGGACTCCGCAAAAGCGCTTGCCAAGAAAGTGGGTGTTGAAGCGGATGACAGCTGGGGACTTGGTAAGCTGGTAATGGAAATATTTGAGGCAACGGTCGAAGATAAAATAACCCAGCCTCTGTTTGTTACCCAGCACCCTACTGAGGTTTCACCTCTTGCACGACGTAATGACGATAATCCGGAAATTACCGATCGCTTTGAGTTGTTTTGCATGGGGCAGGAAATCGCTAACGGCTTTTCTGAGCTGAACGATGCAGAAGATCAGGCCGAGCGTTTTCGAATGCAGGTGGCAGCGAAAGATGCGGGAGATGATGAAGCGATGCACTATGACGCTGATTATGTGACTGCACTGGAATATGGTTTGCCGCCAACTGCTGGAGAAGGCATCGGCATTGATCGACTGGTGATGCTTTTGACGGACTCGGCATCGATTCGTGACGTTGTATTATTCCCACACATGCGTCCCAGAAAGTAGCAAAAAACGTAAGCAGGCTTATACGAATAGCGTGTAAAGTTTGTAGCCTCCGAGCGACAGAGTGACTAAAACAGCCAGAACTGCGAGTACATTTTCCTGTGGTTTATTGCGGTGCTCTCCCATGATTGCGTCATTATTCATCACCCATAGAAGTGAGATCGCGATAAAAGGCAGTATCAGGCCATTGGTCGCTTGGGCAAAGAGTATTGCTACCAAGGGTTTTGCGCCGGAATAAGCGACTAGAGTGCCAGCTAACAATACAACGAGCCAACAGAGGCGAAATTTTAGTGAGTCGAGGCTTGCGCTCCATCCCAGTGCGCCAGTGACGGCATAGGCCGCAGCTAGGGGGGCCGTAATTGCGCTAGTGAGTCCTGCTGCCATGAGTCCGCATGCAAAAAAGTATTTAGCGCTCGCACCTAGCAAAGGTTCAAGTTGTTCGCCGATTGTGGCGGTGTTAATGGCGATCTGAGTATTGAAGAAAGCTGACATTGCCGTGCTCATGATGGCAAGTGTCACAAGACCTCCCAGACCGATAGAAAGCCCAGTATCTCGTTTCGCTTCACGCAGGGCCTGGTCTGTATCAACCTCTGACCATTTCTCTGATGCTGACTTAGCATGTAGAAAAAGATTGTAGGGTACAACGGTTGTGCCGATCAGGGCGATCGCCATGAGTGAACTAGAAGATGAGAGGTCCGAGGGTAGCAACCCGCTGAGCAGTGCCTGAATATTCGGAGGATAAACCACCATTGCGGCGATGAAAACAAAACTCATCGCTAACACAAGCGTAATCAGTGCTCGTTCGATGAGTTGGTACTGTGCGGACATCAACAGACAAAAAGCAATCAACGCGATGACAAGCGCAAGGGTAGTCGTTGAAAGGTCGAGTAAGATCGAGCCTGCAACCGCAGCGCCAAGTATATTGCCGCCCTGGTAGGCTGCATTGCCAATACCGATAGCAGAGACAATGAGCGCAATAGCGATAAATCTTGCAACAGGATTTGAGATGCTCGTGCGTATGGCTTCTGCGATACCTGACTTTGACACGATCCCCAGTTTGGCAGACATGTTTTGCAATAAGATAGTGGTGAGCACGGAGAAAACTAGCGCCCAGAGTAGCGCGAAGCCAAAATTAGCGCCCGCCAAGCTGGCTGTGGTGACCGTCCCCGGACCCACGAAAGCAGCGGTGACAATAAGTCCCGGACCAAATTTTTTGCTATTAAATTTCAATAATGGCGTACCGTATCATTTCGGTGACTTGGTTCGAGATAGTTTTCAGTTGCTCCGCGTCGTAACGTTCTAGTCGCGGTGTATGTATGTGTCCCGTCGGTATGAGGGGTTGGTATTTATGTGCCAGGCGAACGTTACGATATGAAATCTCGTTTGAGAGATAACCGCCACCGCTGCCTCGAACGGCGGTGGCGCCTTTTAGCTCCGCCAGTGTTTTTGCTTCGAATGTGCCGTCGAGTGTAGTGATCGTTCGATTGTCGTTAATAAGATAGGGATAGGTCACCTCGCCTTGTTGCTTATTGGCATCTTGCTTTGCGTCGAGTATCACCCGCTGCATCGCGCGGTAGGGCAAACTGAACTCAAGAAACTCCGGCCCGTCTATCACAGCGCCGTTCAAAAGCGGTATTTTTGGCTTTGTCTCGTCGCCGCCCGAATAAACATTCAGGTTGTCCGGCGAACCACTGCTTCTCCTTCTGCCGGGGAAATGCTCAAGATCAAAATCGGTGCGTCCCATGGAAACGGTGACAATCATGTCGACTTGCCTGGTTTTTAACAGCGGTTCGATAAGTTGTTCGACTTCGCCTGCGTCGAAATCTTCAAATCTAACGGGAAAAATGACGGTTTGAATCTCAGCGCTGGCTTGCCCGTAGGTCAAGGTCTGGCCATCGAGATTTAATGCAACGATACCGGAAGGATTACTTTGATCAATGTGCTTGTCGAGTAAGAACGGATCAAACCCCGTGACCAGTATTTTTTTCACCGCGCCTGCCGTGAACTCGATACTGTCTCTTCCTCGAGAACTGTTTTCCAACCTTTCAATTAAACTGATCCGCTGATTAGAACTTAAGGGCACGGCAAATTGGCTTGCTCGCAGGTAAGCGGTAAGTGACAGCCTTGACCAATAAAGACTCCTATCGTCGAGAATTGCTTGCTCTGCAACGGTGCGCTTGGCGGCTTCCCAAAGTTTTTTTCCAGTATGGTGCGTCAAAAGACTCATCGCCTCATAATCGCCAGCAAGATCGAAAGAAGATTTTGCTTGATTCACAATATCTGAATAACGATCGGCGACCTCGGGATGGCGTTCTCGTAGCTTGCTGATTCGAGCTTCTTCGACCGTCAGCGACATAGCATTAGTGCTGGTTTCTGGCATCGCCATGGTCCTAACTGAAGCACCAGCGAATAGGACAAGGAAGAGCGCTTGTTGGAAAACAAATGGATGCCTGAGCATAAGTGTCTCCTTGGATAATGGCCAGCTGGTTCATCGCGGGTGTGGTATCAGTGGAAAGCAGCAGATTATACTGCGGTCTTAATTCAGACTCATCAAAAAGAGGTTGGTCAGAAATCATGAACGATCAAGATACAGCAAACGAGAAAGAAGGCCAACTTGAGGAAAGCTGGCAGAGACATCTGTCCGCTGAGTTTGATAAACCCTATATGCAGTCGCTGAAGGCATTTCTTTTGTCTGAGAAGCGCAAGGGCAAAGTGATTTTTCCAAAGGGTAACCAATACTTCAGTGCGCTGAATGCGACCGCCTTCGACGCGGTCAAGGTCGTGATACTGGGTCAGGATCCATACCACGGTGACGGTCAGGCGCATGGTCTTTGTTTCTCTGTCAATGCCGATGTCAGAATCCCGCCATCGCTGAAAAATATTTATAAGGAAATTCAGTCGGACTTGGGTTTACCCGCAGAAAATTTTGCAATGGGTTGCTTGAACAAGTGGGCAGGCCAGGGCGTGCTATTGCTCAATAGTGTGTTGACCGTTGAACGTGCTAGCGCTGCGTCGCATCAAGGACAAGGCTGGGAGATTTTTACCGACAAGGTTATCGAAGTGCTTGCTACCGAGACCCAGCATTGTGTATTTATGTTGTGGGGAAGCTACGCGCAGAAGAAGGGTGCGATGATTGACCGTTCGAAACATCTTGTATTGTCAGCGCCTCATCCCTCACCTTTGTCTGCTCACAGAGGGTTTATGGGGTGCAAACACTTTTCACAATGCAATCAGTATTTGGAACAGACGGCGCAGGTGCCGATAGATTGGTCGGTGGGTGAGCGATGACGATTATTGACAGCATGGAAGAGGCGGTATGAGTAACCTGACTGTCCCCCAAGTCGGTAGTGATTCAGCCAACCGAATCAAAAAAGCAAGCTACACGCGATCTGCAGCGGAATTACTGCCTAAGCTGTCTGACTTCGACACTTTCACCGTTGGCAAGAAGCAAATTCCGTTCTATCGGCCAGTGACCCTCGTCTTGCTGTTCTTCATTTCCCGCTTGGTCGGTTGCGTGTACTTGAACGACAGCTAAAAAATTGGTCGATGATGAAGCGACGATCATGCCGGTGTTGCGGCCCTTGGCGTCGAGCAGAGTGGTTCCGGTTGCTTGCTGAGAGGTTGCACTACCTGTGTGCAGCCTTCGTTTGACCGCACCGCGATACTGCATTCGCGCGACGATTTCCTGTCCGAGGTAGCAGCCTTTTTCAAAGCTGATTGCGCCAACTTTATCGTAGTCAAACATCTGGGGAATGAATTCTTCCGATGTTTCAGTCGTTACCCAGGCAAGACCCTGCGCAATTTCAGCTTGATGCCACAAGTCAGCATCAGAGTCGGAAACGGGTAAGCTTTGCTCAGGCGCCGAACTGCCGTCGAGCCACAGCTCGCATCGTTGCGTTTTCGTGTCGGTAGCCGGTGCGCTTTTGGTATCGCTATTTTCTGACTCAACGCAGATAACTGGACCCAACGTTGTTTGTAGCCAGTGGTCTTTATCCGGTGGACAAGAAATTATTGTGTTCGTCGATCCCGCTGAGTCGTTCGTGTCCGTGATTTGTCCGTAGCAACGGTAACTGTCAGACAGGTCGTGAAGCGAAGCCTTGGAGAAGACAATGTATTTCTTCAAAAACTCAATCATGGGTTCAACCAGACATCGATCCATTCGCATAAGTAGACCATCGTCAATTGAGATGATGCGATAGCTGGCGAGCATTCTCCCTTTCAGATTACAGGTGGCACCGATCGCGGATTGAGTGCTGTTCAGGTCGTTTAACTCACAGGTTGTATAGCCCTGAAAAAACTTTGTGGCATCTTTACCTGAGATACTGAGAAATCCGTATTCAGGCAGATGGATTACATGATTCATGGAAAACGCCTACATTGATTGGTGGCAACATCATTTAGTCTTTAATGAATAAGTTTACATTTTGTTGCTGCGGAAGCGTTATAATTTTTTGTAACAAACGTATAATTAATGATTGTCACAAAACCGCAAAAAAGACGTGGTTATAGGATCGGGTAGAAAGAGAAGGGATATGGATAAAGCCGGAGAACTAAACAGATTGAGATGGCGCAGTCGACGAGGCCTGTTGGAGCTTGATTTGCTCCTGCTGCCTTTTTACGATGAGATGTATAGCGAACTGGAAGCAGACCAACAGCAAACCTTTGTTGATATGTTAGAGGAAGATGATCCTGATCTGTTGATGTGGTTTAGCCGAAAAGCCGTACCCGAAAATAAGCAAATGGCCGCGCTAGTTGAGATCATACTGAATCGGGTTCAGCCCTAAGAAATGTCTTAGCCCAGAGAGCGGAAACGAGCGGTATGCCAAGCCCACTTAATACTGGTAAATTGTCTGTTGAACCTCAAGGCTCTGTGTTTCATTGTTTGTTGCTGGCAATCTTATACTTGTTGGTTGCCTACATCGTCATTTGGTTAAAACTCGAATTCTGGTTAACGCTTTTCCTTGTTCTGGCACTGTTAATCAGTTTTTTTGATGAAACATGCACGCATGGGCTGCGAGTCTCGAAAAACGCCATCGCTGCCGTTGAGTGTGAACACGGCGCTTGGTTAATACGTTACCGCAATGGAACCAACCGTCGTTTCGAGCGCGTTGAAAGCGCAGTTGTTCTCGATTGGCTGGTTGTGCTGAATTTTCGACATAGTTTGATCGAAAAGATCTCGATACCTGTATTCACCGATAGCTTGCCATTGCAGGATTTTCGTCATTTACGCGGGTATTTGAATCTAAGGCTAGACTGCCAAGATAAGGTTTACCCGAAGCTGGGCGGTACCAATACTGTATCAACCGGCTCTGTCAGCGTCTCGGGGTAATCAAGGGTATAGTGCAAGCCCCGGCTCTCTTTACGCCGAATTGCTGACTGAATAATCAAGTCAGCGATTGTGATCAAATTTCTAAGTTCCAGTAAGTCGTTTGAGACCTTATAGTTACTGTAATACTCGGCAACTTCCTGGTGGAGCAGGCGAACTCGCCTTCGCGCTCGCTGTAAGCGTTTGTCTGTCCTGACGATACCTACGTAGTCCCACATGAATCTTCTTAATTCGTCCCAGTTATGGGAGATGATGACATCTTCATCGGAATTGGTAACCTGAGATTCGTCCCAAGTGGGTATCAAAAGGTCATCCTGCAACCGCGGGGATTCTTGATTGATTCTCTCTGCTGCGGCCATTGCAAACACCATGCATTCGAGCAAGGAGTTACTGGCCATACGGTTAGCGCCATGAAGACCCGTGAAACTAGATTCTCCAATAGCATAGAGGTTGGGGATATCAGTCTGCCCCGAGATACTTGTCATAATGCCGCCGCAGGAATAGTGGGCAGCAGGCACGATGGGTATGGGTTCTTGAGTGATGTCGATGCCGAGATCGAGGCAGCGAGTGTAGATGGTCGGAAAGTGTTCCTTAATGAACAATTCACCTTTATGGCGAATATCCAGATATATGCAGTCGCAACCAAGGCGTTTCATTTCATGATCGATGGCACGCGCAACAATATCTCTGGGCGCCAATTCCTTGCGGCTATCAAACTTATGCATGAATTCAGAGCCGTCAGGCAGAATGAGTTTTGCGCCTTCACCCCGTAATGCTTCGGATATTAAAAAAGACCGTGCCTCAGGGTGGTATAAGCAGGTAGGGTGAAACTGGTTGAATTCCATGTTTCCGATACGGCATCCCGCCCGCCATGCCATTGCGATGCCGTCTCCCGAGGCAGTATCGGGGTTACTGGTGTACAGATACACCTTGCTTGCACCGCCGGTCGCAATGATAACAATGCTCGCTCGGAACAGTTCAACTTCCTGAGTTTTAGTGTTCAGCACGTAGGCACCCACGGTATCTGTGCCGGGATGGCCCAACTTATCTCGAGTAATGAGATCTACCGCCGAAAAACCTTCGAATATGTCAACATTGTCTCGTTCGGTGACCTGTTCCTGCAGGGTTGTGGCTATTTCCTTGCCTGTTGCGTCCGCGGCATGGATGACCCGACGGTGGCTGTGGCCACCTTCTTGGGTCAAGTGAAATTCCTGATGACCGTCAGCATCGGTTTGGGTGTCGAATTTCACGCCAAGATCGACCAACCAAGATATCACTCTCGCGCTGTTTTCTACGGTATATCTCACGACGTCGGGGTGGCAGAGGCCGCCGCCGGCGTTCAGAGTATCTTCAATGTGGGATTCGATGCTGTCGTATTCGTCCAATACCGCTGCAACACCGCCCTGGGCGTAGTAGGTCGATCCCTCTGTGATGTGATCCTTGGATAACATCGCGATTCTGAGACTGGGATTCAGGTGAAGCGCCAGGGTCATACCTGCGGCGCCGCTGCCGATAATTAATATGTCATGCTGGTGTGATTTGCTGCTCAAAGTTGAAGTCTCAGAGGCTATGGTGACGGTCGATGGATGCTGGTTGAGCAAAATTTAGATGCAGAGGCTAGCATACCGGAAGGGCGGATACTGGTATGATTCAACAACTTAGTCGAAAAATAACAAAAATGTTTCCAGATCCCCACAGCAAAACCGAACTAATCAAAATTAACGCTGTCTATTTATGCATGAAGCTGTTCGGCAACCGTCCAATGCCACAATCTACGCATTGTTCGTTGTCGCGCACTGTGCGTTATTTCTTCTACCGTTTTAGACGATAACGGGAGCAGAAGTGAGTCCGCAGAAAGAAACAGATAGGCAGTTGGTTGAACGTGTACAGCGTGGAGATAAGAAAGCCTTCGACATTCTGGTGTTGAAGTATCAGCACAAAATCGTCGGGTTAGTCAGCCGATACCTGCGCAATCAGGACGAAGTGCAGGATGTAACCCAGGAGGCGTTCATCAAGGCGTACCGGGCCTTGCCCAGGTTTCGCGGAGACAGTGCTTTTTATACTTGGCTTTACAGAATTGCGATCAACACGGCGAAAAACCATCTGGTTTCGCGGTCCAGACGGCCGCCAGATACTGATATAGACATAGATGAGGGTGAATTTCAGGATAGCTCCGGTATATTGAGTGATATTGAAACCCCTGAAAACCAAATGGTGAGTGATCAGTTGGAAGCTGTCGTTTACAAAGCGATAGATGATCTACCGGAAGAGTTGAAAGTGGCCGTAACTTTGAGAGAGTTTGAGGGTCTTAGTTACGAAGAGATAGCCGATATTATGGCGTGCCCTGTTGGCACCGTGAGATCTCGGATATTTAGGGCAAGGGAATCGATAGAAAAGAAGATAGATGCGATTGGCGGGTCGAGATAGAATCGACCACAGGCGTTAAACAAACGGTGGTGGGAAAAGGTATCCTTCGAGCCGGGAAAATTTGCGTAAAATGAGAGAATAAATAGTGACAGATACTAATAAAGAGTCTCTTTCTGCATTGATTGATGGCGAAGCGAGTGAAATTGAAGTTCACAAGTTACTTCGCCATGTTAAGTCTATTGAAGGTGAGGCGGGAAGCATTTCACCCGAAACCGAGGACTTGCATCGTAGCTGGGCGAGATATCAGGAAATTCGTTCTGTTATTGGGCCCGCAGGTTCAAAGGCTGATGGCCATAGTCGGATGGTTGCGAGCCAACATCTGGCGCTCAGGCTACGAATCAGCGAGGCAATAGAAGCAGAAGATACACATAAGCTGGAAGGCGTGTCGTCTCTCGTTGGATTAACCCCTAGAACTGCGATGGCGAAATACAGGGCGCCAGCTGCCGGTCTCGCGATAGCAGCCTCGCTGGTTGTTGCGATATTTGTTGGCTTGTCGCCACTTGAGCAGGAAACTGGCAACGTGGATGCCATTGCAACGATAGATGCATCCGCGGATCAACAGCCTGTCTCAGTGCAAACCGTGTCAACTACGAGATCCACCGTAGAAGCTGGGAAGAATCCAGTGGCAGGAAGGTCCGCCGAGGTGAATACGCTGGAACAACAATTGTTGTCTAGCGGAGAAGATGGAATGCTGGTTGATGACTTAGAGCTCAAAGAACTTAACGAAGAACAAAGACGACAAATGCGCGCATATTTGCAATTGCACGATCGTATGACGAGGACGAAACCTAATCGCCGCACTGTCAACTTTAAAGGTACTAAAGAATAGATGGTTGAATGCTGATGTTCAGGTTCTTGCAACAACTCGGTCTTACAACGGCGCTAGTCGCTAGCGCTCTCGCAGTATTCGCAGAGTCCACGTTACATAACGAAGCCGATGACCCCGCATCCTGGCTCAAAAAAATGGACCGGGCTTTATCTGAAGAGAACTATGAGGGTACTTTTACTTACTCGCGTAATGCACAGTTCAATACAGTTGAAGTTGTGCATCGTTATCGCCAGGGACAAGAGTTAAGCCGCCTCTTTTACCTCAATGGCGAACAAAAAGAGATTCTGACTATCAACGGTGAATCGACTTGTCAGCATGTCGATTCAGAGCATGTGCTCTTTGATCATGAAGTCACCCCGAAGCCTTTCAGCAAAGCGTTTAGTCGAAGCCTTGCAAGCTCGCCTCAGTTCTATCGATTTAAGATGCTAGGTCGCGAGCGTTTTGTGGGCAGACCAACGGTCGTGATCGGCGTGAGTCCTACCTACAATGACCGGGTTGGTTACAAGCTGTGGCTCGACGAGGCAACCGGATTATTGCTTCAGTCCCATCTCGTGCACAGGGGACGTCCACTTGAAGTGTTTCGCTTTGCCCGTGTGACTATTGGCGAGGAGATTGCTGACGCGAAACTGGTAAGTTCGATGGACGGCAATATCGTTACCCACCCGTTAGAACAGCCTACGCTCGAGGTCGCAAAAGAAGAGCGGTTTGCAAAACCTGCATGGAAAGCATCTTGGCTTCCAAGCGGCTTCCAACAGGTCATTCGGCCTGCGCGCGATAGAGTTTCTTATTCAGATGGTGTTGCGGCAATTTCAATTATTGTCGAACGCGCTGCCATTTCCGCTGCCGGTGAAATTGTGGTGGCACGCCAGGGCGGCACTGTGCTGATTTCCAGACGACTCAAAGGGTCAAACAAACAGGTCACCGTTGTCGGTGAAGTGCCGGTAGAAACAGCAAAAAAAATAGCGGAATCTGTTGAACCCGTTATCTATTGAGTCGTCAACACGTCCCCAATTTTTATTTTGTGCCTTGAGTGCCTCATGAGTCTGACCTACCCCGCAATCGTCACCGACACCACATCTCAGATGTTACACTTAAGTGTCGAGCGGTCCGCGTGTGGCGCTTGTCGCTCAGGCTGTAAAGAGTCAGTGACACTGCAGCTACCCTCCGATGTCCTTGAATCATCGTATTTGCCCGCTGTTGGAGCCGGAGTAGAAGTGAGTATGTCTCTGCGGGAACAGACGAATCTGTTGCTTAACTCGTTGATGTTACCCATGGCTGGTTTTGTACTGGGCAGTTGTCTGGCAACATGGATAGATCCTTCAGATCCAGTTGTGGTGATGGGTGCTTTAGTTGGATTTCTGGCCGGTGTAGTTGTTTGTAAACGTGCCAGTTTTAAGGCACTTAGTTTTAAACCCGTTTAAGCATTTCTCTGGTAAGGTTTTTTAAGATGATGAAGTTAATGTTCAGCAAGTGTTTAGTGGTATTTTGTAGCGTAATGATGAGCGTCAGCGCGCAGGCAAAACTGCCGGAATTTGTCGATCTGGTTAAAAAGGCATCGCCGGCTGTCGTTAATATCACAGTCACAAAGTCTGCTCCTAAAAAGCAATTCAGCCAGCCCGGTGATGAACAGGTACCCGAGTTTTTCCGTCGATATTTTGGTGATCAACCCCGCGGGTTGAATCAACCGCGACGCAATACACCGAGGCCCGCCGCAGGGTCGGGGTTCATCATTTCTGAAGACGGTTACATTCTGACCAATAATCATGTGGTTGAGAATGCAGATGAGATCATCGTGGCGCTAAGCGATCGGCGTGAGCGGGAAGCAACACTTGTGGGTGCAGACAAGTTTTCAGATCTTGCGCTATTGAAAATTGAAGCAACTGATCTGCCAACAGTCGAATTTGGCAATTCCGATGAGTTGGATGTCGGTGAATGGGTCGTTGCCATAGGCTCTCCTTTCGGTTTTGAGCACTCGGTGACAGCGGGAATTGTGAGCGCTAAAGGAAGAAGTCTACCGGGTAGCACAGGATCAAATTATGTGCCATTTATTCAGACTGATGTTGCTATTAACCCCGGGAACTCTGGTGGACCGCTGTTTAATTTGAGCGGAAAGGTTATTGGCATTAATTCTCAAATATTCACTCGGTCTGGCGGGTTTATGGGTTTGTCTTTCTCAATCCCTGTGAGCGTAGCAATGAATGTCGTGAAACAGATCAGGGAAAAAGGCTCGGTATCTCGCGGTTGGTTGGGCGTTCAGATACAAAGGGTCGACAGGGACCTGGCTGAGTCATTCAAGCTGGACAGAGCTGCTGGCGCATTGATTACACAGGTGTTTGAGGGAAGCCCAGCGGAAATGGGAGGGTTAAAGGAAGGGGACATCATCTTGAACTTTGCAGGCAAGGCGATTGATCTCTCCTCCGAGCTGCCCCATGTTGTGGGGATGACTGATGTTGATGCTATCGCGGACGTTGTCATTGTCCGCGATGGTGAACAAAAAACACTGGGTATCAAGATTGGCGAGCTTGAACAGAATGCAGCATTTCAGGGCGCGCCAGGTGCGCCCGCGGAGCTTGGAAATAGAATTGGTGTTGAGGTCGTGAACCTTGACGAAGCCATGGCGGAAAAGCTCGGCACGACGAAAGGCGTTGTCGTGTCCCGGGTTTTTGAGGGGGCGGGCCAAGAAGCTGGTCTGGTTGCAGGCGATGTGATCACCACTTGGGACAGTATCTGGATAGGTTCGGTTGAGCAGTTTGAGACCATGGTTTCAAATGTGCGTCCCAACGTCGCGATACCCATACGAGTGGTCAGGGGTGGTTCGCCTCAGTTTATGGTCATAAAAGTCACGGAGTAGCGTTGCTCGGCTCTGGCCGCGAATAAGTCATTGCGAATGGCGCGCGAAGCGCTATTCCTATAGACTTCACCGCTTTGCAAAATAGGGCGTTCCATGAGGTTCGCAGTTTATATTGGCTGACTCGCAGCACATTCGTAATTTTTCAATTATTGCCCACATTGATCATGGCAAATCGACGCTGGCCGATCGATTTATACAGATGTGTGGCGGTCTTTCCCAGCGCGAAATGGAGAACCAGGTACTTGACTCCATGGACATCGAGCGTGAACGCGGCATAACCATTAAGGCTCAAAGCGTCACACTGAATTATGATGCCGCGGATGGCAACAGGTATCAGTTAAATTTTATTGATACGCCTGGCCATGTTGACTTTAGTTACGAAGTATCGCGTTCCTTGGCGGCATGTGAAGGTGCGTTACTAGTTGTTGATGCCGCACAGGGTGTGGAAGCGCAATCCGTCGCCAATTGTTATACAGCGGTAGAGCAAGGTCTGGAAGTTTTACCCGTCCTCAATAAGATCGATTTGCCTCAGGCTGACCCGGATACGGTGTGTCAGGAAATCGAAGAAATCATTGGCATTGATGCGACAGGTGCGGTTGAAGTCAGTGCCAAGACCGGTCTTGGTGTTAAGGATTTGCTTGAAGCGATCATCGAGGCTATTCCTTCGCCTGCAGACACGCGGGCGCAGGAACCGCAAGCGCTCATTATTGATTCTTGGTTTGATAATTATCTGGGCGTTGTGTCATTGATCAGGGTGACCCAGGGCCAATTCGAAAAAAAGGATCGAATCGTCCTTAAGTCCATCGGTAAGATTCACCAGGTTGACTCGATTGGAATTTTCACACCAAGGCGAACGGAAACAGGGTTACTGCAGGCGGGCGAAGTCGGTTTTCTGGTTGCCGGGATTAAGGATGTGAAAGGTGCCCCGGTCGGTGACACAATCACGCTATCCAGTACCCCGGATGTGCCAGCGCTGCCAGGATTCGAAAAAGTAAAACCTCAGGTGTTTGCTGGAATGTTTACAGTGAGCGCCGATGATTTTGAGAGTTTTCGAGATGCACTTGAGAAGCTAACGCTCAATGATGCTTCGCTGGTTTACGAGCCAGAAAGTTCTGATGCTCTGGGAAACGGTTTCCGTTGTGGTTTCCTCGGCATGCTGCATATGGAGATCATTCAGGAGCGCCTCGAGCGTGAGTACGATCTTGATCTTATTACCTCGGCACCTACAGTGGTATATGAGGTGATGACCCGAAATGGCGATGTTTTTCAAGTCGACAACCCCTCGCAACTACCCGACCCTTCGTTGGTACAAGAGATGCGGGAACCGGTTGTTACCGCTAACATTCTTGTACCTTCGGAACATCTTGGCAGTGTGATTACGCTCTGTGTCGAGCGTAGGGGCGTCCAAAAAGACATGCAGTTTGTGGGTAAGCAAGTGTCTGTCACCTACGATCTGCCTATGAATGAGGTGGTTCTAGATTTCTTTGATAAACTGAAGTCAGTCACGAGGGGGTATGCTTCCCTCGATTATAGTTTTGATAGATTCGAAGCGTCAGACCTCGTGAAGCTCGATGTCCTGATAAACGGCGACAAGGTTGACGCGCTCGCTGTTATTGTTCATCGAGAGGACTCGAGAGGCAAGGGTTTTGCTCTGACGAAAAAGATGAAAGAATTGATTCCCCGACAGATGTTTGATGTGGCGATTCAGGCGGCGATAGGTGGACAGATCATTGCTCGGCAAACCGTCAAGGCGCTGAGAAAAAACGTAACAGCAAAATGTTATGGTGGTGATATTACTCGTAAGAAGAAGCTGCTGGAGAAACAGAAAGCGGGTAAGAAAAGAATGAAGCAGGTGGGCAGTGTCGAAATACCTCAAGAAGCATTTCTTGCTGTGTTGCAGGTGGATAAATGAGTTTTAACTTTCCTCTAATTCTATCGTTGGCGACGATCATTACAGGTCTAATTTGGATGTTAGACAGCATATTTTTGCGCCCAAAAAGACGCGCGGCTGCCGAGGTTGTGCGGTCAAAACTGGGTGGGGATAGTCCTGATCTCGAAGCGACAACCGAGCCTCTCTTAAAAGAGCCCCTTGTCGTTGAATACTCGATTTCTTTTTTTCCTGTTTTGGCTATCGTGCTGGTCTTGAGATCATTTTTGTTTGAGCCCTTCCAGATTCCAACGGGATCAATGATACCAACCCTATTAGTCGGTGACTTTATTGTTGTTAACAAATACGCCTACGGCCTCAGACTGCCGGTATTGGGTACCAAAATATTAGATGTAGATTCTCCAAAGAATGGTGAGGTGATGGTTTTTATACCGCCACACAAGGATGACTACTATATCAAGCGGGTGATCGGTATCCCGGGAGACAAGATCCGCTATGCTGATAAGATGTTATACATAAATGGCGTGGCGCAATCCCAGAAGTTCATTGCGCAAATACCACCCAACCGACCACAGTATCTCGTGTTTGAAGAAAAGATCAGCGATGAAGCGCATTTGATTCACAAGAATGTGCATCGCGGCGCGGCACCCGAGGAGTGGATCGTCCCAGAAGGAAAATACTTTATGATGGGCGACAACCGGGACCTGAGTAGTGATAGCAGGTATTGGGGATATGCCGCAGAGGAGAATATAGTAGGAAAAGCCGTCGGCGTCTGGATGCATAAGGATCCAGGACTGTCGTTACCGACCTTTTCCAATGATCGTTGGATAAAATAAATCCGGGAGTCCTAAAGAGGATGGAACGATGACTTTATTGAGCCAATTAGGTCCAAAGCAACAACGACATATGCTGCGATTACCTGTTCGACAGAGGGGGTTGAGTTTTTTTGGTTGGCTGCTGACGATTATGGTGCTTGGCTCTGTCATCACGGTAGGTTTGAAGCTGATTCCTCCCTACATTGATCATCATACGATGTCTGGGGTGCTCGATAGCATGGCAGAGGAGAGCGGAATGGCTAACAAGCGTCGATACGAGCTTGAAGACATGATCAAAAAGCGCTTTAGGGTTAACAACATTCGCGATTTTAACCACAAAGATAATCTTCAGGTAAAAAGAGGTAAGTCTGGCGTCGAGGTGATCCTCGACTATGAGGTTCGGGTTCCTCTTTTTTATAATCTAGATCTGATCGCCCGCTTCGATAAGTCTGTTTCGTTTAAAAACCAGTGAATCCTCTCGAGCATCTTGAGCGTCGTCTGGGGTACAGTTTTAATGATCAGGGTCTGCTGACCCGCGCGTTAACTCATCGAAGCCAAGGTGCGAAAAACTACGAGCGTTTGGAATTTCTTGGCGATGCACTTCTCGGCGTCGTCATCGCCGAAACTTTATACAAAAAGTTTGAGACAGCAAACGAAGGTCAACTGAGTCGCCTGCGATCGAGTATTGTACGCAAGGAAACGCTTGCCAGGGTCGCCCGTGCGCTGAATCTTGGCGAGCATTTATTATTGGGTCCGGGAGAACTGAAAAGCGGTGGGTTTAATCGAGATTCAATTCTTTCCGATGTGCTTGAGGCAATTATTGGTGGCATTTATCTCGAGGTGGGACACGACGTCGCAGCAGCGCGAATCGCCGACTGGTTTGCAACGGAATTGGCATCACTGTCCCTTTCCCAGACCCAGAAAGACCCTAAAACAAGATTGCAGGAGTATCTGCAGGCGAGGGCCCTGGCGCCTCCAGAGTACAAGGTAATCAATGTGGAGGGAAAGTCTCACGATCAGATATTTACGGTGCAATGTTGCGGCTCTGAATTGCCACCTGATTTGATAGGTGAAGGTGCAAGTAGGAAAATAGCAGAACAGAATGCTGCGACAGCGGCGCTAAAAATACTACAACTCGACTGACAAAACATTGCGTTTGCAAAAGACGGCACTTGATATAAAACTGCACTTGGCAGGAAGAACATGACAAATGACATGACCACTAAAAAAGAATCTTCAAACACACGCTGTGGCTATGTCGCAATTGTTGGACGACCGAATGTCGGCAAGTCCACCTTGCTTAATCACATCCTCATGCAAAAAGTCAGTATTACTTCTAGTAAGCCTCAGACAACCCGCCATCAGCTCCTGGGTATCAAGACTGAGTCTGGCGTGCAGATACTATATGTCGACACACCGGGCATTCATACGGAAGAGAAGAAAGCGATCAACCGGTACATGAACCGAAATGCTAAAAGCGTGCTGCGGGATGTTGATGTGATCGTTTTCGTTACGGATAGAACCGAATGGAGCAAAGACGACAAATTGGTGGCTGAGCTTGTAAAGCTGAGTCCGGGGCGGTTGATCGTCGCGATTAACAAGGTCGACTTGCTGAAGGATAAAACTCGGCTGTTACCTCACCTGCAGAAGCTACAGGAGATCTTTCCAGACACTGACCTTGTGCCTATTTCCGCCGAATCTGGTGACAACACAAAGCGACTGGAGCAACTCATTGCGGGGTACTTACCCGAGAGCCCTTTCTATTTTGAGGAAGATCAAGTAACTGATCGAACGGAACGTTTTATGGTATCCGAAATCATCCGTGAAAAGATGATGCGACAGCTGGGTGAAGAATTACCATATGCGCTAACCATACAGATTGAACAATTTAAGGATGAGGGAAAACTCGTTCGCATTGAAGCGGTCGTATTCGTGGAAAGGGAAGGTCAGAAGATTATTTTGATTGGTAAGGGCGGAAGCCGACTAAAACGAATCGGAACCGATGCTCGAAAAGACATTGAAAGATTGTTGGGGCGCAAGGTGATGCTTAATGTCTGGGCTAAAGTCAAGTCAGGCTGGTCTGACAGCGACAGAGCAATTAAAAGCCTGGGGTACGATGATGTCTAGTGAGGCTGGTGGCGCTGACAGCAACGACTTGTCCGCCGCGTATGTGCTTCACACTCGAAAATATCGTGACACAAGCCTTATTGCCGAGCTTTACACACAGGCTCAGGGTCGTGTGGCTGTGGTCGCCAAGGGCGCCCGGAGTAAGCGCGGGGTTAAGCAGGCGATTTGGCAGCCATTTACGCCCTTACTCATCTCTTATATTGGCAAGGGCGACCTCAAAACCGTGACGGGTATTGAGTTTTCGAGCAGTGGCTTTAGATTAACCGGAGAGAATCTGATCATGGGGCTCTATGTAAATGAGCTGATGGTCCGCTTACTGGCGAAAAGTGATCCACTAGAAAATTTGTTTGGTGCTTATCAGAGTGTCTTAAAAGATCTGATGATTGGTGAGGCGGCACAAGCTTCGCTGAGAAAGTTTGAGCTGTTTCTGTTAGATGCAATGGGTTACGGCATTAATTTCAATGAGACCTCGAACAGAGCGCAGATAGAACCCAACAAGCGCTATGAGTTTCGTGCCGGAGAAGGATTTATCCCGGTGGTCGACGTTTGGCGTGATCATCAATCAGGTGAGACTTCTAAACCCGGTGAACAGCATGATGTGGTAAGTTTTCGGGGCGAAACACTCCGTGCTATATCTGAGCGGGACTTCACTGAACCCGAAGCGTTACGCTGTGCTAAAGTGATTCTGCGAACTACCTTCCATTATCTGTTAGGTGGCAAGCCGCTGAAAAGCAGAGAGTTGTTTGTCAGGTGATTTTTACCAAGTGGGCGCCCTATGATTAAAGGAATAGGTACTGATCTTGTCAGAACCTCGCGTATCGCAAACAGTCTTGAGCGATTCGGCGAACGTTTTGCGGAAAAAATCCTTGCCTCGAGGGAGATGACAGACTTTAAATCCTCGAAAGACAAGGTGAAGTTCCTGTCCAAAAGGTTTGCTGCGAAAGAGGCAGTGGCCAAGGCGCTTGGCACGGGAATGAGCGCAGGCGTTCACTTTAAATTGATTGAGGTGACTCACAAGCCATCCGGTTCACCAGAGGTTGTGTTGCATGGAGCTGCACAGCAGAGGGCTAATAAGCTCGGTGTGACGCATACCTATCTGTCTGTGACCGATGAACAGGGGCTAGCCCAAGCGTTCTCTGTGCTTGAGGGAGGGGCAGTTTAGAACCTACACTCGTCCCTGGTCTTCAACTTGGTTTAAGAAAGCGTTTCGGTGGCTAAGATGCCATTCAATGAGTCTGTTTGCATCGTGATTCACGATCATCATCACAGCGTTAATGCCTTTATCTTGCTGTGTCACCGCGCTGGGGTGCGCCTCGAGCACCATTTTGCTTTTAAGCAACCGGTCTAATTTCTTGATCGAATCTTCAAATTTAGGAACACCACAACAGCAACAAGCGCCTTTGATCCTATGGGCTATAAACCCCATTGCTGGGTAGTCCTGTTGCTGAAAATGAATGTTCAATTGTTCGATATCAACAGGCAGTGATTCAACCAGCATGTCCATCATCTCTTTCGCTAGAGCGGGTCGGTTATCTGCACGAACCAGAGAAAGATCAAGGTCCACGACGTCAGATACATCAGACTGAAGATTGGCCAGAGCCGGCTTCTTAGCAGTGCTATTCGCGCGCCGAGTTGCCGGTTGATACCCGACATGCTGCGTCAGAGCCTGCTCAATAGTTGCCCGATCAATGGGTTTCTTGTAGATGTCGTTTATACCGCTCTTTAACGCCGCTGAAAAATCGTTAGGTGAGAGACTAGGCGACAAAGCGATGATTGGAACGAGGGGGTGCATGGCGTTTCTTCTTGCCATAGATGTCTGAAATCTATTCGTTCTCAGCATGTGCAGATCTATGAATACCAAATCAATGTGTTTACCAAAAAGTGCGATTGCTTCGCTGTCGTTAGTTGCTGATGTCGCATGAACGCCCAGAGATTCGAGATGGGTCACAACCCGTCGGAGGTTCTGCAGGTTGTCATCAACAACTAAGACATTGCTACTTTTAATCTGAGCGCGAGCAGCACATTGTGCCACGACGCTCAGCTCAACTAACAATTCACGATGCTTTATTGGATATTGCAGGGGCTTGCTGTTCGCATCCTCCCATGGCCCGCTGTCGTTAAATAGAAAGACAATGCCAGATTTAGACCATTCATCGATTTGTTGCCGTGAAGTGATCTGCTGCTCTGGGTCCACGAAAAAGCAGTTCACGTTTTTTTCTTCACTTGTGATCTTCATACCCAGATCTTCAAGTCTATTGGATATGGCTGCTCGTCTTGCAATATTGGTGCTAATGACTCTGCCGCTGAGGTTTGATAAACCTACCCGATTTAGTGGGCTTGATGATAGAAGTGGAATTTCAAGTCTGGACTGATGTATATGAGCCTGAGTAATTTCCAGTAGTGCCGTTAGTTGGTCGCTTATTTCGAGCGCGTCTGGCGTTGCCAGACTTGTCGATTGACCGCTCGCGATACGATTACCCGAATATTGTCTCAACAAAATACCGCTTGGCGTATTGTTGATTTCAAATGAGATCAGATGCGAATTTGAATCAGGAGATTTATTATCGAATGCCGAGTGAGCTATTCGGTGTAGGATGAAGTTGTATATGAGTGAAGTAACAGCATCCTTGTTGGCTATTCTGTGATGTTGTTTCGAATCACGGTATTGATACAGTATGTCCACACGGGGTCGGACCAGCGCCTTGGTTGCGAAAGCAATTGCGCGGTCAACAAGTTCTCGTACTTCGAATGATTCATCAGGTCTGGCATGCAACTGAGACTGGTAGATCTTACTGGATTCAAGGTGAAAGAAGCTCAACTCGCCATTGGCATCCTGCAACTCTCGGAAGGCTTTGCTGGCTGGAATTTCTTGAAAAGCTAGTAAGTTGGTAAAGCTGCGAATTGTTTGCAGTGGGCCGCGTTTCAGTTGCTGGAAACTCTGCAGCATTAATCGGTGTGTCGCAGCGCCGGTATCTAGTCTGTACCTGCCATAAATAGGCGTAAACTTTTTTGCCTGACTGATGCGATGCTCATGCATGTGCGAATCGCCCACATGTTCGACAGCAAACGGATGATTCACATCTAATTGGCAAATAATGTGGGCATAATTTCACTGGCGTTATTCCTGCCAAAGTCTTGACCCCCTGAATAATGTTATGACAAGGGGGAATTAACTTAGACTATCCTGATATTATATGTATTCACGATGATCTCCTATTATTGAAAGTTAACACGCATTTTTAAAGTTTGAACCCTATGAATGAGACAAATTACCCGACCATTGACGCTTTCGTTGGAAATACGCCTTTGGTCAAATTACAGCGTATGGGCGGTGAGACGACCAACACAATATTGTTAAAACTCGAAGGGAATAATCCAGCAGGCTCGGTGAAGGATAGACCTGCGCTCAGCATGATTGTCCGAGCAGAGTTAAAGGGTGAAATATCACCAGGCGACACCCTTATAGAGGCGACCAGTGGTAACACGGGCATTGCACTCGCGATGGTCGCCGCGATTAAGGGATATGAAATGGTGCTGATCATGCCCTCTCATATGAGTAGCGAAAGAAAATCTGCGATGACAGCATACGGTGCGAAGTTGATTGAGGTAACACAGGACGAGGGTATGGAAGGTGCGCGTGATCTAGCCACTAAGATGGAGCGAGAAGGTAAAGGCAAGGTGCTTGACCAGTTCTCTAACCTAGATAACCCCATCGCGCATTACGAAGGCACGGGTCCGGAGTTAATGAAGCAGACCCACGGAAATATTACGCACTTTGTTAGTTCAATGGGGACGACAGGAACAATTATGGGCGTATCCCGGTATTTTCGAGAAGCAAAGCCGGATGTGGAGATTATTGGCCTACAACCAGTTGAAGGCTCGGCGATCCCTGGCATCAGAAGATGGCCGGAAGCCTATTTGCCGAGCATTTTTAACAAGACGATTGTTGATCGGGTTATTGATATGGATCAGTCCATCGCGGAAACTACGATGCGACGACTAGCCGTCGAAGAAGGTGTTTTCTGTGGCGTATCTTCCGGTGGTTCAGTGGCCGGCGCGCTTCAGATTAGCAGTGAAGTTGAAAATTCGACGATAGTTGCCATTATCTGTGATCGCGGTGATCGTTATCTTTCAACAGGTGTATTTACGCCATCTGAATGATTCCAGTAACGTTAGACGTTGCGCCAAATAAAGATGTACCCTGATTAATATAGTAAATACATGCTGAGTGTTTGATGGCGAAGAGAATTAAAAATTTTGACCCAGTACAAATTGAGACTCTGGACTTACATACCGAGGGCTACGGCACGACTGATGACGAAAAAATTGTGGTGCTGGGAGCGCTCTCGGATGAAGTCGTAATCGCCGAACCTTATGTGCAGAAGCGTCGTAAGAAAATCTATAAGACAATAAGTGTAATCAGGTCAAACGCCGATAGGGTTGACCCAGCTTGTATGGCGGCGGATAAATGTGGTGGTTGTAGTTTGCAACACCTTGATCCAGACGCTCAAATTAATTTCAAGCACAATCATCTCGTTAGCTTGCTAGGAGAGAATGCTCCAGAGAGTTGGTTGCAACCTCTGAAAGGGCCCGTTAGCGCTTACCGCAGCAAGGCGCGGCTAGGTGTTAAGTTTGTAGATAAAAAAGACAAGGTGCTCGTCGGGTTTAGGGAAAAAATGAAACCCTATATTTCTGAAATAGAGACTTGTGGTGTGCTACGAAGGTCTGTAGGCGAAAGAATTGAGGCGTTAGCGAAGTTGGTAGAACAGCTCTCGGTATGTCGTGCGGTGCCACAAATCGAAGTTGCTGTGGGTGATAGTGAAACTGCTTTGGTATTCCGCCATTTGGAGTCTTTCGTCGATGAAGACCTAGCGCTTTTTCAGCGCTTTGGTGCTGAAAATTCTGTTTCTATCTATTTGCAACCTGGCAACGAGCAGTCAGTCCACAAGATATTCCCAGCCGATGGAAATGAAAGGTTAAGTTATTCATTGCCTGATTTTGACCTCGTATTCGATTTTCATCCAATGGACTTCATTCAAATTAACCAGGCAATTAATCAGCGAATGATCCCGCTAGCAGTAAAGCTTCTGGCGCTGAAACCTGAAGACGATGTGTTTGACGCTTTCTGTGGTATTGGTAATTTCAGTTTACCTTTGGCCACCATTGCACGGTCAGTTCTGGGTATTGAAGCTTCGGCATCCAGCGTGCTTCGCGCTGGGGAAAATGCCGCGCGAAATGGCATAAAGAATGCCACTTTTATATCTGCCGACCTGTTCGCTGAAAGCCCCTGTATACCTGGCTTGCAGGACATCAATAAAGTGCTCATAGACCCGCCCAGAAGTGGTGCAGAAGAGGTATGTAAAAAGCTTGCAAGCCATAAGGTTGAAAGGTTAGTGTACGTCTCCTGCAATCCGGTGACCCTTGCGAGGGACGCGAAATTGCTGGTTGAAAGTGGGTATCGTTTTGAAAATGCAGGCGTTATCGATATGTTTCCCCACACGAATCACGTTGAATCGATTGCATGCTTTTCTTACAACACGTAAGCAATTGGTTCCAACGAGTGAAGAACACAAATAAATTGAAAAGCTATTCCAGGAGCGATGCGCTGAATGTGGCGCATTTCATTTACGATGACTTGTCTTAGCTAATTCGAGTGAGTCCGGAAAAGCAACAAAAGCAATTATGGTAAAAGTTCGAGAAGAACAACCGCTCGATATTGATGGTCGCATCGACATTGAGTTTTGGTTGTGCAAGCTAAACGAAAATTATCCATCACTTAATCTTGCGAGAGTTCGCGAAGTATGTGATCTGTCTGAGCAGGCAGAAGCAAAAGCTATATCAACCAACACTGTCTGGAAAGCCGGTCGAAGTAGCCATCGCACCGGACTTGATATGGCGGATATCCTTACAGACCTTCGAGTCGACGAAGACGGTATCATTGCCGCGATCATCTATCGTGCTGTGCGTGAAAATCAGATTACACTCAACCACGTAAAGAAACAGTTTGGTGAAGGTGTCGGCACGCTGGTGGAAGGTGTGTTGAGAATGGCCGCAATCAGCAATATACAGTTCTCGAAATCTGAGGTTCTAGGCGAACAAAAAGACCAATTAGAACAAGCCAAGCGATTGCTGATTTCCATTGTTGATGATGTCAGGGTGGCGCTGATCAAATTGGCTGAAAGGACCTGTGCGATAAGATCTATTGGCAGCGCTGAGCCTGAGAAAAGAATTAAACTGGCGCGTGAGGTATTTGAAATTTACTCACCACTGGCGCATCGGTTGGGTATTGGTCATCTAAAATGGGAACTGGAAGATATGTCTTTTCGGTACCTTGAGCCGCTTGCCTACAAAAGAATTGCATCACTGCTGGATGAAAAACGCAGGGACAGACAAGACTACATTGTACAAGTCATTGATACGCTGAAAACAAAATTAAAAGAGGTACATGTTGAAGCACAAGTAGAAGGGCGTGCTAAACATATTTACAGTATCTGGCGAAAAATGCACAACAAGGGTATCTCTTTCTCTCAGGTGTATGACGTACGAGCGGTGCGTGTACTGGTTCCCGACATTAACGATTGTTATCGCGCTCTGGGGATTGTTCACGGACGCTGGCGAAACCTGCCCTACGAATTCGACGACTATATCGCCACACCGAAAGAAAATGGTTATCGCAGTTTACACACCGCGGTAATTGGACCGGAAGGGAATGTTCTTGAAGTGCAGATTCGAACCTTCGATATGCACGAAGAGGCGGAATACGGGGTTTGTTCCCACTGGCAATACAAGTCGAAAGAGAACGATCCTGAACCAGAAGCTTATCAGCAGAAAATTGATTGGTTGCGAACGCTGCTCGACTGGGGCGAAGAACTCGGCGACGTTGCTGAGATTTCATCAGACCTTCTATCCGAAGTTAGCCTCGACCGAATTTACTTGTTTACAAGAGAAGGTCATGTCATAGACATGATGCCAAAGGCGACACCTGTAGATTTTGCTTATCGCGTTCACACAGAGGTGGGTCATAAATGTCGGGGTGCTAAGATTAACGGAAAAGTGGTGCCGCTCAATACAAGATTGAAATCTGGCGACCAGGTTGAAGTGATTGTTGGCGACAAAACGGAACCTCGAAGGGAATGGCTACACGAACATCTAGGTTATGTCGCGACCAGTCGCGCGAAAGCAAAAATCCAATCGTGGTTTGGTCAGAGAACAAAAAGAAAGAATGCCTCTGAAGGTAAAAAGCTGCTTGTTGAAGAACTTCGGCACTTGGGTTTTGAAAATGCCGACTTAAATGCACTGGTTAAATCGTTGGGATACAAAAAGCCAAATGATCTTTACGCTGAAATTGGTGTCGGCGAAGTAGGTGTGCTAAATATTGTCGAGAAGGCAGTCACGTTAGTTGAACTCGATCAAAGGGATAAGCAACTCAGTCTCTTACCAGGAGAAGCGAAACCGCTCGATGAGAAGCGATCGTTAATCGCTGGCCTTGGTGATCTTGAACACGAAATGTCTAGATGTTGCAAGGCTGTACCTGGCGATTCAATCGTTGGCGTAATCAACGATGCCAATAAGGTTTACGTCCACCGCCAAGACTGTCTGAAAGCGCTGCAGGCGAATTTGTCCGGAAATATTATCCGGCTTGATTGGCGGCAAAACACGGCTGTAACTTTCCCAGTCAATATAGAAATCGTATCCTACGATCGAGCGGGCCTGCTGCATGATGTTACCGGTGTGTTCATGTTGGAAAATACTAACGTTTTCTCAATGAGTAGTGACAGGCGAGACAAGAAAGTGGTGGTCGCGATGGAAATTGAAGTGACTAGCATCAACGGTCTGCTGAAGACGCTGGAAAAAATTGAGCGATTGTCGAACGTCATTTCTGCTCAAAGGGTACAGTCTGAATAGGTGTATTGGTTCATAGCCGGCCCTTTGTAATGTTTTACTTATGTCAAAATGTAGCGAATTTTTATCGTTTCGGCTCGCCATTGGCTAATAACGGATTGTAGATTTTAATTTTTCTAAACTTACTAAAAGTCGGGAGATTCTGACGTGAAGATGATTCTATTAGGCGCACCGGGCGTGGGCAAAGGTACACAGGCAAAACTGGTGATGGATAAATACGGGATACCCCAGATATCTACCGGTGACATGCTGAGAGAAGCGATAAAAGCAGGGACCGCCTTAGGCGAGAAAGTAAAAGCTGTACTAGAATCAGGCGCGTTGGTCACCGATGAAATCATAATCGATCTGGTGAAAGAGCGTATTACGCAACCGGATTGTGAAAAAGGTTTCCTGTTCGATGGTTTTCCTCGAACAATTCCACAAGCTCAGGCATTGGTAGACGAAAATATTGCAATCGATAGTGTCATTGAAATCAAAGTACCCGAAGAAGAGATTGTAAAACGATTGAGTGGACGTAGAGTCCATCTGGACTCTGGCCGTATTTATCACGTGTTGTTCGATCCACCGAAGGTGGAAGGTAAAGATGACGAAACTGGAGAAGCACTCATTCAACGCGACGATGATACAGAGGAGACGATTAACGAACGTCTAAAAGTATATGTCGAACAAACGGAACCGTTGGTATTGTTTTATCAGCGTCTATCCGACGAGAGCGATTCGTCGCTTACCTATGATGCGATCGATGGGCTAGGTTCAACGGAAGAAATTTCTAACAAGATTTTTACGATTTTAAATGACCAAACGAACCCGTAAAGTTGCGTTTTCGGCTAGATAGAGCTGATTTGTTAGTTTTTTTTTAAGATAATCAGGTAAAACGTTGAAAAAGATACGTTTTTTATAAAAAAATTTTGCAATTTGTTTTTTTTTGTCTAAACTTCTCTTCGTTGATGCAACTGTATACGTGGTTTCTTAAATTGTGTTGTAAAAAACACACTGCCGGGGAGAAGTATTACAGGTGCTTGGCGAAAAAAGTGGTTCTGTTCTAACGAAAATTTGTTCTTCAACAGTAAGACAGGAGTGTACAAAGTGGTTGCTAAAAAGAAAAAGGTAGCGGCGAAAAAGAAACCTGCTGCGAAAAAGAAAGTAGTAAAGAAAAAAGTAGTGGCTAAGAAAAAAGTTGCTGCCAAGAAAAAAGTAGCTGCTAAGAAAAAGCCTGCTGCCAAGAAAAAGGTAGCTGCTAAGAAAAAGCCTGCAGCTAAGAAGAAACCAGCCGCCAAGAAAAAGGTAGCTGCAAAGAAAAAGCCAGCCGCTAAGAAAAAGGCAGCTGCAAAGAAAAAGCCAGCCGCTAAGAAAAAGGCAGCTGCAAAGAAAAAGCCAGCTGCTAAGAAAAAGGTAGCTGCCAAGAAAAAGCCTGCTGCTAAGAAGAAGCCAGCGGCCAAGAAAAAAGTAGCTGCAAAGAAAAAGCCAGCTGCCAAGAAAAAAGTAGCTGCAAAGAAAAAGCCAGCTGCAAAGAAAAAAGCGGCTAAGAAGAAGTAAGCTGCTTTAAGAAAAAGCCCTCTATATGAGGGCTTTTTTGATTCTTTTAGAGGTTTACTCGTCTTCGTGACTAGTGAAGGGAATGGTCAAATTGGACCAAAACCCTTATACACTTCCTGCTCGGAAGCACTTTTCCGACGCCGTGATTTCGACCAAAAGGCATGTCATGCCTCGTTTTGGTATTCCCCGCTTTCCCCGTTTGCTGTTATCACTGCTTTACTTAAATTCACTTGGCTCGTTCAGGTTACGGAATTCTGAAATTGAATCTTGAAAATTCGCCGTGGTATAGCCTATTGACTCGAGCCATCCGAGCACCGATTTATTTTTACCCTTGAGTCTGTTGGAGATAGTTCCGATTATCGAGGATCTGATTAACAAAACCAAAGGTTGTACTCTTCCCCGATTTGCGACGGCAACTGCGGGTTTGTCACCGATAACTGTGAGCAATCTTTCGACTGTGTTCAGTGGTATGTGTGGCATGTCGCAGGGAACAACAAAACAAAATTCTGTTGTTATTTTTGATTTTGCACTTAAGACGCCAGCGAGCGGTCCCCGATAATTATTGTCGGCGTCTGTAGTTAACGGCGCGCCGAATGTCTCGTACTCATTCTCATTCTGGTTAATGTTAATCAGCAACTGATCAACCTGTGGTTTTACTCTATCGATCATATGCTGGACGAGCATTTTTCCCCGATAGGGAACCAACCCTTTGTCTTTGTTACCCAGTCTAGTGCCTTTGCCACCGCAGAGTATCAAACCTGTTATCTTGCGCTGTGATTTATCCATTATCTGTTCGTGTTCATCGTTGCTAAGATACTGGCATAGTTACCAAAATAAATCAGCATTAGGATAAGGACCAAAGTGGATCTCGAAGCGAGTATTTTAGAGGTGTTTTGCGTAGATGGGTTGTTACATCGCGAAGTGCCTGAATATGTGGAGAGATATCAGCAAATAGAAATGGCAACCGCCATTGCGTCGGCCCTTGAACAGAAAAGTAACGCGCTCATTGAGGCTGGTACTGGAACAGGAAAGACATTTGCCTACCTAGTGCCCATTCTCTTGCAACAAAAAAATGCGATTGTCTCTACCGGTACAAAAACGCTGCAGGACCAGCTTTATTATCAAGATTTACCGACCATACTGAAATTACTGGGTTTATCTCGCAAGGTCAGCTTGCTTAAAGGTCGAAGTAATTATCTTTGTCCAGAAAGACTTGCGAAAAATATTAAGGTGATGACCGAGATCGTTGAGCCAGACTTGCTTTCTCAGCTTGTGCGGGTTCGAGAATGGTCCCAATTGAGTCGCACAGGTGATCTTAACGAATTGAGTGATAAAGACCTGGAGTCTGTCGGTAGCTTGATTACCAGCACAACAGATAATTGTCTGGGTGGAGAATGCCCCAGTGTTGATGTATGCCCCTTGTATCGAGCAAGAGAAAAAGCTGTTCATGCTGATATCGTGATTGTTAATCATCACTTGTTAATGGCGGATCTGGCGATGAAAGAGGAGTCTATTTCTTCTCTATTGCCTAGCGCTGATGTCGTTATTGTCGATGAGGCGCACCAAATCTCCTCTGTGGCTCGTCATTTCTTTGGTGAGACTGTTACTAGCGGTCAATTGATGGAGCTGTCAAGGGATGTAAAACGCGAACTGCAGCTGCTGGGAAATGATCACCCTGAGTTGCGCAGATCAGCTATGGGTTACGAGGATTCGGTGAATGGGTTGTCACGGGTTTTCAGCATGAATCCAGCCATTGATCTCGAAGAGTTATTGACGATGGTGGAGATTCAGGATGCCATTGACGAAATGGACCTGTCGTTTTCAACACTGGCGGAGTTGTTGGAAACCAGTGCTATCAGGAGCAAGGTGCTGCAGCAGTGTTATCAGCGCTGTTTGAGGCTAATGGATCGATTTGCAGTGCTGACTGAGCAGGTAGAAGCAGACAGTGTGTATGCGCATTGGATTGAGCGTCAAGAGAAGTCGTTTACTCTCAGGCTGTCGCCAGTTGTCATCGCTGATTCGTTGTCACCCTTTTTTCGGGAACCGAACAAGAGCTGGATATTTACCTCAGCAACCTTGTCTGTTGCTGAAAAATTTGATCACGCGCGAAGTGCGCTGGGTCTTGAAGATGATCCTGAATACCGTTTTGAGAGTCCCTTTGATTTCTCAGAGCAAGTCCGGGGATTGATTCCCCACGGGATACCTGTGCCTGGCTCGAATGATCACACCGCGGCATTAATGGCCTTTTGTCTGCCAATTTTGAAAGCCAATCAGGGTAGAAGTTTTATCCTCTTTACCAGTTACAAGGCGCTTCACGCGGCGCGGGCGATTATCGCTGAAACCGGTGGGATTAACTATCTAGTGCAGGGTGCTATGTCACGTCAAAAGCTACTAGATAAGTTTAAAATTATTCCGCGGTGCGTTCTGCTCGCAACGCAGGGCTTTTGGGAGGGTATCGATGTAAAGGGTACAGACCTCAGATGTGTTGTTATCGACAAGCTTCCTTTTACAAACCCTTCGGATCCACTGCACGTCGCTCAAATGCGTCTCGCCGCGGCTAAGGGTGAAAACGGGTTCAGTTCTGTGTCAATACCTGACGCCGCAATCGCATTGAAGCAAGGTTTTGGGCGGCTCATTCGTCAGGAGAGCGATAGAGGGTTGTTTGTACTTGGTGATAACAGAGTGCTAACGAAAAGTTATGGTGGAAAATTTCTAAAGAGCCTACCAGATATGCCTTGGCTAGGATCACAACAGGAAGCAATTACTTACATGGAATCGCTCGATTAAAGCGTTGCCCGGATCACTTTTTAATTATCTTGTGCGCTAACGATTAATTTTTGTTACCCGACCCATTATGCGAGTTAGCGTGAAATCAAGTAGAATCCAGCCTGTTAATTGATTGGTCAGCCCCATGAATATACTTGCAATTGATACTTCAACCACAGCTTGCGTGTTGGGTATCAGAACAGAAGACACTGAAATAACACGCTTTGAGCAGATAGACAGAAGTCACAGTCTGGAGCTTCTGCCTCGTATAGTCACAATTCTTGCAGATGCAAATCTAGACAAGAATGACATTCATCTTATTGTATTTGGTAAAGGTCCAGGTTCGTTCACCGGGCTTAGGATTGCCGTGGGCGTGACCCAAGGACTTGCCTTCGGTCTGGATATCCCCGTGGTTGGTGTTTCCACGTTGGCGTGTATTGCTCAGGGACGATTTCGAAAAAGTGTAGATGGAACGGCAACGCATGTCATGGTTGCGCAAACAGCTAGACAAGAAGAGTTGTTTTATGGCGCCTATGATGTCAGTGGGGGTATCGCAACACGCGTTCAGCCAGAGGGAGTATACCTCGCTAACGAAGTGCCGGTTTTACCCGAAGGGCCCTGGGTCGGGGTCGGTTCCGGTTGGTCTTTTGCGGACAAGATAAATTTTTCGTCGGGCGCTGGTGTCTCTGACATTTCACTAGAAGCCTGGCCTGAGGCGGAAGACCTGTTGGTGCTTGGTAATGACGCGTTCAATTCTGGTGCCGCGGTGACAGCTGCCCAAGCCATACCGGAGTATTTACGAGAGCAGGTCGCCACTCCGGCCAAACCG